>NZ_CP104854.1:350000-700000 GCF_050916235.1 Maridesulfovibrio sp. FT414
CGCTGTATACAAAAGGAAAAAGAATCAGGCCCGCACCGCTGAACAGAGCCGAGGCGGCAACAATAATGCCCATCCACGAACTCTCATCCATAAGGACCACCCCGGAAAATACCGAGGTCATAAGCTGAATCGCCCCAAGCAGAATGGGTAGCAGCAGCGGGAAAAGAATCACTGAAAGCAGAGATTCCCGAGCCGCCTGTCCCTGTGAGATCGCCCCCAGCAACGCACCAAGGGCTACAAGACCCCAGTCGGCTGCTAGCAGGGTAACGGCAAAAACCGCCAGCGACCCCTTCATATCCTGCCCGAGAAAGACGATTGTTGCCGGGAGAAAAACCAGCTGCGAACAGAGCAGCAGGCCGAACCCGGCCAGCCCCTTCCCGAACCAGACCGCATGCAGCGGAACAGGAGAGGAAAGCAGTCCCAGACGGACCTCATTGGCTTCTTCCATTGAAAACAAAGTATTGAAAACCAGCACCAGACCGAAGGATGAAGCCAGCCAGAATATGGCCGATGCAGCCTGCGGTTCAACCAGTAGTCCTGCCGGACGGGAAAGGCTGAACACGAAGATGAGCAGAAGTCCCAGAAGGACGGCCTGAGTCAGACCCTGCCCGCCTCCGAGAGAGAGGCGCATATCCTTGGCAGCGATGGTAAGTCCGCGTTTAAGCATTCTCACCTCCCAGCACTGTATCGGGGTCGAACTCGGTCGCGGAACCCAAATAGGCCATCCTGCGCCCGGCAAGTCCGAGGACGCGGTCGGCAAGAGCTGTATCGTGATTCACGTCATGGCTGATCCAGACAACTGCAGTACCCCGATTACGCAGGGAGACTACCTCCGAGCGCAATAGGTTCAACGAAGCCTGATCAAGACCGGTTCCCGGCTCATCAAGAAAGAGCAGATCCGGATCCACAAGAAAGACGCGCGCCAGGTTCAGACGCTGAGCCATACCTCTTGAGTATGCCCCGGCCTGCTCTTCTGCGGCCCTTTCCAGTCCGACTCTCTTCAGCAGCTCCATCAGTTCATCCCGCGAGGGAGACAAACCATACATGGTGGCCCAGAACGAAAGATTGCTCAGTCCGCTCAAACGCGGATAAATAAAAGTCGAGTGTCCAAGATAAGCAGTCTTTTCCGGAGCGGTGAGAATATCTGCAGAACCGGCCGAAGGCCTTGAGAGCCCGGACATGATCTTCAGCAGAGTGGTTTTTCCCGCGCCGTTGCGTCCTACGACGAGCATAATCTCCCCGCGCTGGACATCACAACTGACGTTCTTGAAAATCAGCCTTGTTCCGAAGAACTTGGCCGCATCCCGAACCTTGAGAGCTATACTTTCACTGTGTTCCACGGTCATCCGCCTAGCTTAAACGTGGTTTCCTGAAAGCAACAAAACCGAAAAGGCACATCAGCGTTCCACCGATCCACAACCAGTTGATCAGGGGGTTGATGCTCATCTTCAGGGTTGCCGTTCCCTTTTCATCCACGCTGAGCAGGGTAGCATAAATCTCGCTGCCCAGGCTGGGGATCACGGAAACCTCGGCGAAAGGCTGCTGGAAATTGCGGTAAAGCCTGCGCTCAGGACTGAGAATCCCGACAGATTTTCCGTTTTCTGCAACATCAATAATTGCTGAGATCCAGGCCATTTCAGAACTCTGCCCGTCTGTAAGCTTTTTGAAAGTCATGGTGTAGGAACCAAGCTGAACACTTTCGCCCTGCTTGACCACGTATTCATGCTCAATCTTGTTGGGCCCGGACCAGGCCACCCCGAGAAACATGAGCGCAACACCAAGATGGAGTCCGTAAACACCGATCATGGATGTAACCTTGCGCATCTGTGGCATCAGTATGAAAAGACTGAAAATACCTACGATGGAGGCGATTGCAGCGGCACTGGTTATCAGGGCCAGCGGATTGTGAAGACCGCAGGCATAACTGATTATGCCACCTCCCACAAAGGCTCCGCCGACCAGAAACAGGCCGCGCCTGTCGGCAACGCCTTCCTTCCAGTTGAACCAGGGACACGCGGTAAAAATAAGTATCAGAAGGCTGAACAGGGGCAGACAGACCCGGTTGTAGAACTTTGCATCAAGTCCAACCGGATTGGCGCTCCACATCTTGCTGATGACCGGCCACATGGTTCCAAGCCCCACAACCAGACCGAGGCCGAGGAAGGCCCAGGCAGCGATGATGAGGAGGCCCTGTCTGCTGTTCAGTCCCGGGAGGGTCTTGAACTCAGGACGGGGGCCGACAAAAAGACCCAGCCCGATAACGGCAAGATTGGCCAGAAGGAATACAAGCAGGGGCAGTCCCACACCGTTTTCACCATAAGCATGTAGAGACTGAACAACCCCGGAACGGACAAGATAGGTAGCAAAGACACTCAGCAGCAGGGTCAGACTCATGAGAAAGACGTTGGTACGCTGAAGAGCCTTGCGTTTGATCTGAATAGCGGCTGTATGCATGAATGCAGAAGCGCTGAGCCACGGAATCAGGGATGCGTTTTCTACCGGGTCCCATGCCCAGTAGCCGCCCCAGCCGAGTTCCATGTAGGACCACCAGCAACCGAGTACAATCCCGGCGGTCAGGAAGACCCAGGCCAGAATATTCCAGTTACGGCAGAAGGAGACCCAAGACTTGAGTTCTCCGGACAGATAGGCCCCAAGAGCAAGGGCCGCGGGACTGGTGAATCCGGCATAACCGAGGAACAGCAGCGGCGGATGGAAAATCATGCCCGGATTTCTCAGCAACGGGTTGAGACCGCGACCATCAGCCGGTGTGGGCACAAGTTCCATGAAAGGGTTTGACCAGCTTGTAAGCAGAAGCAGGAAAAACGCCTGTATAATCATAAAAAAGAGCCAGTAGTAAAGTCTGGTTTTTTCAGAGAATTCCTGAAAGAGATCAAGCTTGGAGAAGATTACGCCCATAATCGCTATACACAGCATCCAGAAAAGCAGAGAGCCATCGGCTCCGGCCCAGAAAGCTGTAATTGTATAGAAAATAGGCAGGGTGTTATCCACGTATTCGTAGATATATTTAAAAGAATAGTCACGGTTGACAAGGGCTACGGTCAAAATGACGCTTGCCACGGATACAAGCCCGGCAACGGCCATGTTGGCCCGGTCAATGAGCACCAGCACATTGCGCTTGCCGGTCATGAGCGACAGGCAGGCGTAAGCCCCTGCCCCGAGAGCCCCGAGCAGGGCTATCAGTAGCATAAGGTTTGCAAAAAGCTGCATATTATATTTTCTCCATGATGGATAAAAGCATTAAAAAACAGAAACGTCCCGCCGGAAGCAGGACATGACTGCACCACGAAGGTTAAGACTGCCCCTCGCGGTTTTTCTTTTCATATTTGGACGGACACTTTGTGATCAGGGAGGTGGCCCGGAAATTGTTGCGACCATTCACAAAATTTCCTTCCACAATGACCTCGACCCCTTCCTTGAAAGTATCCGGGACAGCACCGCTGTAATCGACGCGGATAGTCCCGACCGCTTCCTTCTGGTCAGCAAGGTCGAAGGCAACGCCGAGTCCGCCTTCCTTGGACACAATATTCTGCGGCGCAACCCTGCCGAAAAGCCTGGCCTGACCAAGCTTGCTTTCATCCATGGCAAGAGCTTCCGATACATTCAGAAAATACACGCTGTCCTGAGAGATACCGGAATAAATCAGGTATCCAAGACCACCGAGAAAAAGGACCAGGGCGGCTATATAGACGCCTTTTCCGCCTTTCTTGGCCATATAAACTCCGTTCTATTTCGAAGCGTCAGGCGGCACTTCGTCCGCGTTGACGACAAGTTCTTTTCGTCTGCGGCGGGCGAGTTCACGCATGTCGACAACCTGATCGGTCTCGTCCACAATCTCGCTGCCCAGAATTTCTTCCATTACATCCTCAAGGGTTACCACCCCCGACATTCCACCGTACTCATCAAGCACAACAAACAGGTGCATACGGCTTTCAAGGAACTTCACCAGAAGTTTGTCCAGCGTGATGTTTTCCAGCACAAAACGCACCGGGCGCATCAGCTCCGACAATTTAACATCATCCTCATCATCCGCCAGGGTCTCGAAAACAAAACGCCTGTAGATGACTCCGACAATGTCTTCAGGATCATCACCTTCATAAACCGGAATACGGCTGTGAGGCCATGCACTGTACTTTGCATGAGCCTCGGCAACGGTCATGTTGGCCGGAAGTGAGAAGACAACGGTCCGGGGTGTCATAATCTGCTCAACAATCTTGTCGTCCAACGACAGGATGTTGGCAATTGAGAGGGCTTCATACGGTTTAATCGCCCCGGTTCTTCTGGTCAGGCTGACCATTGCACGTATATCCTCTTCCGTGGCCTGTGGGCCCTTTCCCTTTTTGCTGATAATCCGGGAAAGATAGCCGCAGATCCAGATCACTGGAAGAAATATCCATATGAGTATTTCCAAAGGACGGACGAGCACCCGTCCCAAAGGAACACAGTAAACCACCCCCACTGTCTTGGGGAGGATTTCAGAAAAAATAAGAATGAGCACAGTGAAACTCACCGTGAACAACGGAAGGGTTTCCGGCCCGTACACAGCAGTCCAGGCTGCACCGGCAAAGGCGGCTCCGGCGGTGTTGGCAACAGTATTCAGGGTCAGAATAGCAGTGATTGGACGCTCGACATTTGTACGCAAGCGATGAAGTATCTGCCCGGACTTGTGTCCTTCACGGCGCAGAGTCTCGATTTTGCTCCACGGAAAGGAATAAAGAAAGGCTTCGCTTACGGAACAGTAAGCGGATATGAGCGTGGCTGCACTTACAGCGAGTATTAATTCCAGCATCAATTTATTTGTTAAGGTTGCAAAAAGCACCGACCGGCAACGGATTTGATAATCGCATCATTATCAGAAGGCAGATAGCGGCGCAACAGAAATAGGAAGAACCGTTCCTGTTTTCGACCGGTGGGTACAAAGTAGATTCTTATCATTAATTATGCAAGACATCAGACAGTTAGCCTCTTCCAAAAATATACATTGACTCTTCAAGGCGGGCCATTAGAATGTGCGCGTCATGAACACAAACACACACAAAGTAATCTTCAGACTGAGCGCACTTGGCGATGTGGTTCTTACCACAGGAGTGCTGGAATACTGGGCCGCAGAGTACGGATTCACATATACAGTCATCACAAAATCAGCCAATGTACCTGTTCTTGAAAATAATCCTCATATCGAAAATGTCATCGGGCTTGAGGAAAAAGATCTCGGTGACCTGACTTGGCTTAAGAAGGCCGGTGAAATTTCCGCTCAATATGAAGGGTGTGAACTTATAGACCTGCACTCCACCCTGCGCTCGCAAATTCTATCCGCGCGCTGGAAAGGCAAGGTCAGCAGATACAAAAAATACTCGCTTGAGAGGCGCGCTTTTAAAATAACCCGCGCCCCTTTCCTTGAAAAGAAGCTTGATAACCTGAGCGTCACACAGCGCTATGCTGCAGCTCTTACGGACTCTCCTGTTCCTGCAGACGTACTGCTGCCACGCATCTATCTTTCCGAATCGGAACTTGACTTCGCCCAAGCCATAATTGATGAACACGAACTAGGTGACAGCTTCATAGCCCTGCACCCCTATGCCACCCATCCTGACAAGGCATGGCCACGGGAGCACTGGCTGAAGCTATGCGGTCTGTTGAATAGAAATAAAATCAGGTGGGCCGTCATAGGCAGGGATAAGGATATTTTCGAATCATCCGGGCCGGAATGCAATTTCACCAACCAGCTCCAACTGCGCGAAACATGTGCTGTGCTGCAGAAGGCCAGTCGGCTTGTTACCGGAGATTCCGGCCCCATGCATCTGGCAGCAGCCGTTGGGACCCCGGTAACGGCCCTTTTCGGACCGACCTCAAAGGCCTGGGGATTCTATCCCGCAGGCCCCAATGATGTGGTCCTTGAATCAAAAATGGACTGCCGCCCCTGCTCCCTGCACGGGAAAAGCAGTTGCAGGAAAGATCGCCAGTGTCTGCGGGATATATCTCCCGAGCAGGTTCTTAAACATCTGATCGATCAGTGATTCCATCAGAATATCCATCCGCTGACATGCGAGGACAGTAAGGCTTTATAGCCTCAAAACTCGTTGAGTTTCTTCCTGTTCCATAAAATATGTCCTTTGGGCGTAAACCTATTTCAGGACGGGACACGGAACAGCAAGAAGCCTCCGGCAGGTCGCCGGAGGCTTTTTTATTGAAATACTTTGAATTACATTTATGGAGCCTTTTCATCAGTGCCAGTAAGACTCAAACAACCCTCTATTCGCAACCATAAAATGCGCTACCTGCTCCGGGACATAATCTTCTACAGTACCTCCCTGCTTCCAGACATCGCGCACAAGGGTTGAACTGATTACAAAATCAAAATCACCGATTATGTAAACAGACTTTGCATCCTTTATTTTCCAGACATTGACACCGGCCTGTTCAATATCGGTAAAAATGCGCTGGAGTTCATGAACCATACTGCCATGGTCGGCCTCCTCCCTGCTTACGGCAACAAGATTTGCCAGCTTCGGAATTTTCTCCCAGTCCTTCCATAAAGAGAATGATTCGAACGAGTCCTGCCCCATTATAAAATAAAGTTCATCGTCAGGATAGCGCTTTACGGCCTCGGTAAGCGTATCAATGGTAAAAGTAGGCCCTTCAGCACCAAGATCAATATCACTGACTTCAAGTCCTGCTTCACCAGCCACAGCAAGGCGTACCAGCTCGAAGCGCAGTTCTTCCGGAAGCATCTCCTCCTGTTCCTTATGGTAAGGATTCCCGGCTGGAATAAGCAGAACCTTATCAAGTCCCAGCCGCTCCATAACGGACCGAGCCACATCAATATGTGTAGAATGTACAGGATTGAAGCTTCCGCCGAACAGACCGATTTTCATAGGCTGACCAGATAAAAAAACTCAGGAGAGCTGTCCGGGAGTACAACCATGCACCTTCCCCAAAGCCGTCCCGAGCCACAGGCAAAAGATTATTAAAAACATGTCCGGAGAAAGAAACCTTCGCCGAGGTCTCTGTTCTCCGGACATTCGAACATACTTAATTACGAATCTGCCAGTCGCCGAGCAGCACGAACTTGGTAGAAGTAAGTTCGGTTGCGCCCATGGGACCGTAAGAATGCAGCTTGGAAGTGGAAATACCGATTTCGGCACCGAGTCCGAGCTGTCCGCCGTCGTTGAAACGGGTGGAGGCATTGACGCCGACCATGGAAGCATCAACTTCACGGATGAAGCGCATGGCCCGTGCGTGATTTGTGGTCAAAATGACTTCGCTGTGGTTTGAACCGTAACGGGCAATGTGGGCCTGAGCCTCATTCTGCCCGCTGACGACTTTCACAGCGAGGGTAAGGTCAAGATATTCCATTCCCCAGTCGTCGAAATCAGCTGCAACAGCCTTCTCTCCCAGCAGGGGCATGGCCCGCGGACAACCTTTCATGGTTACACCGCAAGCACTGAGCAGGATACCCAGGGGAGGCAGGATATCCCTGGCAACATCCTCGTGCACAAGCAGACACTCAAGCGAGTTGCAGGCCGCAGGTTTCTGAACCTTGGAATTCTTGATGATGTCCATAGCTTCAGGGATTTCACAATCCTTGTCCACGTAAATGTGGCAGACGCCCTTGTAATGCTTGAGGACAGGCATGGTAGCCTGCTGAACGACTGCACGGATAAGCCCTTCGCCACCGCGGGGAATAACCACGTCGATATATTCATCCATTTTGAGCAGCTCGCTCACAGCTTCACGGTCGGTAAGTTCCACCACCTGCACTGCCTCAGCAGGCAGACCGGCCTTTTCAAGGGCCTTCTGCAACAGGGAAGCAAGGGCCAGATTGGAATGAATGGCCTCCGAACCGCCGCGCAGGATAACTGAGTTGCCGGCCTTCAAGCAGAGCACTGCTGCATCCACGGTAACGTTGGGGCGGGATTCAAAAATCATCATGATGACGCCGAGAGGAACTCTCATACGACCGACCATCATGCCGTTAGGACGTCTTTCCATCCTTTCAATTTCACCGACGGGGTCAGACTGGCCGGCCACTTCATTGCAGCCCTGAATCATGTAGTTGAGAACAGAATCGGAAATCTCCAGCCGCTGCATGCGGGCCTGATCAAGACCGTTCTTCCGGGCAGCGTCCAGATCCTTGCGGTTCTCGGCAAAGATGAATTCCTTTTCCTGTTCGAGCAGCTTTGCAAGCTCCACTATGGCTGCGTTGCGGGCCGTTCCTTCAGCACAGGCTATTTTGCGGGAAGCTTCCTTGGCCTTTCCTGCTACCGTTTTCATTGCTTCAAAAAGACTCATTTTCCACCTCTGATCAAATTATATTAACTGAAATATCAATTTTTCCTTCATTCGACACAAAAGGGCTACTAAGGATATTGCAAAAAAGTCAACTAACATTTACCAATATCCCCGAGCAGGAACTGTTTTAGAGATAAAACCGGTAAATTTATTTTTCCATTTTTTGTAATCTTTTTCAGTATCTTCTGATTTTATCCTGACTTTACAGCAATTTATTTTAAATATTGAGTTTTGACCTTTTTGTCAGACTGCTTTATAAAGCGCTCTTTAACCAGTGCTAATTTCCATCAATTCTTATGGAGGCTTTCCTTTAATGGAAGAAAACAAGAACACCACTCAGGACATTCTCAATCAGGTTCACGAAGCAACCCCAGACACACTGCACCCCATTCTGGACTATCTCCTCAAGAACGGGAAAATGATCGTGGCCGGAGTTTCTGCCATCATCATTATTGCCGCCGGCGTTTCCGGTGTCAAATACATGAATAATCAGAAACAGATCAAGGCCCAGAGCGAACTTGGCGCGATTCTCATCAAGTACAGCGGTGCAAAGCAGGCAGAAGAACTGGCTGCTTTCATCAAAGATGCACCCGCAGAGATGAAACCGGCTGTACAGCTCGCACTCGCCAAAGCATGGATGGATGCTGGAGACTATGCAAAGGCTGAAGCAGCATGGTCCGCCGTTACCGCCGATGCCAGGGAAATGGCTCCCATTGCTGAACTCGGCAAGGCCAAATGTGCTATGTTGTCAGGTAATCCCGCTGATGCAGTTAAAATCCTGCAGACACTCAAAAACGGTGGTGCTGAAACCTACGCTTCCACCATCAACAGAATGCTCGGTGAAGCAGCCGAACAGTCCGGAAATATCCAGCTGGCAATTCAGGCCTATCAGGGACTCATGACCAGCAATCCCAACGAAAGTCTGTACCTTGAAGGCAAAATCAAAGAGCTCAAAGCCAGACTTTAAGCAATAACGTTGAACAGAGATACAGCCTGCTCATAAGTGTGCGATGCAGACCAGGGAAGAGGGATAAATAACAACCTCTTCCCAGAATCGTACGCTTGTGAACATCCTGTTAACCCCTTGACTAAGGAGCACATTAATGGCTCATCCTCTTCTCGCGGACAGTCCGGGTATGAAAAAGCTGCTTCTCGGCAATGAAGCCATTGTCAGAGGCGCTATTGAAGCCGGAATACAGGTCGTCACCTGCTATCCCGGTACCCCTTCATCAGAAGTTCCGGACACTTTTTTCCGCCTTTCTCCTGAGGGCGACTTCTTTTTTGAATACTCGGCCAACGAAAAGGTTGCGCTGGAAGTCGGCGGCGGAGCAGCAGTCTCCGGTGCAATGACCCTGACAACAATGAAGCATGTCGGTGTTAACGTAGCTGCCGACCCGCTCATGACTCTGGCCTATGTTGGAACTCCCGGCGGCATGGTTCTGCTTTCCGCAGACGATCCCGGCTGCCACTCCAGCCAGAACGAGCAGGACAACCGCTACTATGCACGCCTTGCAGGAATGCCCTGTATGGAACCTTCCTCCGCACAGGAAGCCAAGGATATGACTCGCGATGCACTCAACATGTCCCGCGAAATGTCCGCCCCATTCCTGCTGCGCACAACCACACGCGTGAACCATCTGCGCGGGCCAGTTGAATACGGTCAGATTGCCAGGCTCGCACCTGCTGAAGGCTTCAAGAGGAACCCAGCTCAGTTCGTGCCAATCCCGGCCTTTGCCCGCCGCATGCATGTGGACCTGCTTGCCAAGCTTGAAAAACTGCGTGAAATGGCTGAAAAGTCCGTCTACAACAAGGTCAGTGGAAACGGCAAAATCGGTATTGTAGCATCCGGCATCTGCCGCGCTTACCTTACCGATGCCCTTGCAGACACCGGTCTTGGCGATAAGTTCAAAATCCTTGAGCTGGGCTTTACCTACCCATTGCCCGCCAGGATGATCACCGAATTCATCACATCAGTGGACAAAGTACTCATTCTTGAAGAACTTGAGCCGTTCCTTGAAAATGAAATCCGCATACTGGCACAGAAAAACAGAATTGATGTAGAAGTTGTGGGCAAGGACAACCCCAACCTCCCGCTTAACGGCGAATACTCCACCATCAACGTGACCGCAGCCATCCGCGAAATACTCGGACTTGATGCGGTAGCCGTTGAGAACTGTGAGGCCGCAGAAGGACTGCCCACTCGTCCGCCGAACCTCTGTGCCGGCTGTACACACCGTGCCGCCTACTATGCCGTCAAAAAAGTTTTCGGACCTGAAGCCGTATGTTCCTCCGATATCGGATGCTACACACTCGGTATTCTGCCTCCGCTTAATGCGGCAGACTTCCTGTTCTGCATGGGATCTTCGGTCTCTGCAGGCTGCGGAGCAGCCAAAGCGGCAGGACAGACCGTAATCGGCTTCATCGGAGACTCAACATTCTTCCATTCCGGCATCACCGGACTGGTAAACGCTGTCTTCAACCGGCACAACATTCTGCTGGTGATCCTCGACAACTCCACAACCGCCATGACCGGGCACCAGCCCAACCCCGGTGTTGAAACAACCGCACTCGGCCCCAGCTCGGTGCAGATTGACATCGAGTCCATAGTCAAAGGTTGCGGCGTAACCGAAGTTCGCACCGTGAGCCCCCTCAACCAGAAGGCCATTACTTCTGCTCTTGAAGAGCTCAAGGCGATCGACGGTGTGAGAGTCCTCATTGCCAAGGATCCCTGCCCGCTCTTTGCCCGCCGTACTCTGGGCAAAAAGCCTGCACGCGCAGCTTACGTGGAAAACCAGACCGAAGAAGTCCTCACGGTCATGGAAGAGCTGGCCTGCCCCGCATTTGAAAAAACTGCCGGCGGTGTTGAAATCAACGAGATTCTTTGCTCCGGCTGTATGCTCTGCCTGCAGCTGACCAAGGACATCAAAGCCCGGAAAAGGAGCAGCTAATGAGCACAAAGTTGCGTATATTCATGACCGGGGTTGGCGGACAGGGAACCCTTACCGCCACCAACCTGCTTGCACAGGCGGTTCTTGATACCGGTATAGATGTCACTGCCGGGGAAATCCACGGTATGGCCCAGCGTGGCGGCGTAGTTGAATCCGCCCTGCTCATCGGCCTGGCTTCCCCCAAAATCGGATATGGTGAAGCAGACGTTATTCTCGGCTTCGAGCCTCTTGAGACTCTGCGCGCACTGCCGTACCTCAAACCCGGCGGAATAGTGCTCTCCAGCACCGAATACATTCCGCCATTGAGTGTATGTACCGGTAAAGCCGAAAATACCCCCATTGAAATAATAAAGGAAAAGGTTGCAGCCTGCGCCGGAAAAGCATACTACCTGCCCTGCCAGTCACTCGGACTTGAAGCCGGTGCTGTGCAGAGCGGCAATATCGCCCTGCTCGGAGCTCTCTGCGCCACCGGATGCATTCCGCTTAAACCGGAACAACTGACTGAAACAATAAAATCAGCCATGAAACCGAAAATTGCGGACATCAACATCAAGGCTCTTGAGCTGGGTGTTAAAGCTGTATCTTAAATAGAAAAACTGTCGGCAGCCGCATGAACAATGCGGCTGTCGACATTTCGGGTAATTCAGCTATACTTGCAGATGCTGAAAACCGCCCCTTCTACCACCAAAAATTTTAGGCCGAAACCACGGACCTCACAACTGTACTGGTGGTCTGCTAAAGCTGAAACAAAAAACAGCCTGGACGGCATGAGAAAAAAAATGACTATTAAAGGACTGTCGGAAAGCGTGGATAATATTTATCTTTCCACTTTAAGCGAGATTCTGGAATCTATAGCGCCACATCATGATCTGGAGCCCAGCCTCAACGCAATTCTTGAAGTTCTGTCCAAGGACCTCCACTTTCCACGTGTTTTTCTTGCCATTATGGACCCGGAGTCGGAAAGGCTGAAGCTTTCCATAACCCACAGCCCGGCAAAGGACTACTCTGTCACCTACCAGCCGGGTAAGGGCGTTATCGGCCGTGTTTATGAATCAGGCAAATCAGTTGTCATCCCCCGTATGGCCGATGACACGGAACTCATCAACAAGGCCTTCAGCAGATCAGAAGAGGAACTCAGAACCTCCTCATACATCTGCGTGCCGATAACCAACACCGACTCCAGCGGTAATCGGGAAGTACTTGGCACGCTGAGTGTTGACGCTCCTGTAATGCCCATGGACAACCTGCTGGAACACAAGCAGTTCCTTGAAGTTGTTGCCTCGCTTATTTCCAATCAGGTGTCGAGGCTGCAGGAAGAGATGTCCATGCAGGCACAACTGCTTTCGCAGGGCATGATGCCCGGCACAATGGACATGCCTCCGCCGTCAGATTTCGTGGCGACCTCCAAAAGCATGCGACAGGTGCTCAGACAGGCTCGTCAGGTCGGCCCCAGCCGCGCCACAGCGCTGCTGCGCGGTGAATCCGGTACAGGTAAAGAACTTCTTGCAGAAGCCATCCACGGATGCAGTCCACGCCGTGAGAAGCCTCTGGTCAAGCTCAACTGTGCTGCACTCCCCGCCGAGCTGGTCGAAAGCGAACTTTTCGGACACCAGAAAGGAGCCTTCACTGGCGCCTACCAGAACAAGCGCGGTCTATTCGAAGTCGCCAACAACGGAACACTGTTCCTTGATGAAATCGGAGAACTCTCCCTTGATGCTCAGGCCAAGGTTCTGCGCGCTATTCAGGAAAAGGAAATCCAGCGCGTAGGCTCCGAGCAGCCTATCGCAGTTGACGTGCGCCTGATCTGTGCTACCCACCAGCCGCTTGAAACCCTTCTGCGTGAAGGCAAATTCAGGGAAGACCTCTTTTACCGCATCAACGTTTTTCCTATCTTCATTCCGCCGTTGCGCGAACGCCGTGAGGACATCCTGCCGCTGGCAGAACAGTTCCTTGAAGTCTTCGCAAAGGAATATGACAAGGAAATCAAAAGAATTTCCAGCCCGGCCATCGACCTTTTCACCCAGTACCACTGGCCGGGAAACGTGCGTGAACTCAAGAACTGCATCGAACGTGCTGTCCTTATATGCGAGGAGGAGGTTATCAGAACCTACCACCTGCCGCCGACCCTGCAGACTGCCGAATCCACCGCAACGGATACATCACTGTCATTCGGTGAGGCCGTAGCCAAGTTTGAGCAGGAACTGCTGGTTGATTCCCTCAAAAAAGCCCGCGGCAACATGCTGCAGGCTGCCCGGGATCTTCGCGTCAGCTACAGGATCGTGAACTACAAGGTCAAAAAGTACAATATTGATGTAAAGAAATACGCCGGCGGCAAGAAGAAGAAATAAAGAATGTACAGGACTGCACTCAGCGCAAGGTTTTCTGGACCGACATGCTGCGCGATCCTGTGCGTGCTGCTGATGATTATTACGGGTTGTTCCGGCTCTCATAAGCCGGGACAACCCTTTGTCATTCCTTTCGATTCAAAATTCATCACCGCAAACAGAACTCTTTCTGTTTCTGCAGCACTAAAACCGGACGGCAGTTCCGAGCGAGACTTCCTCTCCATCACCCAGCAGAGCTATCTCTTCGAAAACGGCAACGCCACTGCCAGGGTTCAACTCCTGCTGAACCGCAAGGCCGAGATCATCATCCCGGAAATCGGTCAATGGTCCACGGTTTCAATCGGCAACTGTTTCAGCAACGCCACAGGCGTACAATGCTTCACTGCACACGTGGACTGCCACCTTGTGCGCTCAACCTTCATCCCTACCGGAGAGCGCAGCCTTACCGTAATCAAGGTCCGAAACAGGGCACGCGAACCGCAAGAACTGTGTGAGCAATGGGACCTGCACAATCTTTCCCCGGACCAGAAAGCAATGGTCGACGACTTCAACGATATTTCCGACTCCTTCTTTTCCTATAAGTAATCCTGCCGGGCTACATGACCGGGCTTTCGCTCATTTCCAGCAGGCCCATATTTCAACAGAAGTATAGCTGATAGAAAAGCCCGCAGCACCTTTGATTGGTACTACGGGCTAATATTCTCCGGAACGAAAGGTCAGACAGTCCGGCTAGATGGAATCGTAGTTGTCTTCATCTTCGGAAACGACAACTACGGAACTGGATTTCCAGAGTTCCTCGATGTCACCGAAGTTTTTCTTTGCTTCGCGATACCCAAGATTGAACGCTTTCACGTTGATCTCACGGATCTTTGCTGGAAGCACATCCTCAAGGTTCTTGCGCATTACCCTTTGCTGGGCAAAAGGAAGCAGATAAGTAGCGGCACCCAGAACAATTGTGTTCATGGTCTGGGCAAGGCCGATCTTCTCCTTGGCAAGACGTGTGAAAGGAAGCCCGATAAACTGGTTTACCGGAGGCTGCTTGACAAGATCGGTCTCAATCATGAGCAGTCCGCCCGGTTTCAGGTTACGATAATACATGTTGCAGGCTTCCTGACTGAGTGCGATAAGCAGGTCCAGCGATTCAGCTTTCGGGTAACTGATTACACTGGAACTGACCACTAGATCGGAACGGCTGGCGCCTCCGCGAGCCTCAGGACCGTAACTCTGAGTCTGGGTCACGAAATAGCTGTGACCAAGAGAAAGACCGGAGCCCATGACCTTTCCGAGAGTAAGAATACCCTGCCCGCCAAGCCCGGAAAGACGGATTTCAAATCTGTCGAGATGCATGTCAGCCATTACGCACCTCCCTGACATCTGGCGGCCATTTCATAGAATTTTTCTTCAAGACCCGGAGTATCCTTCTGCACAAAGATGCCTGAAGGGACTTTCCTGGCCTTTTCTTCCTCGCTGAGCTTTTCATAACGCTCAATGTCAATAACGTCCCGCTTAAGCATCTGGAACATCTCCACCGGACTCTTGTACTTGTTCTTACGCCCGAACTGGGTATGGCAGGGGGTGAGAATCTCGACCACGCCGAAACCGGGGTTACTGATACCGGCCATGATCATCTGATCCAGCTTGTTGACGTGGAATACGCTGCCGCGAGCGACGAAATTGGCCTTGGCGGCCTTCATCAGCTCTACGCAGTCAAAGCTCTGCTCCATCTGCCCCATGGGGGTGGTCATGGAAAAAGCTCCGCTGGGAGTTGTGGGCGAGCACTGTCCGCCGGTCATGCCGTAAATATTGTTGTTGAGGATAAGTGCGGTAACGCCGATGTTCCTGCGTGCTGCATGGATCAGGTGGTTTCCGCCGATTGCCATGGAATCACCGTCCCCCATGACAACAATCACGTGCATGCCTGGCTTTGCCATCTTGATACCGGTAGCGAAGGTCAGGGCACGCCCGTGAGTGGTGTGTACGGTGTTGAAATCAACATAAACGGCAAGCCTGCCGGAACAGCCGATACCGGCAACCACGCAGACTTCATCCTTGGAAAGCCCCAGACCGTGGATTGAACGGATCAGTGAACCGAGGACGATACCATGACCGCAACCGGCACAGAAAACGTGCGGGAACTTCTTGTTGTGTCTCAGATACTCATGAATGAGCTGTGTTCCTTTCATATCAGCCATGACTACACCCGTGTTAAGACTTTGAGGATTTCAGCGGGAGTGATGATCTGCCCGTCGACCTTGTTGATGGTCCGAACGCTTACCTGACCGTTATTGACCCTTTTTACCTCCCGTGACATCTGTCCCATGTTCATCTCGGGTACAATAATCGTCTTGGCCCTTGCCATGACTCTTTCAGTAGCCTTTCTGGGATAGGGGAAAAGGGTCGAGAGCTTAAGCAAACCGGCCTTCACACCGAGATCACGTGCCTGCTTGACCGCAAGTTCGGCAGAACGAGCAACGGTCCCGTAAGCGATAACGCAGACGTCACAGTCATCGGTATCAATTTCATCCACAATCTGCACATCGTGCAGGAACTGGTCGATCTTGCGGAAGAGTCGTTCGTTAAGATCCCTTACCTCATCAGGACGTGAGGTGGGGAAGCCATTAACATCGTGGGTCAGGCCGGTAACGTGAAAACGGTAACCGGACCCGATGGCAGGCATGGGCGGTACTCCGCGAACGGTTTCCTCATACGGCTTATACCATTCCGGAGGCATGGTAGGAACGATGCGGTTGAATACCTCAAATTCATCTTCATTGGGAATAATGATTTTCTCACGCGTGTGAGCAGTGATCTCATCGATAAGCAGAACAACCGGAGATCTGTATTTTTCCGCAAGGTTGAAGGCCTCAATGGTCATATCAAGACACTCCTGAACATTGGACGCGGAAAGAACAATTATCGAATGGTCCCCATGAGTCCCCCATCTGGCCTGCTGAACATCGCCCTGCGCAGGAGAAGTGGGAAGTCCGGTGCTGGGGCCGCCACGCATTACGTTGACGATTACCAGCGGTGTTTCAGTGATGCAGCCGTAGCCGAGATGTTCCTGCATAAGGGAAAATCCCGGTCCGGAAGTTGCCGTCATAGCCTTGCGTCCTGCAAGGGAACCGCCGATTACCGCTCCAAGACCGCCGATTTCATCCTCCATCTGGATGAAAGCACCGTTAGGAATCTGCGGCAGGCGTTGGGCCATAATCTCCATAATCTCCGAAGAAGGAGTGATGGGATATCCGGCATAGAAAGTACATCCGGCCAAAAGCGCTCCTTCAACGACAGCCTCGTTTCCCAGAGCGAAAATTTCCTTATTACTCTTTTTCTTTGGTCTGGCCATGGAAGCTCACCTTATCCCTTGTCCGTTTCGGAACTCTGTTTTTCCGCAGCCGTATCGGCCTTGCGGGCTGCCTTCTCAAGGACGGCCCTGCAAACCGCGGGGATTTCGTCTTCTGCCTTAGGGCGGACCATTATCGCGAAGTCGGGGCAGTGCAGTTCGCAGAAGCCGCAACTGACGCAATCCTCCTCCCTGACAACCACCGCCTTGCCCTGATCATTCAATTCCATGACCTTTCCCGGACAGAAGGCAACGCATATGCCGCAGCCCTTACACCAGTCCGGAAAAATAGTAACTGTGCTATTTCCCTTGCGTTTGACACTCATAACCTGATCCAGGTTGAGGGTAACTTAACCCACCCGCTTCCCTCTCCAGTGATAAACGGGCGAACCTCGACAAAATCACCCTGAATTACTCCAAAAAATAATCAAGGTGTAAATTCGGCCCTAGCATGGTAATACCGTACATGCAACAGGAATTGGAACATTTATTTTAATATTATAAAATAATTTCCACTTAATTGACATGAATATGCTTTACCTTTAACTTCATATAAATTGGATAATTTCATACATACGCATACTGATTGATCGGACAATCACATACAACACAACAAAAAAAGAGCCTACGTTACATAGACTCTTTCATTCGATGACATTTTCTGCATTAAATTAATTCCCCCTTGGGATTAAAATGCGGAACAAGCAATCCCGACTACTGCTTATTATTCACCATCACTCTGTCAAACCATCATTTATCCATTCATCCTGAGCAGTTCCAAGCTGCAACTCTCCCCGAAAATGCGATTCAACGGTTTTTACGCTTACAGGTCTTGAGAAAAGATAACCCTGGCCGAATTCACATCCCATGGCTCTCAGCATAGCCTGCTGCTCATCGTTTTCAACCCCTTCTGCCACAACATTCAGGCCCAGGTTGTGAGCAAGGTTGACTATGGCTTTTACTATTTCGGTATTTTCAACCGAATCACGCATCCTGCTCACGAAACTCAGGTCCACCTTAAGCTGATCAAGCGGAAACTCCTGCAGATTGCTCATCGAAGAATACCCGGTTCCAAAATCATCAATGGAGACAAGAACTCCAGCTCCCTTGAGACGGTTCAGCATATCCACGGCCTGCTTGGCCCGTTCCATAATGGCTGTTTCAGTTATCTCAACCTTGAGGTTATGGGGCGGCAGCCCCACTTCATTCAGATTGGACAGGATATTATCCACCAGTGTCGGCTGCGAGAACTGCCGTCCTGAGATATTTATGGACATTACCATATCTGAAGCACTCTCAAAAGAGCTTACCCAACTCTTCATCTGCCGACAGGCCTGGGTGATGACCCAGCTACCCAGCTCAAAGATAAGCCCGGATTCTTCCGCCATTGGAATGAAGTCGTTGGGCATGACCAGACCGCGCTGTGGGTGGTTCCAGCGAATAAGAGCCTCAAAGCCCACAACCCGGTTATCCTTCATCGAATAGATAGGCTGATAATCAAGAAAAAATTCATTGCCTGCGATAGCAGAGCGCAGATCACTCTCAAGCTGCATTGCCAGCACGGCCTGATCCAGCATACGCCGGTTGAAGACTTTGATCCGGTCGCGTCCGCCTTCCTTTGCCTGATGCATGGCCACGTTGGAGTTCTGGATAATCTCCTCCGGCTTCTCATACTCGGTAGGACTCAAAAGCACGCCGTAGCTGGCGGCCACATTTATCTTGTGTCCGTCAATCATGAGCGGAACACTCAGGTTATCCCTGAGACGTCTGACGATGCGGATACCTTCACGGGGGGAAATAAGCTCCTCCAGAACGATAATGAATTCGTCACCGCCGAACCGGGAAACAGTATCAAGATCACGGATGGATTGCAGTAACCGCTTGGAAACCTCCACAAGCAGCTTGTCTCCGATATTGTGACCGAGACTGTCGTTGATAATCTTGAAGCGGTCCAGATCCATGAAAACGACCGCGTAATAATAGTTTTCGCGCCGCTTGGAACGCTCCACCGCCTGCAGAATCCTGTCACAACAGAGAGTCCTGTTGGCCAGACCTGTCAAAGGATCGTGCAGTGCTTCGTACTGGAGCTGTTTTTCCATGAACTTGCGCTTGGTAATATCGCGCAGTGATACGCGCAGGCCCAACGAAGTGCCGTCATCAGCAGAAACCTGATGGCCGGTCAGGGAAACCCAGCGCAAAAGTCCGTCTCTGCGGAAAAGCCGCATGTCGGTACCGTCTGCGGAGAGAAACTTTCCGTTCATGGCAGCCTGCCAGTACTCACGGTCATTCTTGTGCAGAATATTCTCCACGCGCATGGGCCCTTCCATGAAATAACCCTTGGGGTAACCGGAAATACGTTCGCATGACGGGCTTACATATTTAACGGTGCCGGAAGGACCGATCCACATCTCCCAGTCAAAGGTATATTCGGCAATTGTACGATACTCCTCTTCCGAGGCCCGCAGTGCCTTCTCCATCAGCTTGTAGCTGGATATATCGGTGATAAAAGCAAAGGTGAGCGTATCCAGATCGCTCTCAAGGAGATGGGTTGCGTTGACAAATATATCGACTTCACGTCCTTCCCGGTTGGTGAAACCGAGTTCAAAACGGTAATCCTTACGGCTTCTGTCAGAAAGTCGTTCCGCCGCAGATTCGCCGAGCAGCCGGAGAACGGACTCCCCAAGCAGTTCTTCACGAGATCCACCGACCAGCTTACAGAATGCAGGGTTCACATCAAGTATGACCTGCTCGTCATCTATCATGAAAAACCCTTCCGCAGTGGTTTCTACCAGAGCCCTATACCTTTTTTCACTTTTAATTAGCGATTTGGCAGCTTTTTCGCGCTTGAGGATTTCCGCCTGCAGGACCTTGTTGACTTCCTCCAGACTGCTTTCGCGGCTTGCAATTTCCTCAGTCATACGGTTGAAACGCGAACCTATTTCGAGCAGTTCAATATAGTTAAACTCCTCGAAACGGTAGGAAAAATCCCCCATGGCAACCTTGTCCATCCCTTTACGCAGCCGTGCAAGCGGGTTCCGGATAAAATAATCCATCAGGAATCCGGTAATGATATAGATGACTGCTACGGAAGTAAGGAAGGTAAGGCTGGAGACAAACAGGATCCAGTCCAGATTTCGGCTGTAAGCCTTGCTGGAGAGTTCAAGCTTGATTGTGCCAATTTTTTCTTTATCAATATAGAGGTCCCGGGTGCGCACAATGGGGTTGTCGTCCTCTTCGCCCGGACGCACAAAATTGAAAAGAACGTCACCGTTGAAGTCGGTTATCTGCAACTTGGCGAACTGGTCATTCTGAGTATACGCGCTGCAGACGTGTTTGAGTGACCCCATGTCAAAGTTCCAGATAGGAAATGTAACAGACTTGGAAAGCTGATCGATATAGGTGTCCGCCTTTTCCTCAAACTCCTGCCGGAGCATCTTGGACCGGCCGAAATATTCATATGCAGTGACAAGACCTATGATTATGGCAAGGGCAAAGACAAGACAGGCCGAGAGGTCTCTTGAGATAGACCTCTCCCCTTTCTTCAATGAAAATACAGGCCGTTTGCGGGCAGTATTGTGTTCCGACATATTTCAGCGCACCAGAAATGTAAGCAGGGTAAATTAAAAATATATTAAATATGAGAAGAGCATGATATTCACATTTAAAAGCAAAAGTCCACACCGTTGTAGCGACCAGAAAAATTTATAACTGCTTACACCGCAATCCGTCTGAAAAGGGCCTTTTGACGGCAACAATGTCGTCAAAAGTCACAGCTCAGCCCCTTTTCCTCCAACACCTCCTCGGCAAGCGCATTCACCACGCAGGCGGCCAGTGCAGAACCGCCCTTGCGACCTTCAATTGAAATATACGGAATTCTGCCATACTCCATGAGCATGGCTTTCGATTCTGCGGCGTTGACGAAACCGACCGGCATACCGACCACCAGGGCAGGCATATCCAGACTGCCGTCTTCAATAAGTTTGATCATCCGGATAAGTGCCGTCGGAGCGTTGCCGATAACATGAATTGCAGGCTTCATGGAATCGGCTATGACATCTAGGGCAGCCTGAGCCCGTGTTGTACCATTCTCCCTTGCGGCGGCAATTACTTCCGGGTCATTCATAAGACAGCGCACCTCGCAGCCAAGCGGGGTCATACGGCGCATGGGTATGCCGCAACGAGCCATTTCAGTATCCGTAACTATGGTGCAGCCGTTTCGCAGAGCCTTCAGCCCCTGCCCTACAGCTTGGGTATGAAAGCGGACCAGATCAATAAGTTCGAAATCAGCTGTTGTATGTACCATACGCCGCACTATCTTCCAGTGCAGACCCTCGAATTTCCGAGGCTCAGGTACTTCTGAATCAATAATTTCAAACGACTTTTTCTCAATATCGCCGGGTTTGCCCACGGCCATCAACTCGATTTTACCTGACAAGAATCAGCTCCTGACAATTTTAACTGAAGATGAAGTTCCGATTCGGCTGGCACCTGCACCGACAAGCTCACAGGCCTGTTCAAAAGTTCTGATTCCGCCGCTTGCTTTGACGCCTATTGAATCACCGACAATTGAGCGCATGAGTCTTATATCCTCAACGGTCGCTCCTCCGGGACCGAATCCTGTACAGGTCTTTACAAATGAAGCTCCCGCCTTGACCGCGAGTTCGCAGGCCAGCTTCTTCTCGTCGTCGTCCAGCAGCCCGGTTTCAATTATGGCCTTCACGGGAATTTCCCCGGCCCCTTCAACGGTCATGAAGACATCATTCAGAAACACCTTGCGATCTCCGGCCTTCAGTGCGGAAATATTGACCACCATGTCGAGCTCCTGCGCTCCCTTGGCCACGGCTCTCATGGCTTCAAGCATCTTGACCTCGGTCATGTTCGATCCACAGGGGAACCCTATGACCGAACACACCTTTGGTCCCTGCCCTCCCAGAATATCCGCTGCAAGAGCGATATGGCAGGGATGGACGCAGACAGAGGCAAACCCGAATTCCATGGCCTCACGGCAGAGCTGCTCAATTGCTCCGGAACCTGCCGAAACGTCAAGCAATGTGTGATCAATATACCCAGCCAGATTTTCAATCTTCTCCATGACCGACTCCCGTCTTTGCCGAAACGGAAAAAGGGCCCACTGCGAACAAATTACCGCCGCCCGTTCCCGCTCCGAAATTAAAGCAAATCTCCCAGTAAACGAACATTATGTTAATTAGGGAATTCGGTCAAAAGAAACCTGCAATAAGCCTAATACAAAAAAAGTGCCCCGAAAAAACGGGGCACAAGTATCAGTTTAAGCTGGAAAAGACCAGAGCTATCGATTGCGAGCCTGATATCGGGCAAGGTGTGCTTCCATCTTGCGACTGGCAAAAGTCAGCACATAGCAGATAATAAAATAAAGCACTGCGATAGCTATGAATATCTCTGTCGGCGAGGTCAGAGTTCTGTTGTTCACCTGTGTGGCAGTACGGGTCAGCTCATTAACACCGATAATGTAAGCAAGGGAGGTATCCTTGGTCAGCGATACAAACTGGTTGACGAACGAAGGAATCATGTTCCTGAGTGCCTGCGGCAGAATAACATAACGCATGGCCTGAGCATGTGAAAGCCCGGTTCCTCGTGCTGCTTCCATCTGACCTCTGGGAAGGGCCATAACACCTGCTTTAACGATTTCGCCGATATAGGCTCCCGTAAAAACGATGAAAGCAACCAGTGCGCAACTGAACTCCGGCAATGGAGTCCCCAAAAGAACCGGGGCCAGGAAATAAAACCAGAATATAAGCATCAACAGCGGAATTCCGCGTATGACTTCAATATAAAAGACAGCAATTCCCTTGATGAACATATTGCGGGAAAGACGCATCAACCCGGCTGCAAGTCCGATCCAGAAGGCACCGAAAATCCCGAGTACGGCCAGAATGATGCTTATGGCAAGTCCGCCGAGAGGGCCGTCGGGATAGGCTCCCCATAGAAAATAATCAAGGTTGTTCCAAACTACATCCCATTGCACGAGACGCCACTCCTAGTATTTAATTTGCAGCAGGAAATGCTTATTATACATATTGATCGCAAAAGAAACGATCAGAGAGATACACAGATAAATCAGGGTCGCCACCGTGAAAGCCTCAAAACCGTGGAAGGTATATGATTCAATCTGGCGCGCCATGTAGGTAAGGTCCATGACACCGATGGTCATGACCAGCGAAGAGTTCTTGATCAGGTTGAGCGACTGCGAAATGAGCGGCGGAATGATAATCCTGAAAGCCTGCGGCAGAATGACGTATCTGTATGCCTGCAGGAAAGACAGCCCGGTTGCCCGGGAAGCCTCAAGCTGGTTCTTAGGAATAGAATAAATCCCGGCACGGATCTCTTCCGCTACGAATGCGGCAGTATACACGGTCAACGATATGACGCCTGCGGTAAATTCGAAGTCATGGTCGTACAGCCACTCGTTAACGGCTTCGGGAAGTATGGCATAGGAACCGAAATACCAGAAAAATATCTGGATAAGCAAAGGGGTATTCCGGAAAAATTCCACGAAGGCAAAGCTGAACCACTCGAAAGGCTTGAACTTGGACATGCGCATTACCGCGATAATTGTCCCGAGCAGCAGGGTCAGCACGATGGAGATGCTAGAAATCTTCAGGGTCGTAATAACCCCGTCGATAATCCACTGGCCGTGTTTACCGGTAAGAACCAGATTCCAATCAAACTGATAATTCAAAATGTCTATCCGTTGTTTTCGGGGGAACCGGATTTCCGGCCCCCCGTTATCTACGCTGATACCTTAGACGGCTGACCGATTAAGGCCAGATTTCCATGTTCCAGGTGAGGGGCAGGTAGTACTTGGTATCGGGACCGAACCATTTGTCGTACATCTTCTTGTAGTCGCCGCTCTTCCACATTTTGATGAGGGCAACGTTTACTGCGTCACGGAAGTTGGACTCGTTTTCAGGAAGACCGAGGCCGTAAGGTTCGGGAGAAATGAAGTCACCGACGATTTCCCAGTTTTCGGGATTGGGATCGGAGTTCTTGAGGCCGAGGAGGATGGTGGAGTCGGTGGTAACAGCCTTAACCTTGCCCTGCTTGAGAGCGAGGAAAGCCTGAGGATAACCTTCGAAGGAAATAACGCTGCAGTCTGGCTGGGCAGCAAGGATGTTCTGCTCGGAAGTGGAACCTTTTGCGGTACCGACTTTCTTGCCTTTCAGGTCAGCGGCGGAGTTAATGCCGGAGCCTTTCTTGACCAGCAGTTTCTGACCGTCCATGAAGTAGGTGATGGAGAAGTCAATGGTGTCATCACGGGCGATTTTGTGGGTCATGGTCGCTGCAGCGAGGTCAATGGAACCCTGAACGATCATGGGAATGCGTGTTGCGGAGGTAACAGGCTTGAATTCAGCCTTAACACCGAGTTCATTGGCGATGTAGTTGCAGATGTCGATGTCCATACCAACAAGCTTCTTGGTATCTTCATCAATGTAACCGAAAGGCACAACCGCATCTTTAACACCGCAGATAAGCACTCCACGGTCTTTTACTTCCTGCAGTTTGTCGGCCATTGCGGCGGATGCGCAAAGAGCCATTGCCAGGGCAAACGCAACAACAATAGAAAACTTTCTCATCAGGTCCTCCAGGACTATTTAAGGTTACCGTAATCTCGCCACCAACATCCACTGGCAGCTACAGAATCTCCTTCAGGAACAGCTTTGTTCTTTCATGGGTCGGGTTCTTGAAGAACTGCTCCGGAGGAGCCTGTTCAATAACCTCGCCTCCATCCATGAAAATAACACGGTCAGCCACTTCGCGGGCAAAGCCCATTTCGTGGGTGACACAGAGCATGGTCATGCCCTCACGGGCAAGATCCTTCATAACATTAAGAACTTCGTTGATCATTTCCGGGTCAAGGGCGGAAGTGGGCTCGTCGAAGAGCATTGCCTTAGGCTTCATGGCCAGGGCACGGGCAATTGCCACGCGCTGCTGCTGACCGCCGGAAAGTTCAGCCGGATATTTATGGGCCTGATCGTTGATGCCTACCCTTTCAAGAAGATACAAGGCGGTTTCTTCAGCCTCAGCCCTGGGAATGTGACGTACTTTAAGAGGAGCAAGGGTAACGTTATCGAGAACGGAAAGGTGGGGATAAAGGTTGAACTGCTGAAAAACTATGCCGATTTCGGCCCGCAGATCATTAATGTTTACACTGTTGTCAAGAATGTCCTTTCCATCAAAGGTTATAGTGCCTTTCTG
The DNA here is from genome assembly GCF_050916235.1 of Maridesulfovibrio sp. FT414. Taxonomy (GTDB): domain Bacteria; phylum Desulfobacterota; class Desulfovibrionia; order Desulfovibrionales; family Desulfovibrionaceae; genus Maridesulfovibrio. The sequence goes on from NZ_CP104854.1 coordinate 375,182, forward strand.
GTAATCCTCAAGCCTGTTGATACAGCGGATGAACGTACTCTTCCCGGATCCGCTGGGACCACATATTACCAGGACCTCGCCTTTGTCGACATGGTCGTTGATACCTTTGAGAACATGAAAATCCCCGTACCACTTGTGGAGATTCTTAATTTCAATCATAGCCATAATGCTTAACTCCAAACTACCGTACCGTTTATAAATCCTGGGAAACCCGTTTTTACATGGCAAAACACCGGGTGATAAATAATCTTACAGCCTTTTTTTCATTTACCCGGTCACAACGTCCAGAATTCAAGAGTGAGCAATATTCATAGCCCAAAACAGAGAAAAGTCAAGGAAATCGAGCCATTTTTCCATTTATGTACAATCAGTAGAACCACGGTACACAAAGAGCAAAAACATCATTGAACAGCTCAACAACCTTCAGATTACCGACAAGGCCAATACAGTAAACACAAGGCCTGATAAATTGATGCACAATATCACACATCCAAATACCAGGGCGAGACAAATATACAAAATTAGGAAAACATTTATTCATAAAATTTGGATTTAATTTTATTTGTACGAATTTTAATCAAAACGTCAGTTTCTATCCACTGAACATAGTAATAAGCCTGTCTCTTTTTCTGGAACTCCCCTCCAGGTCAATCCACGGAAGATCTGCTTAAAAATAAAACTAATTATTTACAGCATATTACCTAAACAGATGATCCTCTTCATGTTTTTTGCCAATGATGTAAATATCTTGATTGATCAAACAATCTACCAACCCCTCATAAGCCGATACATCTGGTCCACACAACCAAGGGCAATCTCCTGTGACAAAACTCAAATATAAAAAAACGGACTCAGGATGACTCCTGAGCCCGCTGGATAACGGCTTTATTTTATGAAGGCCTATTCATCGACAATGAAGGCAACTGCGCAAGCACCCGGACCACTATGCAGGCCAAGAACAGGTGATGCCTCGGTAATGAACTCCGGCACCACTCCGAACTCTTCCTTGAGGATACGGGCAAAGCGCTCGGCGGTCTTCGGCGCATCGGCATGGGAGATGGCATAACGGAAATTACCGCGACCATACGCATTCTCACGCACTATTTTGAGCAAGGCATCTTCCTGACGTTTGCGCCCGAAGGACTTGGCCACAACTCTGGGCTTTCCTTCTCCGGCGAACTGCAGAATAGGCTTGATGTTGAGCATCTTGGCAACAAAGCCCTGCCCCTTGCTCATACGACCGCCGCGCACGGCATAATCCAGAGTGTCGATAGTAACAAAAATCTTAACCCCGGCAATAGCGCGGTCCGCGACCCGCCGCACTTCGGCAGCTGAAGCCCCCTTCCTTGCAGCACGGGCGGCTTCAAGGACAGGCAGGCCGAGTCCGACAGAAAGCTGTTTGGCATCAAGGGCACAGACATTATCAAAAGGACTGCTGGCAATCAGCGCATTCTGGTAAGTTCCGCTAAGAACCTTGGCAACATGCAGCGATACAACGTCAGCATAATCGGAAGAAGCACTGGAGTATGCCCTTTTCATGTCTCCGGGAGAAGGCTGGGACGTAAGAGCCTTGGTCGCTCCCGGCAGAATCTTGTAGAATTCCCCGGAAGTGAGGGTGACCTGATCAATATATTCGTGATCATCAATGGTAAGCCGCATCGGGACAACCCGGATGTCGTATTCCTTCTGGATATGCTCGGGAATATCGCAGGTACTGTCAGTAACAATGCCTACCCGCACATCATCGCTGAGCAGCCGCTTGTGCTGCACCAGCATGTCATCAACCTTGCGCTTGTCCACCTTTCCGAATCCGGAAACGATCTTACCGACTTCATCAGGTTCATTGGTATGAATGTGGATTTTGACCGATCCCGGCATACCGGCAACAATGAGGCTGTCACCCATATGGCTGATGGCATCACGCACAGCCCTGCGATCAATATCCTGTCCCTTGATCAGAAACTCGGTACAAAAACGGTAGTCGAGCTTATCCACTGCGACCTTGTCCTGCACACCCTTTATTTCAAGGGATGAGTTCTTGTTTGAAAGAAAGCTTTTCTCGATCTTTCCGCTGTCGAGCAGATCCATAATACCTTCGAGCAGATAGACGAACCCCTGAGCACCGGCGTCAACGACTCCGGCTGTTTTAAGTTCAGCAAGCTTTTCAGTGGTGGATCTGGCGGAGTCGCGGGCGAATTCGAGAGAGTCGGAAAGGAGATGATAGAAATCTTTGTAATTTTCTCCGTTAGCGTGGAGATGGGCGGCCCAGTCTTTGATGACGCTCAGGATGGTGCCGTCCTTGGGTTCGGAAATGGCTTCACAGGAACGTTTGGCGGCCATGGATGCGGCCTTTACGAAGTCGGCCGGAGAGACCTTGGGCAGATCCTTTACCCCCTCGGCAAACCCGCAAAGGAACTGGGCAAGAATTGCACCCGAGTTGCCTTTAGCCCCGTCAAGGGCGGATTCGGCAATTATTGCGGACATCTTCTCAAGCGAACGCTCAACGGATTTACCGGTAGAACTTACAATGCTGTGCATTGTTCCGGCCATATTGGCCCCAGTATCCCCGTCAGGAACCGGAAAAACGTTGATGGCGTCGAGGTGGGGGGAGTTGGCGATCAGTTTGCTGGCAGCGGCGACCACGCCTCTCCTGAACCGTACCCCGTCAACGTAATCTATCTTTACGGTATTTGCTGTTTCCATATATTTTCGGCTGTTTTTTATGTGTTCTGGTTGGCGCACCTATGTAACATTTGTCAAAAAGCCTTCACTAAGTGCCTTTTTAAAGGCCTTCTTGCAACTTATTTTACAAATAAATACACTTATGTCTTTTTTGTCCTCATAAAGTTTAACAAAGATACTTCAAAGAAATTAAGCTTTAGGGTATATGATTATCAAACATATCCAGCTCAAGGAGACCTTCCGATGACAACCCTGACAAAGAACAACCCGCCTGCCGCAACAAAGAGGATACTCTGCTGCATTGCCATCAGCATTATCTGCATGCTCCAGACCGGCTGTAACGAAGACAAGGATAAAAAACAGCAGATTCCTCCGGCTCCTGTCAGCATCACAAAAGCCGAGCTTAAGGATACTCCCTATTATCTGCAGGCCATCGGAACGGTAAAACCCATAGAAACCATCACCGTGCGCTCCCGCGTTACAGGTTACCTCAGCAAGGTATTCATTAAAAACGGTGAATATGTGAAAGCCGGACAACAGCTCTTCACTATGGACCCCTCGCCTTACGAGGCTTCAATCAGGCAGCTCAAGGCGGAACTGGCATCGGATAACACCAAATACGAACAGGCCAAGCGGGACTACAACCGTTACCGCGACCTTGTCCGGAGAAAAGTCGTCAGTGAAGAAAACTTTGAACAGAAGCGTCTGGACATGAATACCGCCAGTGACGCAATCGCTGTTACTCAGGCCAAGCTCAACGATGCAAACAACGACCTGAACTACTGTTTCATCAAATCACCCATCGACGGACTCGCCGGATACATAAACCCGACCGCCGGAAACCTGATTGAGGAAAACAAGGACCAGCTCGTTGTCATCAACAAGATTTCGCCCATTGCAGTCAATTTCTACCTGCCCCAGATATATCTGCCCGAAGTACAGAAATATGCTTCCAACTCAACCCTCGAAGTCATCGCCATCACCGAAGGGTTAAGCGAACCTGAAACCGGCAAGCTGACCTTCATCGACAACAATGTTGATATGAATACGGGAACAATATGGATGCAGGCGACCTTTGAAAACAAGGACAGGATGCTTTGGCCGGGCAATTACGTCAACATCCGCCTCAACCTGTACAGGGAGGATGCCATCCATGTCCCCATGCAGGCGACCTGTACCGGACCGAACGGCAAATTTGTCTGGGTAATGAACCAGAACAGCACCGTGGATATGCGCCCGGTAACAGTACAACGAAGGTCGGGAAAGGTGGATATAATAACCGCCGGACTCAAGGATCAGGAAACAATCATCACCGACGGTCAGTTGCGCCTTTTCCCCGGTGCCCCGGTGGTAGTCATGAATCCGCATACAGTTGAAACGGCTAAAGATGACGGAAACGGTGAATAGCTATGAACATCACCGAACTGTTCATCAAACGTCCGGTAATGACCACACTGGTGGTCATCGCCATGGTATTCTTCGGGATTGTGGGCTACCTGAACCTCCCGGTCAGCTACCTGCCGTCCGTTGAATTCCCCACTCTGCAGGTCACTGCGGCTCTGCCGGGTGCAAGTCCTTCCACAATGGCCTCATCGGTGGCAACTCCGCTGGAAAAGGAATTCACGTCCACTCCCGGACTCAGGTCCATGAGTTCCGTGAACTCGCTTGGACAAACCCAGATCACCCTGCAGTTCGACCTCGACCGCGACATCGACGGAGCAGCATCCGATACCCAGGCGGCCATTTCGAGGGCCAGCGGAGACCTTCCTTCGGACATGCCCCAGCCGCCCTACTATGAAAAAGTAAACCCTGCCGACGACCCGATCCTGTACATGGCCATCTGGTCCGAGTCTATGCCTCTTTACAAGGTCAACGAATACACAACCACATTCCTTACCGACACCATATCCATGGTCAACGGTGTTTCAAAGGTGGACATTTACGGCGAATCAAAACTGGCCGTGCGTGTGCGTGTTGACCCGGAAATGCTCGCCGCCCGCAAGATTGATATTGACGAAGTGCGCGCGGCCATAGCCAGCCAGAACGTCAAGGAACCGGTCGGAACTCTGGACAACAGTCTTGAATCGGTAACCATCGAATCAACCGGCCAGCTTAAGACCGCGGAAGAGTTCATGCCCATGATTTTCGAATCCGACGGAGGACGGACAGTAAGGCTCTCCGAGGTCGGCGAAGTCATAAACTCCATCCAGTCCGACAAATCCGGTTCGTGGGTTAACGGCAAGCGGGCTATCATCATCGCCATCAAGAAACAGCCCGGTTCAAACACCATCGACGTCTGCGAGACCATCATCAAGATGCTGCCGACAATCCGTCAGCAGATACCCGCCGGTATCAACATGAAGGTCCTCTACGACCGCTCCGTACCAATCAAGGAAGCAGTTGACGATGTTCAGGTCACCCTGCTGCTGGCGATATTCTTCGTCATCTGCGTTATCTTCTTCTTCCTGAAAAACTTTTCAGCCACCCTCATCGCATCGGTGGCGGTACCGGTTTCCATAGTCTTCACCTTTGCCATCATGTTCGTGATGGGATATTCGCTCGACACGTTGTCACTGCTGGCACTGACTCTTTCAGTAGGGTTCGTCGTGGACGACGCGGTGGTCATGATCGAAAACATCGTGCGCCATCTTGAAATGGGTAAAAAACCATACAATGCAGCGCTGGAAGGTGCGAAGCAGATCACCTTCACCATTATTTCGATGACCCTTTCACTGGCAGTAGTATTCATCCCGCTCATGTACATGTCCGGGATCATAGGGCGCATCCTGCACGAATTCGCCATGACCATCACCGTGGCGATTCTCGCTTCCGGCGTAGTTTCCCTGACCATGACTCCCATGCTGGCCAGCCGCATACTCAAACCGGGCAGCAAGCTCTCCGAATCCGACCCGATCTTCGATTTCCTGCTGCGCCAGTATGACCGCTCTCTTCACTTCGTTATGCGCCACAGGCGCTGGACCATGGTCGCAGCCGGACTCATCCTGCTGGCGACCATCCATTTCTTCATAGCAATCCCCAAAGGGTTCCTGCCTACGGACGACATGAGCTACTGTCAGGGCTTTGCACAGTCAAAGCAGGGCATTTCCTATTCTGCCATGAAGGATCATATCAAAAAGCTTGAACCGATCCTCATGGCCGACAAAAACATAAAGGATGTAATTACCGTTGCCGGAGCTCCGGTCAAAAACCAGGGATACGTATTTCCCATGCTGGTTCCGCCGGATGAAAGAAAAATGACCGCCGACGAAGTAGCCATGGACCTCATGTACAAGCTCAACAACGAGCCGGGAATCATGTGCTGGATCCAGAACCCGCCAATGATCAGGCTCTCGGCAAAATCAACAAAGAACCTGTACCAGTACACCCTGCAGGCTCCCAACCAGAGTGAACTCTATGCCATTGCGCCCATCTTCGAGATGGACCTGCGCGGCATTCCTTTCCTCACCGGACTGACTTCAGACCTGATGGACAGCACTCCTGAGCTCTGGGTCAAGATCGACCGGGACAAGGCCTCGTTCTACAACGTCACCGCCCACGATATTGAGAACACCCTCAACTCCGCTTATTCGGAGCGCAAAGTATCCACCATCTACGGAGACACGGACCAGTACTGGGTAATACTGCAGGTACTTCCCTACAACCAACGCGACCCGCGTGACCTGATGAAACTTCATGTCGCCAACAAAAACGGCGACCTGATCAGGATGGACACCATCGCCACTTTTGTTGAGAAACCGGGCCCCATGCAGGTCAACCACACCGGCATGCTGCCCTCGGTAACGTATTCCTTCAACATCGCACCCGGATACTCACTGAGTGATGCAACCTCGGCCATCAACAAACTGGCCCTTGAAAAACTGCCCGACACAGTTGTTTCAAACTTCGAGGGAACAGCGGACGAATTCCAGAAATCCATGTCCAGCGTATTCTTCCTGCTGGGTGTGGCTGTCTTTATCATCTATATGATTCTTGGAATTCTATACGAAAGTGCCATCCACCCCATAACCATCATTTCCGGCCTGCCCTCGGCGGCAATCGGCGGCCTCCTGACACTCACACTGTTCGGCAAGGACCTCGACCTTTTCGGCATCGTGGGCGTCATAATGCTGATCGGTATCGTCAAGAAGAACGCCATTATGGTCGTCGACTTCGCGCTGGAAGCGGAGGAGAAAGACAATCTTTCTCCGGCAGAAGCAGCAATGAAAGGATCGCTGGAAAGGTTCCGCCCGATCATGATGACTACCATCGCAGCAATTGCCGGAGCCATGCCCATTGCACTGGGACTGGGAGCAGGCGCACAGGCCCGCCAGCCCATGGGTCTTGCCATTGTTGGCGGACTGATCCTGTCTCAGGTGGTAACCCTTTACCTGACACCGGTAGTCTACACCTACATGGATGCCTACCAGAAGTGGTCATACGAACGCGGCCGGGCAAAGCGAGAGTTGCTGGGCATACCGCACAAGCATGAGTAGGCACGGCATACTCACGAGATCAAAACACAACGCCCCCGGCAGATCGGAACCTGCCGGGGGCGTTATTCTTGTACAATTTATGAGGACTACCAGTCCATCAGTACTACAGCATCCTTCATTTCTGGTACTATCTTTAAAAAGCGGTCCATATAAAGCATCTTCATGGTCTTGATAATCCTGTCGTTCATATTCGTGAAGACAACCATTCCGCCGCGCTCGTTTGCCTTTTTATGCGCATTGATGAGGACACCCAGGCCCACACTGTCTATGGACTCCACAAACTTCAGGTTAAAGATGATCTTGCAGCCGTATTCAGAAACAGCGTCATACAACCTGTCCTTGTAATGCCTGAGGGTTGCGTTGTTAAGCCTGCCCTTGGGAGCGAAAATATGAAATCCCCCCTTCTTTCGCTCAATTAAATCAAATGGAGCTTCAACAACATAATTAACTGCAAAGTCGACATCATTGACATCGTCATTTTTTTGAACGTTTGAATTTATCAACAAATTCCGTGCGTTCACCCCTAAACGAACAGTATTTTCTCTTTCCGCTATGCTAGTCATGGGGCTTATGGTGCATTGCCTATGCCAACAGTTCACCCTGGCAGGACTACCATCTTCTTACCAAAACACATACCCGAAGGCGCTCAACAGCTTACCACTCAAGCAGTTTCTCTGCGCTTTCAATGTCCGGAGCTATCTGTAAAAATTTGTCCATGTTCAACATCTGCATATTTTTAAAAATCATGGGATTCATTGAGCAATATACAATCATGCCCCCGTAATGATCGCAGTTCTTATGAGCGGCAATCATGGTCCCAAGTCCGACGCTGTCTATAAAATCAACGTCCTTGAGCGACATCACAATTTTGCATCCTTCTTCGCAGCTGAGGTCATACAGGCGATTCTTAAAATATCTGGCAGTAGCGTTACAAAGCCCCCCTTTCGGGCATAAGACAACAAAACCGTCTCTATCCTGCTCAACAAAATCAAATTGAACCGAGTCAATTCCTGACGCTCTATCAGCCGCAGAGCTATTTTTTCCCTTAAAATCAATCACTAAAAAAACTCCCTCAACAAAATGACTATACCCCGTCAGCAGCCGGACTAAAAATGCATGGCAAAAGTCTCAAACAACTGACTCAGTGGCAACCAGAACAAGCAGATATAATTAAAATTAAAATATAGCATCACCATATGTATTATACAACACATTCATGTAACAGGCAGTAATCGTTGCTTCCTTTTGCCGGAAGAACCACCCCCTGAGAACTGCGCCCATCAACCTTTACAGTAATAGGCGCTGGCAGCCTAACGTGGCTTACGAACTCTCCAGCCTCTGCCGCAGGCTGGGAAGTGAACCAGTCCCAATCCATAACATTGCCGGGCTTATCGAGAACCATCAGATAGTTAATACCAAGTGTTGTTATGTTATGAAAGAAATGTGAACCCTGCGACGGTTCCACCTTCAGGCTTTCAGTTGAAGTCTCAACAATAACCGACACCCCGGAAATATCAGGCCATTCCACAGGAATTCCAAGCCAGTGGTCGGCTGATCCCCACCGCCCCGGCCCTGCAAGCAGGTATTTCCGCCCCTGCTTGACCAATGCCCCGTTCAGTGAGGCAATCTCCCTTGCAATGTTGCGTGTTTTTGCAACATCAAAACTGTCAGGCCGGACAAAAAGAATATCTTCTATGCCGGTCTTTTCTGCGTTACCCAGCGCATGGGTAGATACGCATACCGCCTTATCCACCTCTTCGGTGCTGATGGAAACCTGATTCAAATCCGCCCTGGCACTCATGGGCCTGAGCTGAAGCAGATTGAATTCGGGCATGCGACCGTCTTCATACAGATTGACCGCAAATTCCATTTCTACCGGTCCGCCCATGCCTTTCTCGGCAAGACGCAACACATCACCCAGCATAGGGGCCAGCGGAATGATTTTGTGCTTCAGCACTGGAGCGAAAAGAATTACTTTTGGCCCTGCTGCATGTGCTGTATCCCTGATCCTCCCCTCGTCAGGCAGGTAGGTTGAGGCAAGCATCCGCACGGGACCGGAATCTTCGAAATCAGCAATATTCAACTTTTCAAGATTGGCATTGCCGCGAATGTCACGGATGTCTCCGTTGTGCATCTTGAGCGCGTAAAATGATGTCTGCGCATTTTTCAACGAATCGGCAAGTGTCGGGCACTGGGGCAGAATCTTCGGGTAACGCGGCGAAAAACGTATGCACTGCTCACCGTCCACAACCGACTTGCCTATACCCATGGCGATGGTGGCAACCCCGTGCTCGGGCTTCATCTTGCCGAACGGGTAATAGTTGTATGACTGGCCAACCCCGGAAATGGCAGGGAAAAAGTGTTCACCGTAACGCTGTCCGACCATCTCCTGAATGATGACCCCCATCTTTTCCTCATCTGTCCGCTGGTTTACCCTCTGGGAAAAGGATTTCGGAGCCTTGTAATAAGTGGATGCCCAGACAAGCTTGATGGCTGAGACAAGCTGCTGCAGCCGCTGCTCGATATCCGGGTGGTCATTGGAGATCATGTATGTTGAATAAAGTCCGGCATAGGCCTGATACTGGGCATCCTCCAGCAGGCTGGAAGAACGGACTGAAAGCGGATACCTCACTTCCTGAAGATAGGCCCAGAGCTGGGCCTCGATCCATCCCGGGAAATAGGCTTCCTTGAAAATTTCAGCAACTTTCGCGTCCTCCACATCTGCTGTTGCCAGATAGGAAAGATCATTCATCTCCATGAAATCATCGAAACCGGATGTACCGATGGTCAGGGTTCTGGGGGCAGAAATAATCATCTCCGGATATTTTTCGTGCAGCCATTTATTTCTGGTAAGCATGGAACAGATAAAGGCGATTCCCCTGGCCTTGCCTCCCAGTGATCCTGACCCGATCTTAAGAAAGTCGGTATCCGGGTCAAAGTCCTTCGGGTTGAAGGATACGATGACTCCCTGCTGTCTCTGCATCCGCCGTTCCCTGATCAGGCCGATAAGATGGCGGCGGTGGGTCTCCCAATCCGGAAAATCAGTTTCCTTCAGCGGCCTGATCTTGTTGGCAAGGGAAATCTCGGTACGGGCATAGAACCAGCGCGAAAAATCATTCCTCCGACAATGTCGGATGAATAGCTCCTCCGGAATATTGCACAGAATCCGCTCAAGCGCATACAGGCTGCCTGCCCGGGCAATTTCGTTATCTTCAAGGTCCCGGACCACAAAATCACCGAAACCCAGATGATCAACCACGAATCTGCGTACCGTGCTCATCAGCTCAGGGGAATTCTTGTCCACGAAATCTGCCGGGATAGTAGCTGCCCGTTCCCTGTTCTCAGGTTCATTGCTTCCCAGCAGCAGCGGAATATCTTCACGGAGTGACTTGATCTCCTTCAGGAGATCAATACCGGCATCACCGTCAAGTCTGCCCATTCGCGGAAAGCGTACATCGGACAAAACCCCCAGAATATAAGGCTCGTATTTCCGAAACAGTCCCAACGCTTCCTCATAGGTGCGTGCAGTGAGAATCTTGGGCCTGGCCCTCATGGTCAGCAGCCGGTGTTCGGAATTGAGTCCCTCCTCAATAAGAGCCTGAGTCTGCCTTACCAGTTCCTTGTAAAGGATCGGCAGCAGCGAGGCCAGATAACGCGGCGAATCCTCAACAACAATGATAACCCGGATTCCGACCTCCCGGGTATCGTGCTCGACGTTGAGCAGGTCCTCCAGATTCTTGACCATGGCCACAAGCAACTCGGCATCCCCGGACCAGACAAACTGACGGTCAGTGCCCTCGCAGAGCTCTTCATCGGATACGGCCAACTGCTTGTGGGCCAGCATGGCGACCGGAATACCGGGGATCTTATCCTTTATCCGCCGCCCCATGGAGCAGCAATTCATATTCGTAAGGTGCGGCATGATAATGACCATATCGAAAAAACGGATATCCAGCAGCGCAAGGGCCTCCTCAATGTCGGACACCCAGGTCAATCTGGGAGGACGGCTCAGGTTCAATCCGCGGTATTCACTGACTATACGTTCCGAAATCCGGCTGTCCTCCTCCATAACCCAGGCATCATAGGGACTGGAAATCAAAAGAATATCCCGGACCTTGATCTGCATCAGGTCATGGTAGAGGTTGAACCGACTGCTCTCCCCGCCAAGAAATGTCATTTTATCTTCCATTACCCACCTGCATGCTCACAATAATTATAAAAAAGGCGGACAGCGAAATCATCGCAGTCCGCCCTTTGGTCAGTATCTGTTTAAGGCTAAAGTATAAAATTATACGGCTTTATACAATACCCTGATCAATCATTGCCTGCGCAACCTTAACAAAACCGGCGATGTTGGCACCGTTGACATAGTTAAAGGGCGTTCCATAATTTTCCGCTGTTTCACGGCAGGCCTTATGGATGTTGTGCATGATGACCTTCAGCCTGTTGTCGACCTCCTCGCGGGACCAGTTAAGGCGCATGCTGTTCTGACTCATTTCCAAGCCGGAAACGGATACTCCGCCTGCGTTGGCAGCCTTGCCGGGACCGTAAAGGAGTCCGCTGTCGAGGAATATGTCTATGCCTTCAGGCATGGTCGGCATATTCGCGCCCTCGGAAACAACCTTGACGCCATTCGCAACAAGGTTGGAGGCATCCTTGCCGTTGATCTCGTTCTGGGTCGCGGAGGGGAATGCGCAATCAGCCTTATGGTTCCAGAGCGGATTGTGATCGGCATCCGGGTCCACAGGGGTGTATACGGCCTCGGAAAACTTGTCGGCATACTCCTTGACCCTGCCGCGACGCACGTTCTTGAGCTGCATGAGGAAATTCAGCTTCTCGCGGTCAATACCCTTTTCATCGAAGATGTATCCTGATGAATCGGAGAAAGTCAGCGGGGTTGAGCCGAGTTCAATCAGTTTCTCCATGGTATACTGGGCCACATTACCTGAACCGGAAACAAGGGCAGTGGTACCCACAAGGGTCTTGCCTCTGGCGTTAAGCATCTCAGCAGCAAAATAAACGGAACCGTAACCGGTTGCTTCAGGGCGGATAAGGCTTCCTCCCCAGTTAAGTCCCTTTCCAGTCAGGACTCCGGTAAATTCATTGCGGATTTTCTTGTACATGCCGAACAGGTAGCCGATCTCACGGGCTCCGACGCCGATATCCCCGGCGGGAACATCGGTATCCGGGCCGATATGCCGGGACAGTTCAAGCATGAAGCTCTGGCAGAAGCGCATAACTTCCATGTCGGACTTGCCCTTGGGGTCAAAGTCTGACCCGCCCTTGCCGCCACCCATGGGCAGGGAGGTCAGGGAGTTCTTAAAAACCTGCTCAAAAGCCAGAAACTTCAGAATACCAAGGTTCACTGATGGGTGGAAACGCAGTCCCCCCTTATAAGGACCGATGGCACTGTTCATTTCCACACGGAATCCGCGGTTGACGTGAACATCCCCGTCATCGTCAGCCCATGGAACACGAAACATGATCACTCTTTCCGGCTCGACAATGCGCTCCATGATACCAGCACTGCGGTATTCAGGGTTGCGGTCAAGCACCGGCTTGATCGATTCAACGACCTCGCTCACAGCCTGATGAAATTCACGCTCATTCGGGTCCCTGTTTTTGACCAGTTCCAAAATATCCATCCACAGCCTCCTGATCGGCCTTAAGCAGTTGAAAAAGGATTTATCATCCAGCCATAAATTTTTATTTCTTTATTCCACCTCCAACAGACTAAGTCCACACATCTTTTTAATTTTTTGCGAGCGCACACATTTAGAAAAATATTTTATCAAATATGTAAGAATTGTTTCCGAAAACAATTTCCTAAAATTCAGAAATAATGAAATTTCGTTCCAAAAAACGGCCATTTCAACATTTCGCATAGACCATAACTACCGATTATACCGATTTTACTTCATTTTAACTCGCTCCGCATAAGCCCTGTGTTAGTTCACATTTTGGCCCATTCTGGGATCACGAAAAAGTTGACAGTAAGTAAATACTCCTTTAGAAGATTGTTCATGAACACGCTAACAGCTTACTTTTTCTTTTTTAACTTTTTTAGCTTTACCAGCCCTGTGGTCTGGAGGTGTTCACTCGCGTAAGCGAAGCTTGAAAGAGTTTACCCCAGGCCGCAGGCACCAAAGCCCGCGGCCTTTTTTATTGCCCGGACTTTCCAACAGCGCCTGCCAACTGAGAATTCTCCTTCATTTATTCTTTGTAAGACTTTTTTTACAATTTTAACAAACTGGAGGCTTCAAATGATGTTAGGACTCGGGAGCGTGGAAATTGCCGCAGTGTACTGGCTGTGCATCCTCGCATCACTCGGCTGTGTGGCTTATGGCATCCTGAACTGGAACAACAAGGGCAAACCGGATGCTACGGCTTTGAATATAGAGATCAAGGGCAAAGGTGAAAAATAATGGTCACCAAGATTATCATAACATCTATCTACCTTGCAGTAATATTCTATCTCGGCTTCAAAGGCTGGAAATCCACCAAGCAATCCACCGACTACATGCTTGCCGGACGTCAGATGAACCCATTTATCATGGCCATGTCCTACGGAGCGACATTTGTCTCCACTTCCGCCATCATCGGCTTCGGCGGTGCAGCCGGACTCTTCGGCTTTCCCCTGCTCTGGCTCACCCTTGCCACAATTGTGGTCGGCATATTCATCGCAATGGTCTTTTTCGGTAAACGCACCCGCCGCATGGGTCTTGCCCTTGGAAGCCATACCTTCCCCGAACTTCTCGGACGTCGCTATAACTCCCGTTTCATTCAGGGCTTTGCTGGCGGAGTAATCTTCCTGTTCATTCCCGTATATGCTGCGGCTGTTCTCATCGGGATTTCCCGCATGATGGAAATTTCCTTCGGGATTCCCTACGCAACCGCTCTGATTGTAATCAGCGTTATCCTTGCCATGTACGTTGTCACCGGCGGTATGAAGGCCGTAATGTACACCGACGCCTTCCAGGGACTCATCATGGCGGTTATGATGCTCATCCTCATTGTCTCCACCTACGCCATGCTCGGCGGCGTGACCGAAGCGCATCAGGCTCTTACCGACATGGTCACCCTCATGCCCGAAAAGCTCCAGAAGGGCGGCATAATAGGCTGGACACAAGGCACCAGATTCGGAACACCGCTCTGGCTGGTAATTTATACCACCATAGTCTACGGCGTAGGTATCGGAGTTCTGGCCCAGCCCCAGCTGGCAGTACGCTTCATGACCGTACCTTCCGACCGTGAACTCAACCGCGCCGTGCTCTACGGCGGTATCTTCATCCCGCTGATGACCGGCGTAGCCTTCATTACCGGTGCGCTCTCCAACGCAGTCTTCTACAAGGCTGTCGGGAAGATCTCCATTGCAGTTGCCGGTGGAAACATGGACAAGATTATTCCCATGTACATAGAACAGATGATGCCTTCGTGGTTCTCTTCCCTGTTCCTGCTGGCCATGCTTGCTGCCGGTATGTCCACCCTGTCCTCCCAGTATCATGTAGGCGGAACAGCTCTCGGACGCGATTTCTTCGAACGTTTTGTCAACGTATCCAGCGAGAAGTCAGTTAAAATAACCAAGATCGGCATATCCATAACCCTGGTCGCCGCCATTATCTGGGCCTGGGTGCTCCCGCCCTCCATCATTGCCCGCGCAACCGCATTCTTCTTCGGGCTTTGCGCTGCGTCCTTCCTGCCCATCTACCTGCTGGGCCTGTACTGGAAAGGAATGACCAAAAAGGCAGCAAAAGTATCCATGATCGGCGGATTCAGCGCATCCATGTTCTGGCTGCTCTTCGTGCATGAAAAAGAAGCCGCAGCCATCGGGCTCTGCAAAATGCTCACCGGACAGGACACCCTTGTCTCCACCGCCGCCAAAGGATCATGGGTCTGGCTGCTGCAGTGGGTTGACCCCAACGTGGTCGCCCTGCCCATCTCCCTGGCTCTGGCTATCGGGGTGGCGCTCATCACTCCCAAGCTGGACAAGGAACATTTGAAGCTTTGCTGGGCTAATATTTAGACCGAGTTGCTGGCCTTAGGCGGCACCTCTGACCTTACAGCAGGGGACTTAAACCCTTTTGCAAAAGTGTTTAAAAATCCCAAAACCATTTATTAATGTTTCTTCACGTCACCAGAAATTGTCATTAAGCAAACACAGTTCCAATGACAATTTCTGGTGAAAAATTTTGGCAACGCAAATCTACATAAAATAAAAAGGGCTGGATCTAACAACCGACCCAGCCCTTTCTCATTCTGCAAAATGTAACTACTTCTTCGGCGGCAGCGAACAGGATTCGCTGCAACATGTGCCCTGAAGAAATCCCGTATAGGTATAGAAAATCCGCTCTATCTTGGCCCTTTTTTCAGCGGGCAGTGGGGTACGAACATAATCTGAAGTCATCCTGAGCAGATCTTCATGGCTTGGAATCGCCCGCATGCCGTGGGCAAGGGTTTCGCCGGAAATGGCATCCAGCAGGAAAGCATCAATGGAATCGGATATGACAACATAGGGAACCGGACCGCCCTGAAAGAGCTTACCGGCACATACGGCCTCCCGCTCGTAGCTGCCTACATCCCCGGCACAGAACATGACCATCATTATGGGCATGGAATCCTTGTCATACACAACCAGGTCGATTGTGCGGCACATTTCCTCGCCTTCGATTTCAAAACAGAGATCAACCTTGGCCTTGAGAGATTCACGAGGATACCCCAGCTCTTCCACAAGGAGCTTTGCAAGGGCCTGCCGAAACTCTTCGTAAGTGGTCTCGTCTATCACTTCGCCGCTCAGGTAATCCCGCAAAGTTCCACCAAGACTTACTTCATGCATTTTTATGCCTCCGACTGTCCTCCGCGATCAATCCAGACCGACTAAAAGGGACCGTCATTTATTTAATGATTATTTCAATTAAATATATAGACATGTCAGGCCATTGTGCAAGGGCGGAAACCGGAAAAGGATCATGGTCATCAGAAATGGAAAGAATATCCTTCCGCAGAAGGTTACAGTTCCTCCAGATTAACCCCGCTGGTTTCAATCCTGAAAACCCAGGTGACAACCGCCCCCAACAGGGAGCATCCCACAAGAAATGTCAGAATGACGCCCGTGCCGAAATCCTTCAGCAGCACAGGAAAAAAGAATGCAGTGGCAACCGCGCCGATCTTGGCAAATGAAGCTGCGAAGCCCGCTCCCTTGCCGCGAATATGAGTTGGAAAGACCTCCCCTGCAAGCAGATATGAGATGGCATTGGGCCCCATGTTGGTCATAAAACTGAAGATCATGAATCCGCTGAAAAGCAGGGTCAGGGACATCTGCGATGAAGCATCCGCATTCATGGACATGGAAGCCAGAAAAAGCCCTACCGCGCAACCGATGAAGCCGACAACCTGAAGCTTGATACGTCCTACCTTGTCGGCAAGCAGTACAGCCGCGACAATCCCCACGAAGAGCAGAACATCGATGAACGCCGCACCCTTGGCAGCCAGCATGTCGTTGTGGATAAGGTCCGCAACATTGCGCGGATGAATTGCCTCAGCGCCGATCACGGTCCCCAGAATGGTAGGCGTGAAAATCCCTATTCCGTATGTTCCAAGGTCCTGTAGAAACCACGGAACCGAAGCAAGAATTGTCGCACGGATATTACGCCCCCGGAACAGGTCCATATAGGTCCCTTTGCCATTTCCATCAGCCCCGTCTGAGGAGACTGAAACAGGTGGAGCAATCCTTATAACCTTCGGATAATGAGGCTCCCGGTGCAGAAGCCTGAAAAGGGCCTCCTCCGCTTCCCTTATCCTGCCTTTTGAAGCCAGCCAGTGGCTGCTGTCCGGAATATAGAAACGGCCGAGCACCACCAGAATTGCCGGAATGATTGCGGCTCCGTACATGTAGCGCCAGGCCTTGAGGTCAGGAGCCTTGTAAAGGATTATATAGCCTATGGCCGTTCCCACAAGCGCGCCGAGCGCCTGAAAAGCGAAGGCGCTCAGAACCAGCTTGCCCCGGTCGGTGCTGGGAATAGATTCCGAAATCACCATGTGTGCTGTAGGATAATCACAGCCGAGTGCCAGCCCCATGCCGAATAGAAAAGTGACCAGCATTATATAGTTCGGGCTGAAAACAAGAGATACGAGGCAGGCCACAAACAGCACCATTTCCACTATGAACATTTTCTTTCTGCCATAATGGTCTGCAAGGCCCCCCAACGCTGTAGCGCCGATTAGTATTCCAAAAAGAGTTGCGGCACTTATGGTTCCCTTCTCCATCGCCCCCAGCCCGAATTCACGGACTATCAACGGCAGGGCTACACCGGTCATAAAAACGACCATACCTTCAAAAAACTTTCCAGCAGAAGCAAGTAACCATATCCTCCACTGCATGGAAGTCATAGGGCAGAATGGAACATTGGTTCCGTCAGCCCAGAACGGAGTCTCGTCTATATAATCCTGAACAGATCTCGCAACACCCTGACCGGGCTCATCAGCAGCCATAATCTCCCCCTATGGTAGTGTAAAACCGCAATTATTCATTAGCATTTTTTGCTGAGTCTTGTCTCGAATAGCAGTTGTATTTTTGGTGTCATTTGATCCGGGAACCGATAGGACGTGCCCTAAATTGAAGTTGAAAATAATTTTCAACATTTCTATTGACTCTCGAAAGAAGCTCAGCTAGAAGCACACTTGATTCTGATTTTCAATTTCCCAAGAAAGACGCAAAAGGAAATCAATCAGAAACGACGCATGGCTTACATTCATGCACCCATAGTAACCCTTACACAAAATCTGAAATTGCTCAGAGGCTGTGTACAAATTTATATTAACAGAATTGCTCAATTAAACTGCCAACTCTGCTATTTAAGCGCAACGGAGATGAAAATGACTACCAACATCAATCTTTCTGAAATTCGTGAAGGACATGATTATTGTGTACTCGGATTTGAACTCGAATCATCCGAATATGCCAGAAAACTTCACAAAATGGGTTTTGTAGAAGGAACACCGGTGAAACTTGCCCCGGTTAAAATTTCCGACCCCATGATCTTCCAGATTCGTGGAAGCAGGGTTGCACTAAGAAAGACTGAAGCCATGCAGATCAAGGTTAAGGAGTTCTAAGATGCATAAAGTAGAGAAAATTGCGATTGCCGGTATTCCCAACTGCGGCAAGACCACCCTTTTCAATGCCCTGACTGGTGCACGGCAGAAAGTGGGCAACTGGCCCGGTGTAACTGTCGAAAAGATTGAAGGTAAATTTTCACTTGGCGGGAGCACAGTCGAACTGGTGGATCTGCCTGGCACCTACAACCTGAGTCCAGACACCGAGGACCAGAAGGTTGCTGAGCATGTAATTCGCCAGGGCGAATACGACATGATAATAAACGTAGTTGACGCCACCAACCTTTCTCGCAACCTGTTCCTGACCATGGACCTCAAGGAGCGCACCAATCAGATTGTTGTCCTGCTCAACATGCTTGATGTTGCTGAAAAGGAAGGACTCGACATCAATGCGGACAAGCTCAGTGCAGAGCTGGGTCTTCCGGTAATTCCGGTCATTGCTGTTGACAAACATTCAGTGAGCAAAGCTGTAGAGGCCATTTCGAAACAGGCTCAGAATATGCCGCCGCATGAAAGCCATCCTACCCGTCAGGAAGTGATGGATACAGTTCAGAAGTACTCTTTCATCGACAACATCCTTTACAGCGTTCTCAAGGAACGCAAGGACCGCAGCCAGAACTTCACCAACCGTGTGGATAGCATTGTCATGAACAAATTCGCTGCTATCCCCATCTTCCTCGTATCGATGTTCCTTACCTTCTGGTTTGCCATCGGCCTCGGGTCGGTTTTCATTGACTTCTTCGACATCATGGCCGGACTGTTCTTTATCGACATCCCTGCTGAGCTGCTCGCAAAAATAAATGCCCCGGACTGGATTTCCGTAACTGTGGGCGGCATCGGGGCAGGGGTTCAGACAGTAGCCACCTTCATCCCGGTAGTATTCTTTATGTTCCTGGCCCTGGCCATACTTGAAGACTTCGGCTACATGGCCCGAGTTGGTGTCGTCGCCGACCGTTTCATGCGCAAGATAGGCCTGCCCGGCTCCGCATTCATTCCCATGGTTGTGGGCTTCGGCTGCACTGTGCCTGCAGTAATGGCCGCCCGTACCCTGACAACCAAACGGGACCGCTTCATGACCATCTTCATGGCACCGTTCATGTCCTGCGGGGCAAGGCTTCCTGTTTACGCACTTTTCTGTGTAGCCCTGTTCGGTGCATATTCCGGCCTTGCAGTATTCCTTATCTACCTTTCCGGTCTTGCCATGGCTGTTTTCACCGGCTTTCTGCTCAAAAACACTCTGTTCAAAGGGACACCTTCACACTTTGTCATGGACTTGCCCCTTTATCATGTACCCAGAATCAGTGCAGTATTTAAAAGCGCATGGCTGCGTCTTAACGGATTCATAAAACGCGCAGGAACAATCGTTGTAACCGCAGTATTCGTACTCTCCATGCTCAACTCAGTCGGCATAGACAACGGCAGGGTAAGCTTCGGCAATGAAGACTCCCAGAACTCTGTTCTTGCCATTGCGGGCAAATCCATCTCCCCGGTATTCAAGCCCATGGGCATCAAGGAAGAAAACTGGCCTGCATCCGTAGCCCTGTTTACCGGTCTTTTCGCCAAGGAAGCCATTGTAGGAACCGTTAACTCTCTCTACGCATCCTTGGATCAGCAGGAAGATCCCTCCACTGACACCCCCGTAACGGAAGCAGTAAACGCTGAAGATCCGACATCCGAAGAATCTGCCCTCGACATTGGCGGAACCATCACCGAAGCATTCGGCACCATCGGCGAAGGTCTTGTCGGAGTAGTCAGTTCCTTCGATCTGCTCGGCATCGGCCTGATTGGAGAGGACAGCGCCACCATATCCGAAGAAATCGGTGCTGACACATCCGTGTACAAACACCTTGCCGCCAACTTCACCGTGTTCTCGGCCTTCGCCTACCTGCTCTTCGTGCTCATGTACTTCCCCTGCCTTGCAGTAATCGGCGCAACCCGACAGGAAATGGGCGGATTCTACTCCGCAGTCATGGCCATGTACTGCACAGCTCTTGGCTGGTCCGTAGCAACCCTGTTCTACCAGATCGCCGAAGGCAGGAACCCGTTCTACATGGCAATCGCGATAGCAATCCTAGGCGCGATCTATGCGACTCTGAAGTATCTCGGAACGAAAGAATCGGAAAAACTTGGCGGGTTGCAGCCCTTGAACCTGTAACCGAGTAACAGCCACATACAATTGTAAATAAAAAAGTGAGGGGAAGGAATTCAGTCCTTCCTCTCACTTTCATTTCAACCTCTTGAGCTAACAATCTAGCAGATATTTTGCGGGATGGAACACGGAATGGTGAAACAGACTGCAGTGCCCTTCCCATCCTCGCTGTCTATCCAGATAGACCCGCCCATAAGTTGCACCAACAACTTCGAGATAGAAAGACCAAGCCCTGCGCCGCTGTAAACTTTGGTCATATAGTCTTCCCCAATTGAAAACGGTTCCAGAACATCCCGCTGCTTATCAAGAGGAATACCGATACCTGTATCTTTAACGCAGAAACAGATTGCCAGGTCCCATGGAGACCCAGAACTCTTGTCCAGCTCTTTCCACAACCTGACTGAGACATCAATTGAACCCTGTTTCGTAAAACGAATAGCGTTGTTCAGTAAATTCATAAGAACCTGCCGGATATGACCAATATCGGCATTAAGACGCTCTGGCATTCTGGTATCAAATGAGCAGTTAAGATCAAGACTCTTATTCTTGACCTGTTCTCTATATACAGAGAGAACATCTTCAACACTTCTCCTCACCGAAAAATCGTTATGGCAGAGTACAATCCTTCCGGCATCGATACTGGATAATCTTAAAAGATCATTAACAAGATTGAGCATTCGCGCAGACGATGACAGGACATCATTAAGAAACTCATGCTGCTCCCGATTGGTCTCTGTAAGAAGCAGAAGCTGGGTTATTCCCATTATTCCATTTAGCGGTGTACGGAGCTCATGGCTTATATTGGCAAGGAATATACTTTTAGCCCGGTTAGCTGCTTCCGCTTCATCTTTTGCCTTTTCCAGTTCAACAGTGCGTTCGCTGACCAGATTATCAAGCAGCCTTGTCTGATTATAGAGGGATAGATGTGTTTTTACCCTTGCAAGTACAATTGAAGGGTTGAACGGCTTCGTTATGTAATCCACCGCCCCTGCGCTGAGGCCTTTCTCCTCATCTTCAAGGTCATTCATAGCGGTGACAAATATGACCGGAATGTTCCGTGTCGCATTTTCTTTTTTCAGCATGGTACACACCTGATATCCGTCCATATCCGGCATCATTATGTCCAGCAGAATAAGATCAGGGGCATTATCGGATGATGCGAGTCTAACGGCATCCAATCCATTCAAAGCCACGGTTACCCGGTACTCCGGTGCCAGCAACTCTGTTAAAATATGCAGATTATCAGGGGAGTCGTCGACAATCAGGATTCTTGCTTCATCCATGGCCGTTATCCTTCCCGTTGAGTTCGACAATAAGACGTTCCACTATTTCCCTTCCCTTGGCAAAATCAAAACGATCAAGCATCGACCGCAGTTCAACTGATAACATTGAATTAAATGATGACAGACTTCCTTCAATTTTTCTGAACTCTTCTCGCGCCATAACATCGTGCTGCTCAAGCAACTCGACAATCAGTTCCAACTGCCCGCGCAGTTCAACAATCATCGCAGGATCAAACGGTTCACTCCTCCCCTCATCTGAGCCGTCTGACTCATCTTCTGCAACTGGCGGAAATGCATTTAAAATCCCCTCTGCAACAATCTTCCAGTCAGCTTCAAGGGAATCCAGCCTGGCCAGACTTTCGGAGCTTTCATTTCGCAACATCAATTCAAGTTCCTGCATTCCCACATGAAGAGCGTCTGCCCCGATATTGCCGCAGACCCCCTTCAAGGTATGAGCAACCTGAACAGCAGATACATAATCCTCTTCAGCGATGGACGTTCTCATTTTATCAAAATCCAAATCACAGCTGAGGGCAAAATTTATAAGCAGCTTTTCATATAAAGCACAGTTGCCCCGAACCCGCGCCAATCCGGCACGGGCATTTAGACCGACCAATTTCTGATATGAATCAGGAAGCTGGCTTAAATCCGTAGGACAATCCTTGCAGCTGACTTTGTCAGGCAGCCATTTTGAAAGGACTTCCATCAACTGGTCCGGATCTATTGGCTTAGTAATGTGATCATTCATACCGGCCAGCAGACTTTTCTCCTTATCGCCGACAAGAGCATGCGCAGTCATGGCTATGATAGGAATATCAGCAAGTTTCTCATCAGAACGCATGATTTTAGTGGTTTGCAAACCGTCCATCATAGGCATCTGAATATCCATCAGAATTGCATCGAAATTGCTCGTCCTGACAAGCTCCAATGCTTCCTGCCCGTTGTTGGCTATTGTCACCTCTATATGAGCACTTTCAAGAATTTCCCTGGCTACCTGCTGGTTGATCTCATTATCCTCAGCCAGCAGCACCTTCGCTCCGGCAACGTTTAGGGGAACTCCTTTGCGCTTCTTATCAAATCCGATGTTCCTTACACTTAGATTTCCATGAGCAAAGACTTCCATTATTGTATCGAACAGTATCGACCTGTTAAAAGGCTTCAAGAGGAAACCGTCCAGCTCATCTTTTTCTGCTCGCGATCTGATTTCGTTACGCCCGTACGCAGTAAGCATGATAACCTTGGGAATATTTTCAAGGGCGCTGTTTCTTTTAATTTTCCTGAGCAGAGTAATGCCGTCTATATCCGGCATTCGCCAATCCGTAATGACAAGCCGGAAAGGATCAGAACTGTCATTGTCCTGAAGAAGTTCCAATGCCTGCGCACCATGAGCAGCAGTATGAACATCAAAGGAAAATGATTTTAGAACCTTAGCCGTAATCTCCCTGAACATTCTGCTGTCATCAACAACAAGCACCCGCATACCTCTCATGCAATCAGGGTACATATAGTGATTGCTGTACTGAATAGACTGAAGCTTGAAAGGAATTGCGAAACTGAAAGTACTTCCCTTCCCGGGTTCACTTTCAACAGTCATCTCACCTCCCATCAACTCAACCAGACTCTTACTTATGGCAAGACCTAACCCTGTACCACCGAACTGTCTGGAAATGGAGCCATCGGCCTGAGAAAAAGGCTGAAACAGCTTGGACAGATGCTCACGACTGATGCCAATCCCGGTATCCTGAACAAAAAATTGGATTACCACTGATTCAGGCTTTTCCTCTATAAGTTCGGCTGTAAGGACTACCTCACCGCTCTTGGTAAATTTTATAGCATTACCGACGAGATTGATAATTATCTGTCCCAACCTGAGGCGGTCTCCGATCAGGAGATTCGGAACATTACTCTTGACCATCAGGAGCAGTTCTATCCCGCTCTGTTCAGCCTGATAGCCGAATAGATTCAAAACATCATTGAACACATCGTCCAACTGAAAATCAGCCATCTCCAACTCAAATCGATCAGCTTCGATCTTTGAAAAATCCAGAATATCATTGATTATACCCAGTAATGCCTTTGCAGAGGCTTCAACCTTGGTAAGGTAGTCTCTGAGTTTCGGAGTCATTTCGATTTTCAAGGCCAGATAAGTAAGGCCGATGATGGCATTCATGGGAGTTCTGATCTCATGACTCATCCTGGCAAGGAACTCGCTTTTTGCAATATTGGCGGCCTCAGCATCCTTTTTGGCGAGCTCAAGCTTCTGTTGCCCGTAATTACGGACGGATACAAACTTGGCACGAGTCAACGCACCGAAAAGAATAAGTAAAATAACACCACAGTATGCCAGAGAATACCTGAAAACGGTCTTCTTCAGGATAAAATCAATAGTCTCAGTGGTTGTCAGGCAGACAATTTTCCATTTGCGGAAATCGCCATCTGTATCTTTTACAACTACTTCAGGAGAAACAACAATTGTTGAATATGTGTATATTCCGTCAGGACTTGCGAACTGTCCTATTGGAGACGAAGATATTTTTTTCCATTCTTCAGGATTATAGTTTGCAAAACTATGCTCTTTTTGCTCTGGAAACATAAAAGCCCATTCAAACTTCCTATCAGGTGATACTAGCCAGTATCCTTTTGAATTCAGCAGCATGGAATTCATAAAATATTTATTATTGATATATCCGCTCTTTGCCACTGTATCAACAATCTGCCCACCTAAATAATTCAAAACGATAACACCGATACGCTCTCCTGACTTATCATAAATACCTTTCGAGATCCTTATCATCGGCTTATGCGGAACCTCTATTTTGCCATTTTCGATATTAAGGTCGAAATCAGATACATATACACCGCTGGGCTCCAAATCTAACGTTTCCCTGAAGTAATACCTGTCGCCCTTGTATTGAAGTTCGTCAGGAGGAACAACTACGGCCTTACCGTCAACATAATTGACACGAACCAACTCCATTCCGTCATTGCCAAGAATTCTGATCTGGTCGTAAACCTTTCTGGTTTCGCATAATGCGGAGAATTCATATTCAACATCAATGCGGTCCGCAGGCGCCCGTGACGCCAGAAACTTGTGCACCTCCAAATAACTGCAAGCTATTTGAATATCATAAAAAATATTCCTTAAATCCAGACTGACCTTTTGAGAAAGCAGTCTGTTGTTCATTCGTGAATTGATTTTGATCACATTAATTATGGACTCAGTTTCCTGCTGAAACATGGCATAAAATCCGAATGCCGAAAGAAATGTAAGCATTACAGTGGTTACTATAAAACTTCGCATACTTATTCCAGACCAGTTTCTAATTTTATCCATGAATTCTCCTCAAAGCAGTTGAGCCTTTTGCAAAGTGCGTTTATTATCTATACCATAACGATATGAATAATTACAACACCTTATTTTTTTCAATCATTGCTAGATAACAGACCTTGGAAAAACACTTTATCTAGAGCAGCAATAAACGAGACAATAAAAACGACGTTCTTGGCGGGACATCACAAACTCGGAGTGATAATGGAAAACACAAAACCGACTGTGCTGGTAGTGGATGACACAATTACCAACATAGAAATACTGCTTGAGATTCTCAAAGAGGATTACCGAGTAAAAGCGGCTCTGAACGGAGAGGAAGCCCTTAAAATAGTGAATTCGGCAGATCCTCCTGATATTGTCCTGCTGGATGTGATGATGCCCGGAATGGATGGGTTTGAAACATGTCGACAAATGAAGTCCAAACGGGCAACAGGCAATATTCCAGTCATATTTGTTACTACCAGAGATACAGAGAATGACCAGAGATCAGGGTTCCAGCTTGGAGCAGTCGATTACATAACCAAGCCATTCGCTCCTGCGGTTGTGCTGGCCAGAGTGAAGACACATCTCGCTCTTCACCAACAGAACAGACTGCTTGAAGAAATGGTGCGGAAACGCACACGGGAACTCTACTCCACCCGGCTGGAAATAATACGCAGGCTGGGAGTTGCTGCAGAGTACAAGGATAACGAAACCGGGCTTCACATAATAAGGATGAGCAAATACTGCCGTGTAATAGCATTAAACATCGGCCTGCCTGACAGCGACGTAGAATTACTCCTTAATGCGGCTCCGATGCATGATGTCGGTAAAATCGGAATTCCTGACCACATACTATGCAAACCAGGCAAGCTCACCCCGGATGAAAGAAAAATCATGCAGACACACACTACAATCGGGGCCAAGATAATAGGACACCACGAAAATGAACTCATGCAATTGGCCAGAAATGTAGCCCTGACTCATCACGAGAAATGGGACGGGTCTGGTTATCCTTACGGACTTTCAGGTGATGAAATCCCTATTGAGGGCCGCATTGCAGCCATTGCGGACGTGTTTGATGCACTTACATCAGAACGCCCATATAAAGAAGAATGGCCTGTTCAGAAGGCACTGGACTTAATCTCCGATGAATCTGGTAAACATTTTGAACCCAGACTGGTCGAGACCCTATTCAACTCTCTGGATGAAATACTCGCTATCAAGATAAAGCACTCCAGCTGATGAATTGAAATGCCCCTCCGCCTTATGGCAGAGGGGCATTTCAATTCATCTGATCAACGACCAGTCAGCCTACGGCACAATCTCCCCGACTTTTAAAGCAAAGTCGAAAACACCGGCGGGCATCATTCCAAGTCCGAGTACCAGAACGGACAGCAGTGCCGCACCCGCAAAACTGAACATGGAAGTGTCCGGCAGCGGAAGGTCCTCGGCTGCGTCCTTGGTATAGGCATGGCGAACCATTCCCAGATAGTAGTAGATGGAAATGGCAGTGTTGATGCCGGCGATGATGATCAGCCAGTTATAGCCGTGGTTCCAGCCTGAAGAGAACAGGAACAGCTTGCCCATGAATCCGGCCATGGGCGGCAGCCCGACGAGAGCAAAGGAACCTACTGCCAGAGCGAACGCCAGTGCCGGGGCACGCTTGTGCAGCCCGTTAAGGTCATCAAGCTGCAGGTTGCGTCCGTCCACGGAAACACGGCTTACCACCCAGAAGCAGGTCAGGTTCATGGCAACATAAGCAAGGGCGTAGAACGATGCGGCAGCAAGTCCTTCGGCAGTGCCGGAAACAAGACCGATCATGATATACCCGGCATGGGCCACCGAAGAGTAACCGAGGATTCGCTTAACATCCCTCTGGACCAGTGCGACGAGGTTGCCGAAGGTCATGGACAACGCACCGAGCACGGCAATCACCGTAGTGATGTCGTATCCGGGCTTGAACATGGCGGCAAGGCGGATCAGGACAACCACTGCTCCGAGCTTGGGCAAAGTCGCAACGAAGGCGGCAGTTTCATTGCTTGCGCCCTCGTAAACATCCGGGCACCAGAAATGGAACGGGAAGAGAGCCAGCTTGTAGAACATGCCACCGAGGAAGAGCGCCATGCCGGTAACTGCCATGGGAGCAGCCTCGAAAGTCCATGACCTCTGCACCAGTTCGGCAAGATAGGTAGTATGCATCCCGGCCAATATGTAGGAGAATCCGTACAGGGCAAGGGCCGTGGAAACAGCGCCGAACATGATGTACTTGATGGCCGCTTCCGCTGCTCCCCTGTCCTTGGCCCGCAAAGCGATTATCGCGTAAAGGGCGTAAGAGGAAAGTTCAAGCGCAAGGTACATGGTAATCAGCTCTACCGACGAGGCCAGCATCATCAAACCCCAGGAGCAGATGGCCAGGAAGAGAAAATAGTCGGACCTTTTCTCTTCGTCCAGTGTCGGCTGGCGCGTGGCGTTAACCACGGTAACGCAGAAGCCGACAGCAACGGCTGCCTTGAAGAACTGGGACAGTCCGTCAACCTTGTAGGCCCCCTTGAAGACCAGCCCTTCCTGTCCAAGAGAAAGCAGCGCCACAACAACACCGACAGCCGAAGCAATCGGGAGCCAGACACCGACTTTGTCACGCATCCGCTCACTGCCCACAGCCTGAACGAACAGCAGGGCAATGATCGCGAACGTGAACAGTTCCGGCATGAATAAATGCGGTTGTAAATTCATATCATTATCTCCTGCTGCTTACTTGATTATTCCCTTCAGGGAATTCAAAGCCAGTTCCATGGGCTTTTCATTTTCAATAGCCGCAACCTTCGCCCCTTCCTTCACATCCTTCTCAAGCTTGAGAAGTGAGGCGTCCATGACCCTGAAGCACAGCCCCGGAGCCAGACCTATGTAGAGGACGAAGATCGCCGGGACAGCCAGATAGGTCCATTCGCGCAGATTGAGATCAGGCCATTCCTTCCATGACGTGGGACGGCCCCAGGCCAGCTTGAGGGAGATGCGCAGCATGTACGCGGCGGCAACCATGGCACCGGGCACCATCAGTGCACCAACCCACGGATTCTGTTCAAACGCACCTACGAAGACGAGAATTTCGCCCACAAAGCTATTCGTACCGGGAAACCCGAAAGATGACAGCGCGAACAGTCCCCAGAAGAACATGTACGCTGGCATGTATTTGCCGAGTCCGAGGTTGTCGGTGATCTCACGACTGTGACTGCGCTCGTAGACGGCACCTATCATCATGAACAGCCCGCCGGTGGTGATGCCGTGGTTGAGCATCTGGAAGAGCGCACCCTCAAGCCCGCGCAGGTTGAAGAGGAAAATACCCAGTGTGACAAAGCCCATGTGGCCTACCGATGAGTAGGCGATGACTTTCTTGATGTCGTTCTGTCCAAGCGCAACAACCCCGCCGTAAATGATGCCCGCTATGGAAATAACGATCATGGCCGGGGCAAAGTAGTCGCTTGCCGCCGGGGTCAGCGGCAGGTTGAAACGCAGGAAACCGTAGGTTCCCATCTTGAGCAGAACCGATGCCAGAATTACCGATCCGGCAGTAGGAGCCTGCACGTGTGCAGCAGGCAACCATGTGTGGAACGGAAACATGGGAACTTTGATGGCAAAGGCAAAAGCCAGAGCAAGAAAGGCCCAGAACTGGAAGCCGAAGGTAAAATTATGCTCCATGAGTTCCGGGATGGCAAAAGTTCCGCCCACAACCCTGAAGGCTACGATGGCAACCAGCAGCAGAGCCGACCCTGCAAGGGTATAGAGGAAGAACTTGAGCGATGCATAACGCTTCTCAGGTCCGCCCCATACCGCGATGAGCAGGTACATGGGAACCAGCATGGCTTCCCAGAACACGTAAAAGAGAACCAGATCAAGGGAGGTGAAGACTCCGACACAGGCTGCGGTCATGAACAGCAGACAGAAGTGGAATTCTTTCACCCTTTTTTGAATGTAAGTCCATGAACAGAGTACGCACAGCGGCAGCACGGCAATGGTCAAAACCACCATGAGGAAGCTGATACCGTCGGTACCCAGATAATATTCGACACCCCACTTTGCCACCCAGTCGGCCCTTTCCACAAACTGGAAGGCCGCGGATTCCAGATTGAATCCGGCAAAGAGAGGAAACGAGAGCGCGAGTTCTATGACTGACGCGACCAAGGTGTAAATCCTGATTGTGTTGTCGCCTTTCATGAAGAAAAGGCCAAAGGCTGCCAACAGCGGGAAAAACACAAGGACGGTCAGAACAGGATAAGCTACTTCTTGCATTGCATTCTCTCCAGTTTATCCAAAGTACCAGACAAGTCCGTAAACACAGAGAGCGATGATAACGGCCAGACCGAGGTAGTCCTGCAGGCGACCTGTCTGAACCTTCGCCCCTGTCCTGCCGATATTACGCACTGTGTATGCAGTTCCGTCCACAACAGTGTCGATTCCCTTACGGTCGAACCACGATGAACCGGCGGCGAAATCCATAAGGGCGCGCAGCCCGATCACCCGGTACACAGTTGTCCAGATCGAATCCGCCCAGGCGATGGGACGGCAGACCACCAACAGCCCCGTATTACCGATAAAGCGGTAGAGCTTGTCGAAATCAAGGTTACGTCCGTGGTGCGGTACGATGACCTTGCGCATGAACCAGAACCCCGCCCCGGTGAATGCCAGCAGCATGGAAGCCTGCAGCAGATGCCACGCGGTATAGGGCTGGTACTCAACTTCAAACGGCAGCAGTCTGTAAAGCATCTGCGGATAAACGCCCTGCGCGAAACAGAGGGCCGCAGCGATGCTCATGGCCACGTACATGTTCTTGGGGATGGGGTTGAGCTTAATGTCGGTTTTTGCCGGCTTGTTCCAGAACGCGAAGTACGGAAGCTTGATACCGACTGAGAGGAACGTACCCACTGCGGCGATTTCAAGACCGATAGCCAGCAGGGTGTGGTGCGATTCAGCAGCCCCGGTAATGGTCATGGTCTTGGAGATGAACCCGTTAAAGAACGGCATACCGGAGATGGATACCGCCCCGACCATGTACAGAAGCATCACTATGGGCATTCTGCCGACCAGCCCGCCGAGGCGGTCGAGGTCTGCTGTTCCCACAGCGTAGAGAACGGTACCCACTCCCATGAAGAGCAGCCCTTTATAAAGGATGTGTGCATAAGCATGGGCGATTGCCCCGTTAAGGCACATGGCCGTACCGATACCGATACCGGCAACCATGTATCCGACCTGAGAAACGATGTGGTAGGACAGAATGCGCCGTGCGTTGTTCTCCATGGACGCGTAAAGCACTCCGTAGACCGCCATGATGGTTCCGGCCACGGCGAGAACGTAGACCCCGGAGAATCCGCGGGCCAGCACGTAGACTGCTGTTTTGGTAGTGAAGGCACACATGAACACCGCACCCGGAACCGTAGCTTCGGGGTAGGCATCAGGCAGCCATGCATGCAGCGGAACGACTGCGGCGTTGACGCAGAAACCGGTCAGAATAAGCCAGTCGTAGTAGTGTACAGCCTGCGGGTCCACGGGCAGGAAGGCGAATGTTCCTGTCGCGTGGTAGCGAAGCAGCAGACCGCCGAGCAGGAAAAGCCCGCCTAGCATGTGGAACAGGAAGTACCTGAAACCGGCTGCTGCGGAAGTCTTTGTACGATGCAGCCAGACCAGGAAGGTTGAAGCCACGGCCATCAGTTCCCAGAAGATGAACAGGGTCAGATAGTCCCCGGCGAATACGCAGCCGAACGATCCGGCAACGTACAGAGCCGCCGCCGCGTGATGGGCCTTGTCATCCACGTGCATGGCATAGATCATGCCGATAAGAGACTGAATGGCGAATACGTTGGCGAAGACCAGCGAAAGCTTGTCCACCCTGCCCAGCACAAGCACGTTGCCGAGATACGGGATTACCCCGAAGCTGCCCATGGTGGCGGTAAAAACCACCGTGATAGCTATCACCGGCGGAATAAGCAGGAAGTATTTCCACTGCTTTCCCCGGAAAAACGGCATAGCCAGCGCAAGGGCTATGAATGCCAGCGCGGGATGGAGAAAACCGTTAATTGACATCGTCTTCCTCCGGTCCTACGAGAAAAGGTTGGATGAGAATCTTCATCACAAAGACCATGGCAACGGACGCAACAAGAGCGAACAGAGCCCAGAATCCGGGGTAAACATCATAATGATACTCGGGATGATGGGGATGAATGAAGAAGTTGAGAGCCACCAGCACCGCAAGGAAGGCTGCGAACAGGATCTTCCAGAACTTCAGGTTCTCCGTGCGCTGGGTTTCGAACCATTTTCCAAGTTTTTCCTTCATGGCGGTTCTCCTTAGAATTTACCGAACACGTTGATGAAGTTCAGGAAAGTCTGGGGATATAGCCCCAGCCAGACCGAAATCAGGGCCGTGGTGCAGAGCGGTATGACCATACAGAGCGGAGCCTCTTTGTACTGCTCGATATTCGCACCTTCCGCCGGGGCCTTGAAGAACGCCCGGTAGACGATGGGACCGAAATATCCTGCGTTGAGCAGCGTACTGGCCAGCAGGGCTACCAACAGTCCCCACTGCCCGATGGATACAGCACCTTTGACCAGATACCATTTGGTGGCGAATCCGCAGACCGGAGGCACACCGATCATGGACAGGGAGGCGATGGCAAAGGCCCCGAAGGTCCACGGCATCCTGCGTCCCAGTCCGTCCATGAGGCTGATCTTTTTGAGGTGGGTTGCCACGTAGATGGAACCGGCACCGAAGAACAGGGTGATCTTTGAGAAAGCGTGGTGAGCGATGTGCATCAGCCCGCCCTGAACTGCGTCAGGGGTAAGCATGGCCACGCCGATAATGATGTAGGAAAGCTGGCTGACGGTTGAGTATGCAAGCCGGGCCTTGATGTCGTCCTTGGTCAGGGCGATGAGCGAGGCCACCACGATGGTGAAGGCCGCAAGGTAGGCCGTCGGCAGTCCCAGTCCCAGTTTGTCCATAAGATCAACCCCGAAACCGGAAAGGATCACACGGGAAACGGAGAACACCCCGGCCTTAACAACTGCCACAGCGTGCAGCAGCGCGGAAACCGGAGTAGGCGCAACCATTGCCGAAGGAAGCCAGTTGTGGAACGGCATAAGCGCGGCCTTTGCCAGGCCTGCAATGTAGAGCACGTAGGTTATGGTCACCAGAGTGGGGTCGGCATCGGCAGGGAAAATACCCTGTGCAACATCGCCGAGATGGAAATCCAGTGTTCCGCAGAGCACATAGGTCATGACCATAGCCGGAAGCAGGAACAGCTTGGAGGTACCCATCAGGTAGACCATGTATTTCCTTGCTCCGTTAAAGGCCTCGTCATCCTGATGATGCGCAACCAGCGGATAGGTGAACACGGAAATGATTTCATAGAAAAGGTAAAGAGTGAAAATGTTCGCCGAAAAGGCCACACCCACAGCACCGAAGATGGCTACCGCAAAGCAGAAATAATATCTGGTCTGGGCATGCTCGTTCAGAGTGCGCATGTAGCCGATGTTGTAACTGGTGGCGAAAACCCACAGGAACGAGGCAATGAGGGCGAAGACAAAGGCCAGCCCGTCAGCGGCGAAGGATACGTTCACACCCGGGAAAAGGGTGAACAGGGTATATTTGACGATGCGTCCTTCAAGCACATCCGGAATCATGGATGCGACCGAAATAAAGGTCAGTATCCCTGCCCAGATGGAGACAGCTTCGCGCCTGTTGATGCTCTCCCGGAAGAACCAGATGAAGAACGGGGCAACAAGAGTGATACCAAGCGGTATCAGGATGCGCGAACTGGTGATGATTTCTGTAGCTACTGTCATGAGATCACCCTTTCAGCCTTGATACGGCATCGGTTTCCACAGTCTTGAACCGCTTTGCCACAACGATGATGATTGCCAGCACAAGGGTCGCTTCAGCAGCGGCCAGTCCCATTACAAAAAGAGCGGCGATCTGTCCCACTGAGCTTCCGGCTTCGGTAAGCTGGGATGCGGCAACAATGGACAGTCCTGCTCCGTTAAGCATCAGTTCCACGGAAATGAGCATGCCGACCAGCGACTTGCGCCAGACAATCCCGTACAGGCCGATTGCCAGCAGCAGAAGCGCCACCAGCTGATACATCAGAAGAGGACTCATTGTACTTTCCTCCCTTTCTTTTCAAAGGCCAGCAATACGGCTCCGGCCATTGCTGCCAGCAGGACTACCGAGATAAGCTCAAAGGCCACCGGGTAATCCTCAAGAAGCCCCTTGCCGATCACAACCAGCGGGACCTCGACAGGCAGTTTGATTGACGCCGGCTGGAACTTGACCAGAATGAAACCGATCACAAAAACCGGGGCAATAAAGGTAAGGGCCGAAAGCGCTCCCTTGCCCGGTCTGCGGGATCCGGATTCCACCCCCTGACCATCAGCCTGTGTGAGCATGATGGCAAAGAAGATAAGCACACAGACCGCTCCCACGTAGATGAGGATCTGCATGAAGGCCATGAACGGTGCAGCCATGAGCATATACATTCCGGCCACGCCCAGCAGGGATGAGATCAGCCCCACCATGGCCCGGACCAGACTGTGCGCTCCCACGGCTATGCACCCGCCGCTGAGAATCAGCAGCGCGTAGACAGCAAAAGCGATTTTAGCGAGCAGTTCCATCATGAGTCTGTCCTTGTAGAATTTTCAGACGGTTCAACTTCAGCATTCTTCGGGGCCTCGGTTCTCTTTTCCGCCTTTGCCCCGGCCTGCCCTGCAAGTTTGGCAAGCAGGTCCATTTTAAGCTGTTTGCGGTCAGTAACCGTCAGGTATACGTCCGATGAATACCTGAGCGAATTTGCGGGACAGTTTTCAACACAGGACCCGCAGAGAGAACAAAGCGAGAAGTCATACAGAAACTTGGCCGGTTCCTTGGGAGCCGAAGGCTTCTTGACCTTTTCGCCCCGCTCTTCGGCCTCTTTTATGGCCTGCAGTTCAGCTTCGGAAAGCTTCGGTGCCTTGGACTTGACCACAGTTATGCATTTGCTGGGACATGCGGTCACACACATCATGCAGGATATGCATTTGGGCTTGGACGGGTCTTTGGGTTTGCCCACCAGTTCCAGCGGGCCCCGGTAACCGGCAAGCTGCTCTGCTGTAACCGTTTTTCGAGGATAATGCAGTGTGACCTGCTCATCCATGAAATTCCTGCCCGTGATTTTCAGTCCCACAATAAGGGACCAGAGCGAAGTCACGTTTTCCCATATCTTTTTGATTGCACTCATGTTTTACCGCCCTCCTACAGCTTCATCACAAAAGCGGTGACAAACAGGTTGAACAGGGCCAGGGGCATGAGCCACTTCCAGTTGATATTGAGAAGCTGGTCAAAACGCACGCGGGGGTAGGTCCAGCGCAGCCAGATCATGACTATGAGAAGCAGGTAGACCTTGAGCAGGAACCACCAGACTCCGTCAAAGAAAGGTCCCTGCCAGCCGCCCAGGAACAGGGCTGCGGCAACCGAACAGACCACGATCATATTGGCATACTCGGCAAGGAAGAAGAGACCGAAACCCATACCCGAATATTCGGTATGAAAACCCGCGGTTAGTTCACTTTCAGCTTCAGGAAGGTCGAAAGGCGCACGGTTGGTTTCACCAAGCGCACTTACAAAATAGATGATGAAAGCCAGCGGCTGGATAAATACGTTCCACTGCCAGGGCCAGCCGCCCTGCCCTTCCACAACCGTGCTCAGGTTCAGGCTGCCGGTCATGAAGGCGATTGCCAAAACGGACAGCAGCAGCGGGATTTCGTATGCAACGGACTGGGCCACCGCCCTTGCCGCTCCGAGAATCCCCCATTTGTTGTTTGAACCCCAGCCTGCCAGACAGAGGGCGAGGACATTAAGGCCGGAGAAGGCCAGAATGAGTAGCAGGCCGAGGTTCATTTCCATTCCGGTTGCTGTGGGACCGAAAGGAATGGGGAGGAAAAGAAGCAGCACCGGGAGGAAGGAGAGAACCGGTGCTGTCCAGAAAAGCAGCTTGTCTGCCCCGCTGGGGGTGAAAAGCTGTTTGCCTATCAATTTTACTGCATCGGCAAGGGGCTGGAGGATTCCGTGCGGGCCGACCTCATACGGACCGGGCCTGCGCTGGACGAATCCGGCGATCTTGCGCTCAAGATAGACCAGAACGAGTCCGTTCAGGCCCACGAAAGCAGCAATGGCCACCAGCGCTATGAGCAGTTTCACGAGTTCAACGGGAATTTGAGACATAAGGGGCTCCTTGCTACCTGTCGATTTCAGGGATTACCATGTCCAGGCTGCCAAGAATGGCGACCGCATCAGCCAGCATTGTGCCCCTTGCACATTCAGCGAACAGGGACAGGTTGGAAAAACCGGGTGCGCGCAGCTTAATCCTGTAAGGATTTTTTCCGCCATCGCTCACAATGTGGATACCGACCTTGCCGCGGGCTCCCTCGGTACTGAAATAGGCTTCACCTGCCGGGGCCTTCCATGTCGGTTTGGGAGCCTTCTTAATGATGTGTTCACCTTCCGGAATCTGGTCGAGGGCCTGTTCCACGATTTTCAGGCTCTGCTCGATCTCCGCCATGCGCACCATGTATCGGGCCATGGCATCAGCCTCATAATAGACCGGGACTTCCCAATCGAACCGGTCGTAAATGGAATACGGCTCGGACACACGGGTGTCATGTCTTACGCCGGCCCCCCTAATGATCGGACCGGTAGCCCCGTAGCGGTTGCACATATCCACGTCCATTTCCCCGACATCCTCAATCCGCTTGCGCAGGATTATGTTGTCGGTAACCAGCCCCTTGTACATGGGCAGGCGGTCACGCATCCTCTGAATGAAAACCCGGCATCTGTCCGCAAACTGGTCATCCAGATCATGAACCACCCCGCCGAAACGGAAGTTGCTGTAGGTCAGACGGGCCCCGGTTACATGCTGCATCATATCCATCAGGTATTCACGATCATCGAACGCGTACATGATGGGGGTAAAAGCACCGAGGTCCAGCAGATAGGCTCCCCACCAGAGCAGATGAGAAGAAATACGGTTGAGTTCTGTTGTGATAACCCGGATGTATTCCGCCCGTTCGGGAACCTCTATCCCGGCCAGCTTTTCCACTGCACCGACATAGGCATGGTTCCAGGCAAGGGGATGCAGGTAGTCCACCCGTCCCATATTGGGAATGAACTGGACCCAGGTTTTCACTTCGGCCATTTTTTCGTGCATACGGTGCAGATAACCCAGAACCGGCTCGGCCCTGACGATGTACTCGCCGTCCAGCTCAAGAATTACCCTCAGAACACCGTGTGTGGAAGGATGCTGAGGGCCCATGTTCAGGATCATGGTGTTTTCTTCAGCACCCTTTTCAAAATGGTTGGTATAAAAATCACCTTCAGGAAATGTGTTCATTTGTCTCGTCCTGTTGGTTTAATTTTGCGCTGTGTGCCAGCCTGCGGAGAACCCACAATTCATCGGCACTAAACGTAGCTTCTACGGGCCAATTGAGTCTTTGGAACCAGCCTTAACCTTCAGACGGTTCCTCCGGCATGTTCTCGTCGAAAAGGGTAAAACCTTCGTTCTTGAAAACAATTTCTCCGGGATTAAGCACTTCGCGAAGCGGCTTGCGGTCTGTCTCAGCCTTAAGCAGCACGCCGTTGGGAGTTTCAGGATCAAGCAGCAGCGGCAGCAGGTTGGGATGACCGCTGAATTTCACACCGTGGAAATCGTTGCATTCACGCTCATGCCAATCCGCACCATGATAGATGCCTGAGATGGACGGGACTTCAGGTTCATCCCTGGGGATCAGAACCCTGTGGGCCACTCGTCCCGGTTTAGTGAAATGTGCGTAATAATAGGTAATCAGAAATCCTTCCGTAACATCGAGAGCATCTATATTTTCAAGATGATAAGCCTGCTCAAGCATGGCCCGGGCCGCTTGCTCAATATCTTCCGGAAGCAGGAACACGTTGAAATTTATGCCGGATGATTCCGGAATTCCCCGGCCCACCATCAACGGGCTGACCGGAAGTTTGATATTCTTGTCCATCATCTGGCATTCTCCTTTTCAAGGGCTTCCGGTACTGGCCACCAGCGTTTACCGGTCACCTTTTCCTGAATCTGGAACAACCCCTCCAACAGAGCTTCCGGACGCGGAGGACAACCCGGCACATAGACATCAACAGGGATAAGTCTGTCCACACCCTCAATAATCCCGTACTGGTCCTTGAACTTGAAAGGGCCGCCCGAAATGGCACAGTTGCCAAGCGCCAGAACCCACTTCGGAGCAGGCATCTGTTCATAGAGACGGACAACAGCAGGAGCCATCTTTTTGGTGACTGTTCCCGCCACGATCATAAGATCTGACTGCCTTGCCGAAGGACGGAAAACCTCTGCCCCGAACCGGGCCATATCGAACCGGGCCATACCGACAGCCATCATCTCAATCGCACAGCAGGCCAGTCCGAAAGTCATGGGCCACAGGGACATGGAACGGCAGATATTCATCGCGTCCTCAGCCAGTTCCAGCCGGACAAGGCCGTCCTCTATTTTATGCCCTCCGGGGGTCAGGAAATCTTGCGGGGCCATGTGAACACTCCTTTTTTCCAGAAGTAGATGATTGCAACTGCAAGTACGGACAGAAAACCGGCCACTTCAATAAACGCGAACAGCCCATCTGCCTCCGGATACCAGGATGCAACCGGGAAAAGATAGAGGACGTCCACATCGAAAGCCAGAAACAGCAATGCATAAACATAGTAGCTGATGCCGAACTGATTCCAGGCCCGCCCGTGCGGCCTCATGCCGCACTCGAACGGCATCCCCATATCGCCGCCCTTGGCTCTGGGCGCTATAAGGGCGGACAGGATCAAAGGCCCTCCGGCAAATAGCAACCCACCGAGAAGAAACATGAAAACGGCAAACTGAAGCCAGCTGAAAACCATCCTCTCACCTCTCATATTTTTTTTGTTTTCGTGACACGAAAAAGATAACTATACAAATTTCATCTAACAGACAAGCAACAACCCGATTTATTGAAAAAAATATACGTGATTCATTGTATCTCACCCGCCCGTTCCAGTGTCAAGGAAGCCAAATTGGTGAACTGCAGCAAAAGCCTTAATTACTGTTGTCAGTTATATAATTCACATTGTTTTAGTACTGAAAAACAGACTGTTACATGGACAAAGCATTAAATCCAAAAATTTCATCCTCTTTTAACATATCCTGCCACATACACAAGACTGTTTTACTTGAAAATTGTGACACACAGCCCCATTTGCTGTATTTAACTCTTTCATTTAGCGGCTTCATAATTAGTATTTTTTTTCACAATTCCTTTTTGGCGCCACTGCGCGGGTCATATAGACACAAACATTCACGTTGGTGCCAAAGCGACGATAACATCCATAAAAAAAAGTGTTTCCGCCCAAGACAGGCTGAAACACTTTAAAAATCGTGAAAATCCCCGGAGACAAATGGATACAGTATTAATCGCGTTTAAAACACTGACTTCCCGCCAAGCATACCAAGCTAGTCACAAAAGAAATCAGCCAAGAGCAGACTTCCGGTGCACATGATTTCAATCAATCAGAACCACGCAGCAGGCCGCACTTTTACGGCAGGATTTCTAAGAATAAAACGTGTACATGCTTCCGTGTTCGCACTTGGCCTTATACATTGCCATGTCCGCTTTTTTTACCAGTTCGTCGGCAACGACTGCGTCCTGTGGATAGCGGCTGATACCGATGGAAGCCCCGACACAACAGGACATACCGTCAAAATCAAACGACCTTGCAAGACTTTGCGTAAATTCACAGGCGATCCTTGCAATGGAAGATTCATCTCCCGGTCTCTCAAGCAGGACGCAAAACTCATCGCCGCCCAGCCGCGCAATGGTATCCGAAGCACGCAGGCGCGACTGCAGACGTCCTGCAACCCGCTTCAGGAGAAGATCGCCGGTATGATGTCCATAACGGTCATTAACCTTCTTGAACTCATTGAGATCAATGAAGAGCAGGGCCAGACTTTCGCCGTACCTCTCCGCATTGGCAATGGATTTACTGAGCCGGTCAAAAAACAGATATCTGTTGGGGATTCCGGTCAAAGCATCCAGGGTAGCTTTTTCCTGAAGTTCCAGTTCGCAAAGTTTGCGGTGGGTTACATCTTCCACCACTCCTTCCACATAAAATTCACCGTTTTCCTCAAACAGTCTGCTGCTTTCAGAGATCCAGATAAGAGATCCGTCCTTACGGCGTACCCGAATCTCATAGTCCTTCAGTCCCTTCTCGCGCATCATCGTTTCAATATAGCGCCGCCGTTCTTCCGGATCGGCGAAGGACTCAATCGCGGTTGTACCGGCAATTACAGCCTCGGGCGAACCGTAACCAAGAATTCTGGCAAGGGCCGGATTGACCTCCTGAAACCTGCCGCCAAGTGTGGAACGGAAAATACCTTCGACGGCGCGTTCAAAAATATTCCTGTACTTCTCCTCGGCCTTGCGCAAAGCCCGCTCTGTAGTGATGCGCTGTGCAATCTCCTTTTCGAGCAGATCCTTCTGACGCTTCAACTCAAGGAAGACACCGACCTTGCCCCGCAGAACAAGCGGTTCAATGGGCTGGGTCAAAAAGTCAACGGCACCGGCCTCGTATCCCATGCGGGCATATGCAGGATCCTTGTAAATGGCTGTGAGGAAAATGATGGGTACCGTCCTGCAATGCTCTATTTCCTTAATCCTGCGGGCAGTCTCGTAACCATCGGTTCCGGGCATCTGTACATCCAGCAGAATAAGGGCGAAATCATGCTCTCTGCACAATTCCACCGCATCTTCACCGCTGAATGCCTTACAGATTTCAAGCCCGTCCGACCTGAGCAACCTATCAAGCAGGGTAAGGTTTACGGCATTGTCATCAGTAATCAGTATTTTAAGGGTATTTTCCATAACAGACTGATAATACATTTCCAAAAAAGATTAAACCCCGTTCCGGCATTTTTTCCGGGATCATTCAGTTTATTTACGGGTTGTTTTATCATTGTTTTCAAAGTAGTTATATACGGGGTCAATAAATCATCCCCGTACGGAGGCACTGATGAAACAGACACAGCATTACACCGTCACCGGAGGAGCCGGATTTCTCGGTTCTCGCCTGTGCGAAAAACTGCTGGAACTCGGACACGAGGTCCTTTGCGTAGACAACTTCTACACCGGGCAGAAATCAAATATTATTGAAATGCTGGACAGCCCTTATTTCGAGATGATGCGTCATGACGTGACTTTTCCGCTGTATGTGGAGACGGACAACATATTCAATCTTGCCTGTCCGGCTTCTCCCATCCACTATCAGTTCGATCCGGTGCAGACCACCAAGACTTCCGTACATGGGGCAATCAATATGCTGGGGCTTGCCAAGCGGGTAAAAGCCAAAATTTTTCAGGCTTCAACTTCCGAAGTATACGGAGATCCCACCTGCCACCCCCAGTCGGAATCCTACTGGGGAAATGTCAACCCGATCGGTTTAAGGGCCTGCTATGACGAAGGCAAACGCTGTGCCGAGACCCTCTTTTTCGATTACCACCGCCAGCACGGCCTTCGAATCAAGGTAGCACGCATCTTCAACACCTACGGGCCGCGTATGGCTGTAAACGATGGCCGCGTGGTATCCAATTTCATTGTTCAGGCTTTGAAAGGCGAGTCCATCACAATTTATGGCGATGGCTCCCAGACCCGATCTTTCTGCTACATTGATGATCTTATCGAAGCCTTCATCAGACTCATGAATTCCGATGATTCCTTTACTGGCCCCGTCAATCTCGGGAACCCCAGAGAATTCACCATCAAGGAACTAGCAGAACTGGTAATTGACATGACCGGTTCCAAGTCAAAGCTGGTTTACCGCCCGCTGCCTGAAAACGACCCATGCCAGCGCAGGCCGGACATAGCGCTGGCCCAAAAAGAACTAGGCTGGACTCCTCACACTCCGTTGGAAGAAGGGCTGAAGCC
Organism: Maridesulfovibrio sp. FT414; assembly: GCF_050916235.1. GTDB lineage: Bacteria > Desulfobacterota > Desulfovibrionia > Desulfovibrionales > Desulfovibrionaceae > Maridesulfovibrio. Next base: position 416,204 of record NZ_CP104854.1, read on the forward strand.
TACCATTGAGTATTTCGACAGAATTCTTTCGAACTAAACACTTTGAACACAATTTTATCCTGAATGCGGGCTGATCTTCGAATGAAGTTCAGCCCGTTTTTTAATCGAACCAATCAAGACGTAAAAAGTATCAAACAAACACAAATTATATATTAGACATATGGAAAGCCGTTGCCTATAAGTTCTTCAACGAGGCACGGAAAGGAGGTGCAGAATGGCAATCTCATTCAGCTGGACCAACGAATTCAGTGTAGATGCTCTGGAAGAACTCTTCCTCTCGGTAAGCTGGGAATCCGGTAAATACCCCGAGAAACTGCAGCAAGCCATGCGCAACTCCCACAAAGTGCACTCTGTCTGGGACGGAGACCGCCTGATAGGGCTGATAAACTCCATGACCGACGGAGTACTGACCACCTACTTCCAGTACCTGCTTGTCCATCCCGACTATCAGGGAATGGGTCTGGGTAAAGGACTCGTTGAGGGAATGCTTGAAGTTTACGAGGAGATTCCCAGAAAGGTTTTGATTTCGATAGATAAACAGGTCGGATTCTATAAAAGCTGCGGGTTCAGTCACCATACCGATAAAGCCCCCATGTTCGTATCCACCCTGTAAGTATAAATTTTACTCACACTCTTTTGTTCCTTCCCCGAACAAACACCCTTTCTTCCAGACGGCAAAAGGGAGGTTTGGCGCAACCTGACCCGAACGCCGCAAGCCCCGTTGGCAAGGATTTCACCCCCTTGGCCAACGGGGTCTTTCTTTTTGAAAACAAAGTTACAAACGCGTTATATTTCACTGCAAGGCTTGACTTTTAAAGCGTGTAACGGCTTTCTACAACTGAATGCACCTGAATCTACAGATCGCCCCTGCCATCCCCAAGTAATCATATAGATAGGACGCGAATCCCCAGCCAACCCCGCCTCAATGAAATCGCCCAATAAACGTACCGAACGAAAACAGACTCTGGACACCAAAGGGGTATACCGGTTCCTGCGCTATGGATGCGTAGGGGGAGGAACATTCCTGTTTGATCTGGGACTGCTCTGTATTTTTATTGAAAAACTGGGCTGGAATCCGGTAACGGCAGCAGGTACGGCCTTTCTTCTCGCTGTATCCCTGAACTATATCATCAGCAGGTCTTTTGTCTTCAAAGGGACCGAGCGCAGCCTGAAGCAAGGTTACCTGGGATTCCTGCTGATTGCCGGAACCGGACTGGCCATTGTCACCGGAGGCATGCACATAATGACTTCGGTTCTGAACTGGCAATATATAGTTTCACGAATCATGGTTTCCCTTGTCACCGGCATGTGGAACTATCTGCTCAATCTGCATGTTAATTTCAGGGTAGCGGGAAAACATCTCTAATCCCCCTTGCTTTCGTCCCGGCAGAAGACTACTTAGCAGGCATAACCCTGTAACCATGCCGCAGAAAATGTCCTTTCTTAACGACTTCATAGACCATCTCAGCTATCTTCTTCGCAGATGGATGCTAAAAAAAGACAACCAGATGGTTGTAATCCGAGGATCATGCGGCATGTGCGGAAATTGCTGCCGTGGAATAAGCCTGCACATTGACGGAAAATGGTTGAAACATGTCCGCCAGTTCAACCGGGCCAAGAATAAATACGAATACCTGCGTCGCTTTGAAGTCATCGGCAAAACGGCCTCCGGCCACCTTCAGTTTGCCTGCAGATGTCTCAACGAAAACGGAACCTGCGATGACTACGAAAATCGCCCGGAACTGTGTAAACTTTTTCCTTCCCCCTCCATCTATGCGCAGAACGGCCACCTGCCTGATGGCTGCGGGTTTCGCATGTCTACAGAGGTTGATTTCGAGAAACTCCTTGATCAGGCAGTCAAGGCCGACACTCAATGCGGTTCTGCCTGTTTTTCCAATATCAGCAAAAGCGACAACAAGGACAAATAAAATATTTTTTCAGGCTCTGCCCATTGATTTTTTACCTGCAGGCAAGCTATTTTTGGGTCGTGCTTTTCAGCGTTCCTTTTCATTAACATTTTTGGCGGATTTGGAGTCTGAATGACCAATGAAATGAAGATCGAATTCGGTCCGGGTAAGAAGGTATCTGCAACAACCGACAGCTTCACTATCGACACGGATATACCCGTGGCATACGGAGGAGCCGGTTCTGCCCCTACCCCGCTGGACCTTTTTCTGGCTTCACTGGCCACCTGTGCTGCCCATTATGCCCGCAATTTCTGCGAAAGCCGTTTAATTTCCATGGACGGACTGGCAATGAAAATTGAATACACGGTGGACCCTGAAACCAAACAAGTCAGCAAGTACAAATACCAGTTGACCCTGCCTGAAGGATTTCCGGAAAAATACAAAGCGGCACTGCTGCGTTCTGTGGACATGTGCACCATCAAGAAGCAGTTGCTGAATCCCCCGGCCTTCAACCTTGAAATAATGTAATTCCTTACCGTAATCTTTGCCTTGAAAGGGCGGGAGAAGCAGCGATGCTCTTCCCGCCCTTTCCTTTTTCCCAAGATCGTACAATACGCGTCCCATACATCTGATTAAAACTGGCTGAACAGGGACTGACTGTGTTCACACACAGACTGTTCAAACAAGGCAAGCTTCAAGCGAAAACAACACAATTCGCGATATTCAACTGACCCTTAACCGGAAATCCATAAGGAGACTGAAATGCTTGGTGAAGAATTTGCAACACTGATGGCAAACGGATGCGTGAAGACCATAGACGGCAGCATCAACTGCTCTGATCTTGAATGGAACCCTCACCCCGCTTTTGCCGGAGTCTATCTGAAACACCTTGTCAGCGGAAAAAACACCGGAGGCAATCTGAGCTGCCATATGGTGCGCATAGATCCCGGCTGCACCCTTGAATCGCACACCCACAATCCGCAATGGGAACTTCATGAAGTCATCAAAGGCAGTGGACAGGTCGTGCTTGACGGAGAGGAGTCAGCATACCACCCGGGACGCTCGGCTGTGATCCCGTGCGGAAAGCAACACAGTGTCGTTGCCGGGGATAACGGGCTGGTACTGCTTGCCAAGTTTTTCCCTGCCCTGATATGACACAGCCATGCCCCACACCGTAAACAACACAATCATTTTTCACGAGCCTGAAGGGCTGCCGCACGTAGCTGCGGTGGAGGGTACGGACATTTCCAACCGTTTCCCCCGACATGTTCATTCAAGCTACATTTTCACACTCGTTCTGCAGGGCAGCAGGAAAATGATTTTCAAAAACGGGGCAACGGTTTTCCGTGCCGGGGAGATGTGCATACTTCCCCCCGGCACGTCCCACACCTGCGAGTCCGTCTCCGACACCACGGGAAGCCATTCCTACAGGGCTCTGTGCGTTACTGCGAAATATATGGAAAAGCTGACCGGAGAAATTACCGGAAGACCGGGAAATCCCCCGGATTTTGACTGCACTGTCCCGCACCGGGAGTTCGACGGGCAATCCTTTGCTGATTTCTTTACCGAACTGAACGTTCCGGGTTCCCTGCTTGAGAGGGAAACCGCCCTTACAACATTTCTGTACCACGCCATCCTCAATTTGAGCTGCGGCACAGTCCACCCGGATGAATCAGGCCCCCAGATTCAGGCCCTTGAACGTGTTCACCGCCATATAACCGCTAATTTCCGTATGAGAATAACCCTGGATGATCTGGCGCAGACCGGATGTATCAGCCCTTTCCATCTTCAAAAACTTTTCGTCGGGCACTATGGATTATCTCCTCAGGAAATGGTCATATCCTGCCGGGTAAAGGAGGCAGAGCGCCTTCTTAAAACAGGGCAGCCCATAGCTGAAGCAGCACTTAATTCTGGTTTTTCTGACCAGAGTCATTTTTCGCGCCACTTCAAACGTGTAACAGGAATAACGCCGGGACGTTTTTTGAAAGACAATCTTCACCGGTAGTGACACGATTAATTGATGCCTTCTATGCAAAACAGCAAACAGTAGCAGACAACCAAATACCATGATGTTTTTTCCCCTATGCCTGTTGACATAACAACCATGAAGGCTATCCTTAAAGTAAACAAACCCCAAAAGGAGATATTTAATGCTCACACTCACAGATAAAGCAAAAGAAGTTCTTGATCAGCACTTCGAAGCTAAAGAGAAAGAACCTATCCGCATATACATTGCCTCTGCATGCAGCGGAACCCGTCTTGCACTGGGCATTGATGCTGCCAAGGACGGCGATGAAACCATCAACCTTGAAGGCTATGATTTCGTCATCGACAAGGAGCTTCTCGAACAGGCAAAACCCATGGAAATTGACCTTACCCCGATGGGTATCGAAATTTCTTCTTCCCTCGTCTTTGAAAAAAGCGAATCCGGTTGCGGCAGCTGCTGCGGCGGATGTGGCTGATAAGCACCCCGTCACCGTAACTCAACAGGCTGGAATCAAACGATTTCAGCCTGTTTTATTTTCACCATGACAGTAGCCTGTCACTATGATAGACCCGGCCCATGGTTTCAGAAAAAAAATTCCTTATCTTCCTGCTGACAGTGCTGGCGATTACGGCAAACGGCTGCTCGTCCAGAAACACTCCCATAGAAATTTCCCCGTACTCAGTTCCCGTTGAACAGGTCCTATCCTCAGCCGGGAAAAACAGAATCCAGATCGAAAATTTCCTGAACAAATACCGCAGCCCTGAAGAACGACAGGCGGCCCAATTTCTTGTCGCCAACCTACCCCCATGCGACCGTGCATCAGTTTCTGCCGAACAACTGTCAGAGAATCTCGAATACGCATTCCTTGCCCGCCGGAGCACTCCATGGGGCCGGGATGTGTCATGGACCGACTTCCTTCATTATGTCCTGCCCCACCGGGTAAGTCAGGAACAGGCCGCCAACTGGCGAAAACTTTTTTATGAGGAGCTGCTGCCCGTTGTATCAAGATGCGGCTCCATGGAAGAAGCAGTTCTTGCGGTGAATCTCTGGTGTTTCTCCAAGACAGGATTTCAGTCAACACAACGCTGGGACCAGAACCCCCTCATGACCATAAACCGGGGCTGGGGGCGCTGCGAAGAAGCGGTAATCCTGACGGTATGCGCCCTGCGCAGTGTCGGCATACCGGCCCGGCAGGTAATGGTCCCGGCATGGCAGCATTCCAACGATAACCATACATGGACAGAAGTAATGGTCGATGGAAAATGGCACTACATAGAGTCCGCCAACCCGGATTACGGTCTGGACCACGCATGGTTCACAGGCTCTGCCCGCAAGGCGCCTCTGGTAATATCCTACGCATACGGGCAGATTGCCCACCCCGATTTCCCTGTAATGGGACGACCTTTCGGCTGTACGCTCATCAATACCACTGCCCGCTATGCCCCGGCAGGTAAAACTGAGATTGAGGTCATCGGCCCGGACGAAAAGGCGGCGGCCGGAACAAAAGTATATTTCTCAGTCTTCAATTACGCATCATTTCGGCCTGTTGCCGCAAAACTAACAGATGCAGAGGGAAAAGCGGAGATAACGCTCGGCCCCGGATCGGTTCTGGTTTCGGCGGTGCAGGGAAATTCATCGGCATTTGTCGGTTCAACGTGGATTCCGGGTGAACAGGCAGAAAGAAGTAAAATCCAGCTACGCCTTATGCCGGACAATATTCCCCAGGGAAATATTTTCTTCCGCTTCGCTTACAATGACAATTTGGCAATGACCGCCCCCCCCAGAAACTCCGAGGGGTCACAAAAAGCTGATTTTGAGGCCATCAAAAAGGATCGACTGCGCAGATTCGAAGGAATGGCAGCAGGCGCCGCTAATTTCAACGGAAAATCAGCAGAAGGCATCGTAAAGGCCGGGCTCAATGTTCCGGAGATTCTTCTGGCCCTGCAGAATTGTCCTGATGAATATTATTCGTCACTCCAAAAGGTCATCGCTTCAATGGACACGGCAGACCTTGTCAAAATTACCGCTGGCGACCTTATTTCGAATGTAGAGTTTGCGTACAGGGCACGAAAAGAAGCTTCGGAAAAAGGTATCAGGTACGACGATAATATTTTTGAAGATTTTGTTTTAAATCCGCGTATAATGTATGAACAGATGCGCTTCTGGCGAACTGCCCTGTACCGGAAATTTAACACATCTGACAGTGGCAGCGTGGAAAAAACACTTCATAAAATCGGCAGAGCAATCGAGAGCCTGACTATAATTCAGCGCGGACCGCTTGGATGCAGTCTGGGCCCGCTGGGAGTTTTGGCGTCCGGGACCTTTTCATCTGAGCATGAAAAAGGGATTTTTGCGACTGCGGCCATCAGATCGGCTGGAATTCCGGCCCGCTATCTTGATGAGCAGGGTTGGGTGGAATTTTATGACGGCACGGACTGGCAACCATTCTACCCGGACAACAGCAGCGAAACCGGAAACAGGAATGCGACCATCGCAAGTTCGGCCTATTACGCTCCCTGGCAGACAATTAAATTCAGTCTGCCGGGATTTGCGTCCGGACACAGACAGGCGCAGTATTTCAAGGACTTTACCGTCTCCAGACTCAATAATGACGGATATTTTTCGATTGTGGAGAAAACCATTAACGGCAAGGGCAACGATAAAGACAACACATGGGAGATCAATATCCCGGCAGAAGACAGCTACCTTATAAGCGCAGAACGAAACAAATTTAATGAACCGAACATATCGGTCATACGAATTGAGCGCCCAAGGCCAAGATCTTCAAAACAGTAGAAATAACTAAAGAAGTGAGCACTCCACTTGCTTAGAAAGACTTAATGCAGTATCGAGTACGACAATGCTTGAGCAACTGAAGAAAAAACTGAAAGAAATACGTAAAGACACAGCCGATCTCGGGGCAGGAAAAATTAATGATCTCATTGAGTTTATTGATGCAAATTCGCACTGTCATAATTCTTTCGAACTAGCCCCTGATTCTCCATTCGTAAAATTTCTGGATTTCATGCCGGACCCTGCCTTTGCCATCAGCAAGGAGGGAATTGTTATCGCATGGAATCCTGCTCTTGAAAAACTCACCGGTATCCAGGCTTCTAAAATTCTCGGAAAGGGCGATTTCGAGCACACCATGATCATCCACGGGCAACGCACTCCCGGACTGATAGACCTTGTCTGCGGATGTGATGAAATAGGACAGATCGAATATCAGGCCATAAGCCGCCGCGGGAATGCCCTTGCTGCTGAAATCAGAATCGAGAACCTTGGAGACCGTAAAAGCACCAATCTTTGGGTTCAGGCAGCCCCCATTGTCGATAATGCCGGACGCACAATCGGCGCAATCGAAACTCTGCGCGACATATCCGCGCGCAAGCAGACTGAAAACATAAACTCCATTCTCTACAAAATTTCCGGAGCCCTGAACTCCTCTGCCGATACGAACGAATTTCTGAGCCATGTCCACGAAAGCCTGAAAAATTTCATTGAAGCCGATAATTTCTTTGTTGCCCTCTATGACGAATCCAGGCAGGCACTTCACTTTCCATATTACAAAGACGAAAAAGACTATTTTGCACCGGATGAATACCTGTCCATTGCCAATGGAAAGACATTAAGCAGCGAAGTAATCTCCTCTGAAAAACCGCTGCTGCTTGATGAGCACGACTTCTCCGACAGAAGACCGCACGCAGGATCACCTGCTAAATCATGGCTCGGCGTCCCCCTAAGATATCAGGGACGCATCATGGGGGTCATGACCATCCAGTCCTACCGGAAAGCCAATGCCTATACTTATCAGGATATAGACCTGATGGTGGCCATATCAGAACAGGTTGCGGCCGCACTGCAACGCAGTCAGGCTGAAACGGACCTGCTTGAGAGTGAAAAAAAGTTCAGGTCGGTATTTGAGAACGCTACTGTTGCCATATTTCAGTTCTCCCGGAACGGCGACATCATTATCGCCAACCCGGCCATGGCAGCCATCATGGGCTACGATTTCGTTGATGAGATGATTGCCGAACGCCCTTCTGTATTCGACTATATTTATGACCGCAGAAACCACTTCAAGGTTCTGCGTAAAATTATTGCAGACGGCTCCATCAGCGGCATGAATGTAAGGGTCAAGCACAAGGGCGGCGAAGAGAAATGGATCACCATGAACGCCCGGGCCTTTTATGATTCCAAGGGTAAACCCAACCTTTATACCGGTTCAGCATTCGACTCCACTCCGCAGATCGTGGCCGAAAGAAAAATTTTCCGGCATAAATCAAGGTTTATGCAGTTCTTTGAAAGTTCACCTCAGGCCATTGTTCTGACCGACTGCAAAGGCAACGTCGTTGATACAAACAAGGCTTTTACCGAACTGTTCGGCTACACAACCGGAGAAATGAGTCCCTGCTGTGAAAATCTCTGTCCTGACGGCAAGGGACAGGTTCGGGCCAACCTTAAAAAAATTCTTGGAGGAGAAACCTTCAGGACCGAAGCTCTGCGCAGGGCACACGATGGCAGACTGGTTCCGGTTTCCATACTTGGTTATCCGTTCATTTTTGATGATGAAATTTCAGGGACCTTTATCATCTATGATGATATTTCGCAGCGTAAGGAATACGAGCGCAAACTATCTCACCAATCGCTGCATGACACCCTGACCGGGCTGCCGAACCGTACTCTTTTCCTTAAACGACTGGAGCAGACTCTGGAAAGAGGCCGCCATAATCCCGCGCACAACTTTGCTGTTCTCATGCTGGACATTGACATGTTCAAGCGTATCAACGACAGCCTCGGACATCAGGCCGGAGACGGACTGCTCGTCGAAGTAGGAAAACGGGTCAAGAGCTGTGTCCGTAACATGGATACCGTGGCGCGTATGGGCGGTGACGAATTTGCCGTGCTTATTGACGGGTTCAGCACTCCCCAACAGGTTATCCAGATAATCCGGGCCATCCGCAATGAAATTTGCAAGCCGGTTCAGATTGCCTCCAAGGAAATAGTTATCAGTTCCAGCATAGGCATTGTCTTCAAAACCTCAAGCTACGAGCACCCAGAACATATTGTCCGTGATGCCGACATCAGCATGTACAAGGCCAAAGAACTTGGAGTTAACAAATTCAAGGTCTTCAACAAGGCCATGCATGAAAAAGCCCTCCAAAGCCTGATCGTGGAAACCGAAATAAGACAGGGCATACCGGAGAACGAATTCTTCCCCTATTTTCAACCAGTATACTGCCTGAGCTCCCGCCGTCTGGCCGGATTCGAAGCTCTTGTACGCTGGAATCACCCGGAACGCGGCTTCCTGACTCCCAACCACATCATTCCGGTTGCCGAAGAAACCGGGCTGATAGTGGAGCTGGACAGGCTCATACTGCTTGAGGCCTGCCACTGTCTTTCCTGCTGGATGCGCAAATTCCCGGACACGGAAGACCTTTTCCTGACCGCCAACCTCTCCCCAAGTCAGCTTTCAAAGCCTGATCTGGTGGAAGCCCTCAGAAAAATCATCTACGATACCGAAGTTTCTCCCAAAAGCATAAAATTGGAAATTACCGAGTCGGCCATCATGGAAAGGACTGCGACCTCCACACAGAACCTTAAAATGTTAGAAGAAATGGGCATACGCCTTGCCGTTGACGACTTCGGAACCGGTTATTCTTCTCTGGCTCAGCTCCAACGCTTCCCGGCCTCCACAGTCAAAATCGACCGATCGTTTGTCAGCCGTATGGCCGAAGACCACGAATCCCTTGAGATTGTCCGCGCCATTAACGCACTGGGACACAGCCTGAACATGGATGTAATTGCCGAAGGCGTTGAAACCAGACAGCAGCTTCTCCTGCTCAAGGAAATCGGCTGCGACTGTGTGCAGGGATTCTACTTTGACAAACCCCAAAGCCGCGAAGATGCCGAAAAGCTGGTTAAAATGCGTTCCGAAGGCTTCTGCCCGCCCGGACTGACTTCTATATAAGAAAGTGCTGCGTCTTTATAAAGGCACAACATCCCTAGCCCCGCAAAAAGACTCCTACCAGTAGGTCTGCCCTTGAAATTTAAAACGCTTTCAATAAGCTGATCACCTCTGACAAAAACAATCATGACTTGTCGCGTCACCGCTTGTTAGCGGACTTCTTTGCGTGTATGTTTCGTAAGAGATCACACTGTCATAACAGGAGAAACAATGAAACATACTATCTCTGCCCTGGTGAGAAACAGACCCGGAGTTCTTGCAGAATCCTCTGCTGCCTTCCAGAACAACAAAATAAACATAACCTCTATTTCCTGCGGGGAAACCGAAAACATGGATGTATCCCGCATGGTCATCTGTGCCGAGGGAAGCGATGAAGACATTGCTAAAGTTACAGGCGAACTTGAGGATATGGATTTTGTAATCAAACTGGATGACCTGGCCCGAAAGGAATTCGTTGACCGGGAACTCGTGCTGATCAAAGTCGAAGTAGACAAGGACAACATGTCCCAGATCATGCAGATATTTGAAGTTTTCCGTGCAGACGTGGTCGGCATGGGACAAAAGACCATCACGGTTGAATTGAGCGGGGACCAGGAGCGGGTCGAAGGACTTATAAAGATTCTGCATCCTTTCGGAATAAAAAGCATGTGCCGCACCGGCATGATAGCTCTCAAACGCGGTGACGATTAGAGTACGGACGCGCAACCTCGTTGCTGAAACGCCGGCCATAAAAACGTAATCTCCCATAAACCGGAAGGTGCGCCCATGACCATCACCTCGCTGCAAGGTATTATTTCAGCTGTCCATAAGCACGGAAAAAGAGCACGAGTGGCGATTGCGCCATGTGCAGAAGAATTTGTTATCCGCTCGGCTCTCACAGCTCACGCGGAGGGAATTGCAGAACCGATCTTTATCGGCAACCGGGAAAAAGCCCTGAAAGTTGCCGCAGATCACGGCCTGAATATCGACGGATTTGAATTTCTTGAAGAGAATGACGACATTGAAGCAGTCTCAATGGCGGTTCGCCATTTCAAGGAAGGCAAGGCAGACCTGATCATGAAAGGCCTGATCAGCACCAGCGTTGTCCTGAAAGCCATACTGAATAAAGAAAGCGGTGTTCCGACCAAAGGAATCATCAGCCATGTCACTGTATTTGAAGCTCCGACAGGCGACAGGCTTGTCCTGCTGACCGATGCAGGGGTTAACATCAAGCCCAACCTGCAACGCAAGGCCGATATTCTTAGAAATGCTCTGTATGTGGCCCGCAAACTAGGCATTGTACAGCCAAAAGCTGCTATTCTGGCCGCAACGGAAAAGGTCAACTACCCGGCAATGCCTGCAACACTGGATGCCGATATTCTGGCCAAGATGTCTGCCGAAGGTGTTTTCGGAGATGCAAGGGTTGCCGGTCCCCTGGCACTGGATCTGGCAATTTCAAGCACGGCTGCAGCCTGCAAGGGCATAGACAATCCGGTAGCCGGATGTGCGGATATCCTCCTGACCCCTGAAATAGAAAGCGGCAACATACTCTACAAGGCCCTGACCACAATAGCTGGAAAAACTCTCGCCAGCGTGGTCGTAGGCAGCGATGTGCCCATTGTTGTCTCCTCACGCGGGGACTCGGACAGTTCCAAATTCCATTCCATTGCCTTGGCCTGCTATCTGGCCGGGTACTGACCAAAAAAAAATACTGCCTCCAAGCCCCTGCCATTGTCAGACATGCCAGGGGCTTTTTCACACCTGCCTACCAAAAATATCACCATACTTCCTTTCAAGTTGACACCAATCATAAATGACATCATTTTATAGGAATGAAAGTAGCTTCCTTAACCCACGTCCTCGGACAGACTTTATCCATACTGTTTTGCAGTACGGCAGCAGTTTTCTTTTGTATTTTTCCCGCCCATGCCGGCCCTCAACTGAAACTTGTCACAGATTCATTCCCTCCGTACTATTATCAAGTCGATGGAAAAACAGATGGGATCATGTTCAGACTCATAGCGCTGGCATTTAAGGAAATGAAAATGACCTTTTCATTTGAGCATGTTCCGTGGCAACGAGCCCTGATAATGGCAGAAACGGGAAAATCAGATGCAATTCCAGGAATAGCAAAAACCCCGGAACGTGAATCCGCTCTTTTTTTCCCGGAAGAGCCACTGTTGGTTGCCTATATCGTGTTGTTCTACAAAATCGAAAATAAATTCGACTACAAGGATATTACTTCGCTTAACAATAAACGGGTAGGAGTAATTAGAGGATATTCATACGGACCAGATTTCGACCATTTCAAAGGATGCATAAAAGAACCTGGCGAGTCCCTGCTGCAAAATTTCAATAAACTTGCAGCAGGCAGATTGGACTTAGTCATCGCTTATAAAGATCCGGGACTGTATACACTTAACAAAGAAAACATACGAAGCAATTTCCATTTTTCAGCAAATCCTGTGCACAAGGTTCCACTGTATCTGGCATTCAGCCGCAAACCCGGACATAAAAAGATGGCTATTAGTTTCAACAAAGCATTAATGAACGTAAAAGAAAAAGATTCCTGTAAAAAAGTAATTCAAGAACTTGGATTCACTACAGAAGATGCTACTATATGCGGGCATAAAAATCACACTCAACATACAGAAGATACACAACCAGACTATTAATATAAAGGAAATCACTATTGACTTATACGCTGCTTGAGAAGATCGTAGTACAAAAAATCAGATGCTGAACTATGAAAAAAATTTTCCTGACATATCTGATCGCCATTATGAGTATGGTTACAGCCTTTCCGGCAGCAGCATCCGGGAAACTGACTTTTGTTACCGACCCCTTCCCGCCATACTATTATGAAGAAGATGGCAAAACCAAGGGAATACAGTATGAACTGGCAGTATTAGCCTTCCAGAAACTGCGCATTCAATTCGAAGTAAAATTCCTGCCCTGGAAACGGGCCCTGATGACGGCACAAGCCAGAAACGCATCAGGAATCTTCGGATTAAGAAAGACCAGAGAAAGAGAAGAATGGCTGATATACCCAGAAGAACCTCTGATGACAGTCCGCACGGTCATTTTCCATCGCGCAGAGGACAAATTCAACTATACCGGAATAGAATCGCTTAAAGGTAAAAAAGTCGGCATAACCAAGGGTTACACCTATGGATCTGAATTTGACAGGAGTAGGTTATTTCAGAAAGAGGAAGTCAGTTCGCTGCAACTTAATTTCTTGAAACTCAAGGCCGGCAGGATTGACCTTGTCGCTTCTTACCGGGCTGTGGGACTTCTGGCACTGGAACAGATGGGACTTGATGAAAGCATATCATTCAGCCCCAACCCTATCCAGAGTGTTCCGATCTACCTCGGATTCACTAAAACGCCTGGAAACGGAGCCCTTGCTCTCAAATTCGACAAGGCTCTTAAAGACATAAAAAAATCACCCGAATGTCTGGAGCTCATAAACCGTCTCCAAATAGATGTTGAAATGATCTCGCCCTGTGAATAAAGAGGATATCAGGCGTGCCCGGATGAACAGAGCAGCCAGACGCCTGAACCGATCAGCAGAATGCCTATCACAGAAGTCACGGAGATGGTTTCGCTGTAAATCAACGCACCCAGCGGGATAAGGCAGGCCATGACTGCCCCGTTTACAATTATCGGGAGAGAGTTCACGTTTGCCCCGGCCTTGTATGTGAGCAGTACGCCGATTTCAATACCGAATACCGCCAGTCCAAGAAGAAAGACAGGCCAGTTCTTCAGACTGACTATTTCCCCGATTTCAATTCTTCCGGACTGGAGAAACAGCCCTATAAGACTGAAAACCATTGCCACACCATAGGCTGAGGCAAGAGAACCGAAAACAGAACCACCTCCGGCAAGACTTTTTTGCGCAATGTGATAGATAATGGTCGATGCGATCGCAATCGCCATTGAACCGTAAAGAGCTAGCATTTCAATTTCCTTTAATATGAATTACAGAATGAAAAATTGATCTGAAATCCTGCCTTGCAGACATCATGCAAGAACAGTTTGCACTCCTGATAGCTGTGATCCGCCAGCATTACCACTGAAAGGTATTCATTCCCGCTATGAGCAGAACTAATCTTCCCAATATAGACCTTAACCTGTTGGTTATTCTGGACAGGATATATAGAGAACGAAGCCTCACCATAGCCGGCAAAAAGCTGTTCATGACTCAATCGGCAGTCAGCCATGCTCTTTCAAAACTTCGCGAGCACTTTGAGGACCGGCTCTTCATCCGCCGGGGTAACAGTATGGACCCGACTCCTCTATGCATGACCCTGCACGAGAGAATAGCTCCCTCCTTGAAAAATCTTCTGCAATCACTTGATGACCGTGGTGAATTCAATCCAGCCACATCAAAAAGAACCTTTTGCATGGGTCTGAGTGATTATCTGTGCAGGCTGCTGCTGCCTGGAATTCTCAGCCGCATGCAGGAGGATTCTCCGGAAGTTTCCATCAGAATAGTGCAGACAACTTACGAGCAGCGGGCTGAAATGCTTAAGAATGGGAAACTGGATATCTTCCTCGGCTGCTCACGGGACTATGGAGCAGGGATCATGCAGGAGCTGCTTTTCGAAGACCGGGAGGTCTGCGTAGTAAGGCATGACCACCCGATAAAAGGGGCAACCATGACTGAGGAAGAGTTAGCCAGTTCCGAATTTGCCGCCCTGTCGCTTTCCGAGTCGGGACTTGGGTTCCTTGAAGATTTTCTCTACAGAAAAGGGGTGCAGCGCAGGATAAAAGTCGTGGTACAGCAGGAGACCGTAATCCCCGCACTGGTTGTCGATTCAGATCTTGTTGGGACTCTGGCTGAACGTCTTGCAAAGATGCACGTAGCAAAAGACAGATTGCGTATTGTAAAACTCCCGCTTGAAAATACGCAGTTCAAAGTCTTTCAGCATTGGCACTCAATCAATAACGACGACCCGGCCCATCAATGGCTGCGTTCAATTATAAGATTAACTGCTGGAGAACTCCCTGAGAGTATATTTAACTAGAAATCCTTATCCAACTTATATTGCTTCCAGGCAAGAGAGACATGATCCATCGAATAAAAGCAATTTATTATAAAACGTTTTTCTTCCTGCGCACTTGCACGGGGCCTCGTTTTTTAATATTAATGTATAAGTAACAACAATAGCCGTTTTCTCACAAGGAGACATTATGTCCGCTAAATCCAGACTTACGATTTCAATCATACTCATCATCCTGATGACAGCGGCCGCCGTTCTCGAAGCGGCCTTTTTTCCTCCGGCCAAGCCGGGCATAACGATATGGGAAATTGCATTCCTCTGCATTGCACTTGCTGCAACTGCAGTTGCATTGATTACTGTTAATTCAAATATTTTCGGGCAGCTGCAATCCTTATCAAAATACATGCATGACCTGACCAAAGGGACCAAGAAGGCAACCCTTCCGTCAGACCTTAGCGATGAAATAGCAGAAACAGCAAAAGAGTTGCAAAAGCTTGTCTCAACCCTGACGGAACAGACCAGGAAAGCCGAGCAGGCCAGAGAAACAGCTGAAAGCAACGCCCAGAACGTTCAGGCTGAACTGGATAAGACTGCAAAAGAACTTGCAGACCAGAAAACAGCACTGGGTGCAATCACCAAATCCGCTTCCAACGCACAGGGTATCTCCAGTAAGCTTTTTGCCGGAATCGAAGAACTGAGTGCGCAGGTAAATCAGGTCAGCTCAGGTATGGTCATCCAGCGGGACCGCGTAACTGAAACAGCAACCGCCATGGAAGAGATGAACAGCACAGTTCTGGAAGTTGCCCAGAACGCGTCACTGGCAGCCAACAGTGCAAGCCAGTCAAAAGAAAACGCCCTGAACGGTGCCAAAGGTGTCTCCGAGGCCATAAAATCATTCGAGCAGATCAAGGAAACTATCCTCGCACTCAAAGGAACCATGGGAACTCTTGGCGAACAGGCGGACAACATCGGTCAGATCATGACTGTTATCACCGACATTGCGGACCAGACCAACCTGCTGGCACTTAACGCCGCCATTGAAGCGGCCAGAGCGGGAGAAGCCGGACGCGGTTTTGCAGTGGTTGCCGATGAAGTCCGTAAACTTGCTGAAAAAACCATGGATGCAACAAAGGGCGTCGGTGAGGCTGTTTCCAAAATTCAGAGCAACGCCAGAGAGAACATCGCGGCAGTTGAATCAGCCGCCAAGGATATTGTTCATTCTACAGAAGCAGCGGCAAAATCCGGCAAACTCATGTCCGCAATTGTGGGCATTGTAGATGACACCAATACACAGGTTGAATCCATTGCCGCAGCCAGTGAAGAGCAGTCGGCTGCTTCCGAAGAAATCAACATGGCCATCAGCGATGTTGCCCGGGTTGCTCAGGAAACTTCAGAGGGGATGAGCTCTTCTGCCCACGCCCTGACTGAAATCGCCAGTGTGGTTGAAGAACTGGATTCCATCATTCAGGGAATCACCAGCGGTAAGGCGATAGACACCAGTTCCGGCAAAATCGTGGAATGGTCTGAGGATCTCTCCGTCCGGGTGCGGACAATTGACGAGCACCATATGGTGCTGCTTGACCTGATCAACGAACTATACGGAGCCATGCGCCAGCGTAAGACAGGAAGGGTCATCGGAGAAGTTACCGAGCGGCTGCTTGACTACACCAAGTATCACTTCGGATACGAAGAAAAAATCTTTGACAAACACCATTATCCTGAGACCGAACCGCACAAGAAACTGCACCGTATATTCATCCAGAAAATTGCAGACTTCAAAAAGGATGTGGATTCCGGAAAGGTCACTGCCTCCACTGAAATCATCCGCTTCCTCAAGGATTGGCTCATCAAGCACATTATGGTTGTTGATGCCAAGTATACCGACTTCATGCACAAGCACGGTTACCACTAAGCCGTTTAATCAAGCCATGCAGAACGCCCTGAAGCAATTGTTTCAGGGCGTTTTTTGTCAGCTCCGCCCGAAGTTGTGTAAAGGTCTTGCACTGAGTGGCAACAATTAAGTACATGATACCTTTCACGGGATTTCACTTCCCGTGGAAGATGGCGGTTAATGTCCCCACGGGGCAAACGAATACACGGAGTCAGGAATTGATCAGGAAAGTCACAAGTGAAGAATACATAGATGCCATGCTCACAGCCATGCGTGCCGGAACCGAGAAGGTCTGTGCTTTCTACGAACACCGTATCGGGCTGATATGCACGGACCCAAAGCTGATGCTCATGCCCTGGGATGACCATCTTGTGCATCGAAGTGACGGGGTTTTCGAGACAATTAAATTTGTCGAAGGTAAAATGTACCAGCTTGATCCGCATCTTCGCCGTATGAAACGCTCTGCTAAAGCCATTTACCTTGAACCGCCCTGCTCATGGGAGGAAATGGCTGATATAATCATTCAGGTTGCCGCAGCAGCTGAAGTTGAATCCGGGCTGGTGCGTATCCTGCTCGGACGCGGCGGAGGCGGTTTTGGAATTGATCCGGCTGAATGTCCGGTTCCGTCACTTTACATCGTCGTTTACAAATACGAACCAAAACCGGAATCATGGTACGAAAGAGGACTTACCGCTTTCAAGACATCTATCCCGGCCAAGCAGTCCTATCTGGCAACCATTAAATCCATCGACTACCTCCCCAACGTGCTCATGAAACGGGAGGCAACAGAAAAAGGGTTCAACGTCCCCTTCTGCTTCGACAGCATGGGATTCCTCGCCGAAGGAGCGACCGAAAGTGTCTGCATTGTGGACCAGAACGGAGTTATACAGGTTCCTCAGTTCACCAATGCGCTTGCCGGTACTTCTTTGGTAAGGGCCCTACAGCTGATCGCCGATGAAGCGGAAGTTGATTACAGGGCTATTTCCGAAGAAGACATTTTGCTGGCAAGGGAAGTCATCGTCTGTGGAACTTCCATTGATGCGGTGGGTGTGGTTCGCTACAACAAGAAACCCATTCACGATGTACGCCCCGGACCGATATGCAAACGCATGCGGGAACTGCTGCGGGAAGACCTGCAGAGAACCGGCAGGCCGATCAGGTAGAATTCATTTTGAAGAAAAAAGCCTCCGGCAGTCCTTACAGCCGGAGGCATACTTTTGCGGAGCTAACAAGCCCTGTACTCTTACCCATTCTCCTTGGACGTCAGCAACATCAGCGAAAGATAGTGAGTCTTTTCAGGCACATCATTGATGTCCTCATAAATATTTTCACCTTCCATACCCAGCCGTGTATAGAACTTTACGTTCATCTTATCCATGTCACGCACCGTCCGGCGCAGCTCCAGGAAATTACGGTATGCCTTGAGGATCACCACATTATCAACTGTTCCAAGTGATTCAGCGAACCTTTCGGGGTCAGCCACGCCGGAAGTGAGCAGCAGGTTCTGACCGGACTCGACCAGCACCTGACGAGACTTGGCCGCTGCTGCCTGAAACGATGTAATACCCGGGACCACTTCAAACTCGACTTCCGGATAGAGCCTGTTCATGGTCTGCATCATGTATCCGAAAGTGGAGTAGATAAGCGGGTCCCCCAAGGTCAGGAAAGCGGCAGATTTGCCTCCGGATAAGAACTCATAGGCTATTTCGCAGTTCTTTTCCCATGCCTCCCGCAGAACCTTCTCATCGCGGGTCATGGGATAGCCGAGCTTTACTACTTCGCAATCCTTGCGGATAAAACCGGACGCAATATCAAACGAGTGAGAGTAGTCATTCTTTGTCGAGCATGCGGCAAAAACAACATCCACCTTTTCCAGAACCTTCACCGCCCTGACGGTCAGCAGGTCCGGATCGCCGGGCCCCACCCCGATTCCATAAATTTTACCAGAATTGAACATTTATTTCTCTTTATCGCTGAACAGGAAGTCGGCCAGAATCTCCACGGCATCCACATTTCTCGGACCTGGGCGGGAAAATACGGACTCGTCCACCTGCAGAGTGTTATCGTTTTTAACGGCTTCAAGTCCTTTAAAATGAGGCCGTTCAGACGGAAGAACAGGAGACGGATTCATCCTGCCAACCTGATAGACATATATATCAGGGGCAAGACGGAAAAGTTCTTCCTCGCCTATGCGCACTATCTTTTTATCACTTTCAACGCAATTTCTTCCGCCAGCCCTGGCAATAATATCTGCCACAATGGACTCCTGCCCTGCGGCAAGGAGGTTTGGATAGCGGACTTCGAAAAAGACTGACGGGCTATGCGAATTTCCGGCATGTTTCGCGGCAGCACGGGCCAGTCTACTCTTCATGGAAGAGACCAGATCAATTGCCCTGCCCTGTTCGGCAGTCAGTATTCCGAGCCGGTCAATGACCGAAAAAAGTTCTTCAAACGAGGTGACCTGAAACATGGCACAAGGAATACCTTGCTTACGCAAAGGTTCCAAAGCGGATGTAGCTTGAGAGCGTCCTGCCATCTGCAATACAAGGTCGGGCTTCATGGCCACTATCAGTTCCGGGTTGGGACGCATATGAGTGCCGATGGACGGCAGGCTGACAACAGACTCCGGATAATGGTCGGCTGAAGTACGGGCTACCAGCCTGTCTCCAAGATCCATTGAACATAGAATCTCATTGAATGATCCGTACAGGGCGACAATACGTCTGGCCGGTTCGTTCAGCTCGACACGCTGCCCGAAATCATCTTCAATGACGATCCCGGCATATGCAGGGTGCGACAGCGCAATCAGGCTACCTGCTGCGAGGAGAAAAAAGCACCTGCGGAACACCAATTTCAGGGTGCTCCACAACGGCCACTGATGCATTATAGACATTGGATATATTTTCTCCGTTAATGACCTCAGCCGGAGGACCGTCCAGAACGACTTTTCCGGCAGACATGAACACAAGCCGATCGAAATAAATGGCCGCAAGGTTGATGTCATGAATTACGCAGATTATTGTTGCCCCCAGTCCGTTCATTCGGCGCAGCAGGTCGAACATTTCCATCTTTCCGGCAACATCGACACTTGATGCAACTTCGTCCAGAACCAGTATCCGGGTCTGCTGAGCTATAGTGCGGGCCATGAGCACCCTTTGAAATTCTCCGCCGGAAAGCTCGGCCACGGAACGGTGCTCAAGATGGCTGATACCGACAATGCCTATGGCCTCGGCGCAAATAGTCTCGTCCTCGCAGTCATAGCCGAAAAAGCCGGACCCGTGGGCGTAGCGTCCCATCATGACCATGGATTTTACGCTCAATCCGAACGTAGGCTCGACCTTCTGCGGCAGAACCGCCATCAACCCGGCAAGCGCACGAGGCTTATAGTCCTGAATTTTCCTGCCTTCAAGTTCTATTTCCCCCTGCCAAGGTTTCAGTACACCGGAAACGGTTGAAACAAACGTGGTTTTCCCGCTCCCGTTAGGACCGAGGACAGCTGTCATGGACCCGGCCGGGAATTCCAGATCAAGCCCACTCAGCACCTCGCGTCCGGCGTATCCAACGGTAAGGTTTCTGACCCTTATCATGCCCTGCTCCTCTCAAAACCGGAACGCAGCACGAGACAGAAAAAAGGCCCTCCGAGCAGAGCGGTTACAACTCCCACAGGCAGTTCTTCGCCTCCGGGAAGCAATGACCGGGCAATAACGTCGGACCATACAAGCAGCAGTCCACCCAGCAGAGATGCGGATAAAAGCAGAGGCCTGTGCTCCGCCCCCTGATACATACGCACAAGATGGGGGACAATAAGCCCGACAAAGCCTATAATCCCTGAAACGGCAACTGCCGCCCCGGTCAGAAGTCCGGCCCCCACAAGCAGAAACATTCGCACCCTTGAAACATCCATTCCCAGATGACGGGCCTGAGTTTCCCCGAGTGAAAGTATGTCCAACTCACGTGAGAAATAGATCAGTGGAATCATTCCGGCGATAAAATATGGCAGAAAAAGCAGCAGATGATCCCAGCCGCGCCCCTGAAAACTACCCATAATCCAGAAAACAATGGAGGATACGGACTCCTCGTCCAGCGACTTGAGCAGGGAAATCAGGGCGGAAAGGAAAGTAGCTACCACAATACCGGCCAGCACCATTGTTTCACGCCGCAGTCTGCCGCCGATTCGTCCCAGCATCAGGACAGCACCGAGAGCCGCCATGGCCCCAGCGAGTGCAGCCATGGGCAGGAACAGATTCCCAAACTTCTGCCAGAGTCCAGCCCCAAGCACGGTAGAGCCGCCGAAAATGGCCAGACTGGCCCCGAAAGCAGCTCCGCTGCTGACTCCAAGGGTGAACGGGTCGGCCAGAGGGTTTCGCAGAATGCCCTGATATACGGTTCCGGCCACAGCCAGAGACATGCCCACGAGAAACGACAGGCAAATTCTACTCAAACGCAGATCAAGCACAATGAATGACAGAGAGGGGTCGATTTTTCCGCTTCCAAGCCCAAGAGCGGAGCTGAACACAGCCAGAACCTGCCCGACACTGGTCCCATAAGCCCCGAAAAGACAGGCGGCAAAAATGGATAAAGGTACCATCAGGCTCAGCAGGATCACTGCCTGCATCCTTCTTTTACCCAATAAATCCATCTTCACCGCCCGGCATGAATTTGCCTATTATTCCCCAAGGTGATCAAAAGCCACCTTGAGGTGATCAACCCAGATATCAACAACTTCAGGAAACTCAGCTGTTCCCTTGAGAACCGGTACACAGGTGTACCCGGCCTTGGTCAGTTCTGATTTCCATGAATCAGGTTCTGCTCCTGCCATATCATTGCGTGCATGGTCTCCGGCAACGGACATGTAAGGCATAAGGTATACCTTTCTGGTCCTGCTTGCCTTGAGCTGCTTCTTAACATCATCAAGAGTGGGACTTCCCTCAACTGTGCCGACAAAAATCTTCGGATCGACCTGCGCAAAGTAGTACTGGGAAGCAGGGTAGTAAATGTTTGCCCCGTGGTGGGTGCCGTGCCCCATCAGCACCACAGCGTCTGAGCTTTTGCGATCCTTTGGAATATTGGCAATCACGGCAGCAACTGTCCTGCGCATATCTCCATCAGAGTAAAGAAGCGGTTTACCGACAGTTACTTTCTTCATCCCCTTGGGCATGCCTTCGAATCCCTTAACAGTATCAGCTATGCCGAAATATTCCTCACCAGGAATGGTATGCAGGGACTGCACGGCAACATGGGTAAAGCCCTCGTCCATCATTTTTGCCATAGCAGTGGCGGGCGAATCAACCACCCGACCTTCTTTGTCCAGAATCCTGCGAATTATTGATGAAGAATAGGACCAGCGGACCGGTACGCCGGGGAAAGCCTTTTTGACGGCCTTCTCAATGGACTCAAAAGCGACTTTGGTTTCCGGCATGCTGGAGCCGAACGCGGCCAGCATAATGCCCTTCTTGACAGGCTTGGAATCGCCATGCCCGGCCAGTGCCATTGACGGGAGCGAGAGAAGCAGGATCAGCAGTAAAGCGGAAAGAATTCCAGATTTTTCCCCAAAACGATATGACATAAAAGTCTCCTGAATTTCGGGGGCTTGAAATAATGAAGCAGCCCGGCCCGCAGAAGCGGTCCGTGCCTGTTTTTGACGGATAAAAGCCCCGTTATCGGTCAAAATGGTATTTATAGGCACCTAGGCAGGTCTTCCGACTCGTCCTATCCTAACCCGGCCTTCCCGAAACAAGTTCAGTGGCACACCGGACCGGATTAAACCGGCCCACGGGGCAGGACTGCAAAGGACTCACGGCGGCGGGTCCGCTCCCGACTTTCACGGGATTCCCTATTAAGCTCGCGAGAGCACCACAGGCACAAGTTTGATATTACGCATGCGACACGCTGTCAACATTTGTGCTACAGGATAAAATTATCCGCACTGTAACGATTCCGGCAGACCTTACAGCCTCTCAACAAGTCTTCGAGTTTAGCGATCTGTTGAGAACAGAGGTGTTGCCGAAGGGATATTTAGCGGCCCGTCCCCGATTCCCGGCCAGATTCTGATCATGCCGAACAGGGCTCTCAGAGTTGTCCAGAGTCCGGCCACTACCCATATCCAGAACAGCATATGTTCGGGATGAATCCAGTCCACAATGAAAAGGACGCAGGTACTGGTCAGCACGGCAATCATCATGGCGTTTCGCAAATACCGAAAATCCCCTGTGCCCAGATGAATACCGTCAGTGGCAAATGAAAGTGCATTGATAGGCTGTAAAAATGTTACCGCAAGCCATGCCGGTCCAAATACCATGGTTGCCTCTTCAGGAACAAGCATCCAGGCAACCTGCTTCTGGCCAAGATACATGGCCGCAGTCAGAATAATTCCGGTCCAGAAACTCCATTTACAGACAAGCGCAGCCACATTTCTGGCACTGGAACGGTCCGCACGCCCGACAAAATATCCGACTAGCGACTGTCCGCTGATAGCAAAAGCATCCAGAAACAAAGCCAGAAAAACGAAAAACTGCCTGATAGCCTGATGTGCTGCCCCGGAATCAGCCCCGGCCTTGGTAGCAAAACGGGTACACAGCAACAGAAAAAGGCATACACACCCGGTACGCACAAACATATCCCCGCCGATAACAAACAGTCTGCGAGCATCGACGAGGTTGAATCCGAATGTGACTCCGTAATGTTTTTTAACTACCAGCAAAGCCCAGAATGCACCGATCCACTGGCTGATGGCACTGGCCAACGCGGCCCCGCCGACACCCATCTGCGGGAAAGGCCCGATTCCGAAAACCAGCAGCCAGTCCAGCACAACGTTGATTGCATTCATGCCCACTGCCACCCACAGCGGGGAACGCATATCCTGAAATCCGCGCATGGCCCCGAAACAGGACAGCACAACAAGAACAGCTGGAGCTCCCAGCAATCTGTACGACATGTAATCAACTGCAAGGTCCCTGACAGGTCCTTCTCCGCCCATCATCCCTGCAATCATACCGAGAATGGGAAGCACAAAAATACCCAGCACTACTCCCAGCACAGCCGCAATCTTCACCGCCAGCCAGCACAAGGACGCGGCCCTGGTCGTATCTCCCCTGCCAAGAGCCTGCGAAACTTCGGTCTGTGTTCCTACTCCGAGAAAACCGAATACCCAGAACACGGACGAAAACACCATTGTCCCGATTCCGAGTGCAGCCATTGCTTCGGCCCCAAGTCTAGATACAAAAGCCGTATCGACCAGTCCGGTCAGAGGCTCGGCAATCATGGAAAAAAGAACCGGAACGGCGAGTGTCAGCAACGTTTTATTGGGAGAAGTTTCAAACGGGTGATGTGTTTCATTAAAATTGTCAGTCATTGATCATCTGCTTTTTAAAACATTATGGGTACTATGAAAGTGCATTTTAGCTCAGATGCAGGAAAATTTCTGCCAACCGGGTATCGAGTCAAACATAAATCAATTTCTGTTCTGGGCCAGCCAATCACTGCGGGATAAACGGCAAAGAACATGGAGACGCAAAGGATGCCCGAAAGGGAGCTCCGGATGCTCAAAAAAGTCGTCGTTACTTTTCATTCCAATTCTTTTCATTACAGCCTGTGACGGCCTATTTTGAACAGCAGTAAACGATACAATTTCATCCAGTTGAAGATCACTGAAACCGTATTCAAGTGCGAATTCAGCTGCTTCAGTAGCATATCCATGACCCCAGTATGCCCTATCCAGACGCCAGCCAATTTCAACGCATGGACTGAAAGGCAGTGCGGATGTTGGGATATGCAGCCCTACAAATCCGATAAAAGGAGCTTCCCCCGGCAGCTCGACAGCCCAGAATCCCCAACCTCTATGGGCAATAAGTCCGACTATTTTATCGGCGAGATTATCACTTTCCGGACGGGTTAACGGAGACGGAAAGAACCGCATGGTCTGCGGGTCGGCATTCAAACGCGCAAAATGCTCATAGTCCTCAGACCGCCACTGCCGTAATATCAACCTATTTGTTCCATACATGCCGTCAATTCCTTTCAGGGAGACACAACCTGAAAATAAACTGCCAATCAATCCCGTCATATCACGAAAAAAGCCAGCCCCGGCATAATGCAGGGGCTGGCCAATACAGATTCGCATTTATACGCCAGAGACCTGGCACGATCTGCCGGAATTCTCTACTGCATATTCCTGATAACGGCAGCACCCATTTCAGTACAACCGACGAGCTTTCCGCCTTCATCCATGATGTCACCGGTACGCAGCCCTTCGGAAAGGGTCTTCTCTACCGCAGCTTCAATGCAGTCAGCTTCTGCTGCCATATCGAAGGAATAACGGAGCATCATTGCAATGGACAGGATGGTTGCAAGGGGGTTGGCCTTGTCCTGACCGGCAATGTCCGGAGCGGAGCCGTGAATGGGCTCGTAAAGTCCGGGGTTGGATTCTCCGAGAGACGCTGAAGGCAGCATGCCGATGGAACCGGTGATAACCGCAGCTTCATCGGAAAGGATGTCGCCGAAGAGGTTGCCGGTCACGATCACGTCGAACTGGGAAGGATCGCGAACGAGCTGCATGGCGGCGTTATCAACGTACATATGGCTCAGTTCAACATCGGGGTAATCCTTGGATACTTCGATGACGATTTCACGCCAGACGCGGGAAACATCGAGAACGTTGGCCTTATCAACGGAGCAGAGACGTTTTTTACGCTTGCGAGCTGCTTCGAAAGCGACTTTCGCAATACGCTTAACTTCGTGCTCGTAGTAAACCATGGTGTTGAAGCCCATGCGTTCACCGTTTTCAACTTTGGTACCGCGGGGTTCGCCGAAGTAGATACCGCCGGTGAGTTCTCGCACAACCATTACGTCGATACCTTTGGCAACGATGTCGGGACGCAGGAAGCAGGCATCCTTGAGCTGCGGAAAAAGAGCTGCAGGACGAAGATTGGCAAAAAGGCCGAGTGCCTTACGGATACCGAGCAGGCCTTTTTCAGGACGGACTGCAGGATCGATGGTATCCCACTTGGGTCCGCCTACGGCACCGAGCAGAACCGCATCTGATTCCTTGCAGGCCTTAACAGTTGCATCGGGAAGCGGAACACCGGTGGCGTCAATAGCGGCACCGCCGATAAGAGCTTCGGTTGTTTCAAATTTATGTCCGTACTTCTCGCCGATTACTTCAAGGACCTTGATGGCCTGAGCCATGATTTCCGGGCCGATACCGTCACCGGGCATTACGCAGATTTTCATTTCTCTATATCCTGTTCTTTTATTTTGACAAGCCAGTGCAGTGTTTCATCACCCACAAGGCCGATGGAATTTTGCCATGAAGCGGTAAAATCGTGATCCAGCTTTCCATCCGAAGACCTGATCGTATAACGGCCTTCCGGAAGCCTGCTGCACCAGATGTAGTCACCATGCACATCGAAATCGAGCTTGTAGGCATCGGATGTGATAACACCGAAATATGATGCCGGAGTCTCGTTGATGATGCAGCCGTACACATCGCCCGCATAGGACGATGTGACGGTGCATAAAATGACTATTACTGCTGCAAGGAACCGCTTCACAAGCTGCTCCTTTTTACTTGGAAAGACGTTCCTTGACGTACTCGACCAGTCCGCCGCAATCAAGGATTCCCTTCATGAACGGGGGAACCGGTGCGCAGGTGATAACATCGCCGGTGGTCAGGTTCTTGATTTCGCCCTTCTCGGCATCGACTTCAAGCTGATCGCCGTCGCCGAGTTTAACAAAATCATCACCGACTTCAAGGAGGATGAGGCCCATATTGAAGCCGTTGCGGTAGAAAATACGGGCAAAACTTTTGGCTACTACAACCGGGATACCTGCGCCAAGGAGGGAAATAGGTGCGTGTTCACGGGAAGAACCACAACCGAAGTTCTCATCGGCAACCATGATATCGTTCTTTTTGACACGTTTGATCCAGCCTTCTTCAAGGCCTTCCATGCAGTTTGCGCCAAGTTCATCGGGATCGGTAGTAACCAGAAAACGGGCGGGGATGATGGCATCGGTATCAATGTGTGCCCCGACTCTGTGTGCAGTACCTTTGATAGACATATATAAATTCTCCTCTTAAAGGTCTTCAGGATCAATAATCTCGCCGGCAATTGCGGATGCTGCGGCTACTGCAGGGCTGGAGAGAAATACTTCGCTCTCGAGACTGCCCATGCGGCCCTTGAAGTTACGGTTAGTAGTGGCAATTGCCCTTTCACCGCCAGCGAGGATACCCATGTGACCGCCGAGACAGGGACCGCAGGTTGCGGGTCCGACAATGGCTCCGCACTCCATGAAGGTTTCAATGAGTCCTTCCCTGAGAGCCTGTTTCCAGATGCTCGGGGTTGCGGGCAGTACGATCAGGCGGACATTCTTGTTGACCTTGCGGCCCTTGAGAACTTCAGCTGCCTGACGCAGGTCTTCAATACGGCCGTTGGTACAGGAACCGATGACAGACTGGTGAATCTGCATGTTCTTTACTTCGTCAACGGGCTTGACGTTGTCGGGCAGGTGCGGACATGCAATCTGAGGTTTCATGCCGTTCACGTTGATCTTGACCACGCGCTCGTAGGTTGCTCCGGCATCAGGACGGAGTTCAACGTCGCCGGTGCGGCCTGCAGCACGGCAGTATTCGAGGGTCTTGGCGTCAACAGGGAACAGACCGACCTTGCCGCCGGCTTCAATAGCCATGTTGGCAATGGTCATACGTCCTTCTATGGAAAGATCATCTACAGCGGAACCGCTGAATTCAAGGGCCTTGTAAAGCGCACCGGATACACCGATGGTGCCGATCAGGTTGAGGATGTAGTCCTTGGCGCCGACATACTTGCCTGGCCTGCCTTCGATTTCAACCTTGATGGTCGGGGGAACTTTGAACCAGGTTTCGCCGAGAGCCATGGCACCGGCAATATCGGTAGAGCCCATACCGGTGGCGAAAGCGCCGAGACCGCCGTAGGTGCAGGTGTGAGAGTCGGCACCGATTACAATGTCGGAAGGACCGACAAGACCGAGCTCGGGAAGCAGTGCGTGCTCTACGCCTACATCCCCTCCTTCGTAGTAGTGGGTGATGTTCTTTTCATGAGCGAACTCACGGACCACCTTCACCTGCTCTGCGGAATCAATGTCCTTGTTGGGAGTGAAGTGGTCGCAGACCAGAGCGACTTTGTCCTTGTCGAAAACCTGATCCGCACCCATGGCACGGAAAGACTTGATGGCAAGGGGGGCGGTAATGTCGTTGGCCAGTACCAGAGATACGTTACAACGGACAATCTGGCCCGCTTCTTTTACGGTTTCGTCGGTATGCGCCTGTAAAATCTTCTCAGCTAATGTCTTAGGCATTCTGTTTCTCCTGTTTCATACGTTCAACCCTGTTTATGGCGTTGATGTAGGCTTTGGCACTGGCGACAATAATGTCTTCGTCAGAACCGCGCCCGATTGATTTAAATCCGTTATCGGTAATGTGGACCATTACAGCACCCTGTGCGTCAGCACCGCCGGTGACTGCGTTGACCGAATAGAGTTCCAGCTTCGGTTTACGACCGACCATCTTGTTGATGGTGGAGAATACTGCATTGATAGGACCGTCGCCGAATCCCACATCCTGAAGAGTTTTCGGATTATCCTTATCTTCGCTGAAGTCTTCCAGCACGATTGCAGCGTGCGGGGAAACCCCGGCAGTACCGGAAAATACGGACAGATCCTTTACACGGTACAGGTCGTGGATACGATATGCTTCTTCAAGCACCAGTGCTTCCACGTCCTCATCGAAAATTTCTTCTTTCTTATCCGCCAGAGCCTTGATTGCAACAAAGACCCTTTCGATCTGTTTATCATTAAGTTCATACCCCATTTCACGCAGCTTTGAACCCAGAGCATTTCTACCGGAGTGTTTGCCGAGTACAATGGAAGTGCCCTTCTTGCCGATGGACTCGGGAGTCATGATCTCGTAAGTCTGGCGGTTTTTGAGCATACCGTCCTGATGGATGCCGGATTCATGGGCAAAAGCATTCGCTCCGACAATGGCCTTGTAAGGCGAAATAGGCTGGCCGATGGTGGAAGCAAGTCTGCGGCAGGACGGGAAGAGCTGTTCGGTAACGATGGAAGTCTCAACATTGTAATAATCCTTACGGGTATGCAAGGCCATGATGACTTCTTCCAATGCAGCGTTACCGGCACGTTCACCGATACCGGACAGAGTTACTTCCGCCTGACGGGCACCGGCTTTGATTGCTGCCAGAGTATTCGCAACGGCAAGCCCCAGATCGTTATGGCAGTGTACACTGAAGATTGCCTTACTGCTGTTGGAAACGTTCTTGAGCAGGTACTCGACCAGCTTGCCGAATTCATCAGGCTGGGCATAGCCCACTGTATCGGGGATATTGATGGTGGTAGCACCTTCCTCAATGGCGGCCTCGACTACCTGTGCGAGGAAATCCCAGCGGGAACGGGAAGCATCTTCAGCGGAAAATTCAACATTGGGAGTCAGGGAAGCGGCGTGGCGTACGGCTTTGCGGGCCATCTCCAGAATCTGCTCCGGCTCCTTGTTGAACTTGTGCTTCATGTGGATGTCTGAAGTGGCAATAAAAGTATGAATTCTGGGATTCTTGGCATGTTTCACAGCCTCAAACGCACGGTCAATATCTGCGGTCAGCGCACGACAAAGCCCTGCGACTTGAATATCACCCACTGATTTTGCAATCTGGGTTACGGCTTCGAAGTCGCCATGACTGGCTGCGGGAAAACCGGCTTCGATGATGTCAACACCGAGCATCTCCAACTGGCGGGCCATGGAGATTTTTTCGGCCAGGTTCATGGTTGCACCGGGGGACTGTTCTCCATCACGCAAAGTTGTATCGAAAATATATACTTTATCAGACATTATTCTATCTCCTATGCAAGATCTGCAAAAGGTTGAACCCTTTGCATGCTATAATAATTATACAAGAAAAGTAACAGGAATCTGGCTAAACTACCGGCTATTACCGTCCCCTAAAGAATTATGGTACCTTATAAGCAGGATGTGAGGATAGAAACCCGCACTAAAAGCTTATGATAATTCTTTGGAGGACTTTCCTAGTAGCTTACTGCTTCTGCGGGATAGAAAGAAAACAGTGTAAATGGGGCCGGAAATAATATAACCGGCAAAAATAATGAAACCCAGAAACTTGGGCTGGGAGGCAACCATTGCAAAGAGAGCAATAACAGTTACCATGGCGCTGAAGGGATGAGCTTTGAACATTCCAACTTCTTTAAAAGAATTGTAGCGAACAGTGCTCACCATGAGAAATGCGAGGCAATACACGAGGATCAGAGTGAACATTGGCAGTACACTCTGGGCAATGCCAGCAGGAATAAAGGGAAAAAACAGGATGAGAGTCGCCAAGGTGCAACCTGCCGCAGGAATGGGCAGCCCGACGAAATGGGCCTTGGAGGTGGTTGCCGCCTGGACATTGAAACGGGCAAGTCTGAGAGCACCGCAGGCAACCAGCAAAAAGGCTGCCAGCATGCCCAGTCTGCCGAACTGGTGGAGCTGCCACTGATAAACCATAAACGCAGGAGTAACACCGAAGGCGACCACATCCGCAAGAGAATCAAGCTGCACGCCGAATTCACTGCTGGTACCGGTCAACCGGGCCACCTTTCCGTCGAGACCGTCAAAGAGACAGCTCACCAGAATGGCGACAGCACTCATCTCGTATTGTCCTTCCACAACCCAGTTCATCGAAAGAAAGCCACAGAAGAGGCTTGCTACGGTGAGCAGGTTGGGCAGGATATATACGCCCTTGTGCTTCGGTATTCTTTTTTCCTGTGCCATTAAACTACTTGGTATCAGTTTCGGTTACCTGTTCAAGCCCGGCTGTCAGGCCGGGTTCAGATCCGGATGGACCCTGCCGTTTCTTCCGGATAACACTTGTATCCGGCGAACTTAAGGTCAGTTAATACCCCTCTGTTCCGCAAAGGTCAACCTAGAAGTATTCAAAATCCGGCAAAAACAATTTAACCACCTGCAATGAAAGAAATATTATTCAACAAAACTCTTGATTACTCAATCAAACCATACGGCCTTGCATTGTTCACGGCGAAGAATATCCTTAAAAACACCCAGCCACGGCAAGGTTGTTCTGTGTTCCATCCCACTGCATCCTGCCTGTCTCGAAGACAGCACGAGAGACTGAATACATTAGTCTTAAGCGATCATTACGAAAAACAAGATCATCAAACTTGAATCCTAGTTTCCCGGCAACCTTAATGGAACCGAAGTTGGCCGGATGAATTATGGCTTTGACGCAGTCTAGGCCTGTGGCAGCAAAAGCTTTCTCCAGCACGGCATGTCCGGCCTCGGTCGCAAGTCCCATGCCCCAGAAATCCGGATGGAAGACCCAGCTTACGCCGACCTGATTCACAACTGACGCCGTGAAACTTTCCAGAGGCTGAAGCCCGCAGTATCCTGCCAGCCTCCCGGTCTCCTTCAAAGCAACCCCGAAAAGGCAAAAACCGAGTTCGGACAAAATGAAGTGCTGGATAGACAGAACATGCCTTACCATGCCCTCTGCCCATGGTTCCTGCCTTAGAATATACCGGTAAACAGCAGGATCTTTCATGAGGACATCAAAATAATCGGCGTCATCTGCCTTCAAAGGCCGCAAGTAAAGTCTTTGCGTCTCGATAATCACGGGTATCAACTCCTGCGGCTAGCCCAGAATGATACCACCTCCGAGCACAGCCCCATCTTCGGTATAAGCCGCCACTATCTGGCCCGGTGTGGGTCTGGAGTGTGGCTCGATAAAATCAAAATATATTCTTCCGCCATCCAGCCTGGCCCTTGCGGGCTTGGATCGCTGGCGGTATCTGGTCTTCACAAAAACGATTGCTGGCCATCGCTGAAATTCAATCAGATAATTGAACCTGTCCGCAAGGCATCCCTCGGCATCAAGCTCATCCCGGGTACCTACTATGAGGACGTTGCGGGACATATCCTTATCCAGAACATAAAGAGGTTCCGTCCAGGCTATGCCCAGGCCTTTTCTCTGGCCCAGAGTATAGCGCCACAACCCTTCGTGCTTGCCGATAACTTTTCCGGAACTGAGCATCACATTTCCCGGTCCGGGCAACTTAACGTTCCGTTCAACCAGAAAACTGCGGTAATCGTCGTCAGGAACGAAACAGATCTCCTGACTTTCCGATGGAAGCGGGATCTCCACGCCCCTCCTCTCCAGCTCGGCATAGGTGTGTTCCTTGCTGTGCTCTCCAAGCGGGAACACTCCCCGGTGCAGATCTTTGGCAGGTACGAGCGACAGGAAATAGCTCTGATCCTTGCCCATATCCGCACCACGGACCAGAACCCGCCCGAATTCCGTATGCTCAGCCATCCGGACGTAATGCCCTGTTCCCAGAAGTTCAGCTCCACGTTCGCGGGCAGCCCTCCCCAGCAGTCCGAACTTGATTTCAGGATTGCACATGGCACAGGGGTTGGGGGTATTGCCTTTGAGATACTCCTGTACAAACGGCTCAATCACCAGACTGTCAAACTCACCGGTCAGATCAACGACATGAAGTTCAACGCCCAGATCCGTGCAGCGTTTCTCCAGCCCTTGCACTGCCGGAACTGCTTTCTCGCGGCCGAGGAAACAGCCGTGCATGGCGAAAACATCTGCCCCGCTCTCCTTGAGCAGGATCAGTGAAAGAAGGCTGTCCGCACCGCCGCTGACTGCCATGGCAACCTTGCGTCCGGCGGCTACTTCACCCAGACCGGGATATATCAGAGCTGAATCCATCTAAATTCTCCAACAATTACTCACACAGTGTAACAGCAGTGCTTCCATGCTGATTCATCGGTGTTACAAGCACAATGCCCGGACAGCGTACCACGCTGTCCGGGCATATGTCTCTCACAAGTCTCTATGGAAAATCAACCGGACAACCCGGTTGACAGGACTTTATTATTCAGCCTTTTTAGGCATTGGCAAAACAAGATTAAGGAACACGCCGAGGATACCGGCAAGTCCGATTCCGCCAAGACGGAACTCGTCGCTGAACGGGGTGGGCAGGGACATGCCGCCGACACCGAAGATAACGATCAGCGCCACAATAGCAAGGTTGCGGGCTTCCATAAGGTCATCACCGGCACGAACGAGGGTGTTCATACCGACAACCATAATGGCACCGAAGAGCAGAACCATGATCCCGCCCATTACCGGCACGGGAATGGTGGACAGGAAAGCACCTACCTTGCCGCAGAAGGCCAGAGCAATGGCCACGATGGAAGCCCAGGTCATGATCGCGGGATTGAAAACCTTGATCAGGGCAACGGCACCGGTAACTTCGGAATAGGTGGTGTTAGGAGGACCGCCGAGACAGGCGGCAAGGGAAGTAGCCAGACCGTCACCCAGCATGGTGTTCTGGATGCCGGGATCTTTTACGTAATCCTTGTTTGCTACGGAGCTGATGGCAAGGACATCACCGAAGTGCTCGATTGCAGGTGCAATGGCTACCGGTACAATGAAGAGCACGGCTTCAAGGTTCCACTCAGGGAAAGTGAAGTTGGGCATTGAAACCCAGGGGGCTGCGGCCACAGCATCAAAGTTTACCAGTCCCATGAACAGGGAAACAGCGTAGCCGGCTGCTATTCCGCACAGGATAGGAACAAGCTTCAGCCAGCCCTTACCCAGCAGCGAGACTGCAACGGTTACACCAAGTGAGACCATGGACACGATAAGTGCGGTCTTCTCGGGAATCAAAACAATTGATCCGTCACCGGTCTTGCCTACGGCCATGAAGACAGCCACGGGAGCCAGAATCAGGCCGATAACCATGATTACCGGTCCGGTAACGATAGGAGGCAGAATTCTCTTGAGAATCTCGGTTCCGCGCCAACGGATGAGGAAACTCAATACCACGTAGAACAGGCCGGCCGCAGCAAGTCCGCACAGGGTGGACGGAATACCCCAGGTCTGCACGCCGTAGATGATGGGTGCGATGAATGCAAAGGACGAGGCAAGGAATACCGGAATCTTGCCTTTGGTGATGACCTGGAAGAGCAGTGTACCCGCTCCTGCAGTGAACAGGGCCACGTTGGGGTCAAGCCCGGTCAGCAGCGGAACAAGAACAAGTGCGCCGAAGGCCACGAAAAGCATCTGCGCGCCGAGGACAAAATCTCTTGCCCGAAAATTGTAATCAGTACTGTGTGTGCTCATTTTATCTCCCTCAAAAATTTCCAACCGACTCCCCTGCATCCCCCGCACAGAAAATGTGCTTCAGCCTGAGCAGGCCTAAAGGACGTAAGAAGAACTGTACTCAAAAAAAAGGCACCGTGTGGTGCCTGAAAAATAATTTTTTACTTGGTGCCGAATATCTTATCTCCCGCGTCACCGAGACCGGGAAGAATATAGCCGACGTCGTTAAGCTTTTCATCAATTGCTGCGGTATAGATATCCACATCGGGATGGGCACTGACGATCTTTTCAATGCCTTCAGGAGCAGCTACGAGGAAAAGGCCCTTGATGCTGGTGCAGCCGGCCTTCTTGAGAAGCTCGATAGTGGCGAGAAGAGTTCCGCCGGTAGCAAGCATGGGGTCAAGAATGAGCGCGATACGTTCATCTATGTTGCTTGCGAGCTTGACGTAATATTCTACAGGCTGCAGAGTTTCTTCGTTGCGGTAGAAGCCGACTACGCTGACGCGCGCACCAGGGACCATGTCAAGGACACCATCCATCATGCCGAGCCCAGCCCTGAGGATGGGAACCACGGTGATCTTCTTGCCCTTGATCTCTTCTACCTCAACATCTCCGGCCCAACCTTTGATGGTTTTGGTTTCTGTGACAAGGTCTTTGGTTGCCTCATAAGTGAGGAGCCTTGAAATTTCCTGAGCCAGTGCGCGAAAGCGGCTGGTGCTGATGCCGTCTTCACGGAGAATGCCGAGCTTGTGTCTTACCAAAGGATGGTCTACCACATGTACCGCCACGGTGCCTCCTGTGTACCATGTTATTAGTTATATAAATCCCATAAGTCAAAACTTCGTGTTTATATATGACAGATATACAGAGGTCAACATGTTTTGAACACATTTCCCAAACAATCGCTACCACACCGGAATAACTGGAAATTTAGATATTTTTAATTTTTTTTGAGAATCAATATAAAACAAACACGGATTAAATGACATGTTTAATAACGAAGAAATCTCTGAAGAAGAAATAAATCCCGCATGGGAACGCACAGCCGTCAGCTCCGACCGCAATACCCGTCTTGATAAGTTCTGGGGAACAGTTCTTGAAGAAGAAGGGGTATCCAGAGGGAAGGTCAAAGACTGGATCAAGGCCGGATACGCAACCGTTAACGGAAATGTCTGCACCAAGGCTAATCTGAAACTGAACGGGGACGAGGAGCTGACTCTCGCCGGAGAAGCCGAGCCCACGACCCTGATACCGGAAGACAAACCGCTGGACATAATATTTAATGACGGGCGCATTGCCGTACTCAACAAACCGGCAGGGCTTACCACCCACCCGGCGCCAAGCTGCCCCACTGACACGCTGGTTCACCGCCTAATCCACCATTTCCCGCAGATCAGGGACATGGATCAGTGGCGTCCGGGCATTATCCACCGTCTGGATAAGTTCACTTCCGGGCTGATTGCAGTCGCACTAAATGAACATGACCGTCTTGCCATGTCCGAGGCCTTTGCCGAGCGCGAAGTCAGAAAGACCTACCTTGCCATCATTCACGGTGTACCCGACAGACCGTTCGGTGAAATCGACGAACCCATGGGACGCCATCCGGTCCACAAAACCAAAATGGCCGTAGTCCTCAAGGGCGGGCGCGATGCAAGGTCCAGCTACGAAGTGCTCTGGTCCGATCCGGCAAAGCGGGCCAGCCTTGTAAGAGTAAGAATCTATACCGGCCGAACCCACCAGATCAGGGTACACATGGCCCACATCGGTCATCCACTGCTTGGAGATCTTGTATACGGATCGCAGCAGCACTCAATCATGGAAAGGGAGAACAAGCCCCTTGCAGACCTCTGCTCGCGCCAGATGCTGCATGCCTACAGCCTGCGCTTCACCCACCCGGAAACAGAAGAAGAGCTGAGCTTCCTGCTTCCTCCTCCGGAAGACTTCATCTCCCTGCTCAAAGCACTCAACAGGTCCGTACAGCGTACCGGGCTTATCGGCATGCCCTGCAGTGGCAAGTCAGCAGTTCTCAACATTCTTAAAGAGCAGGGAATACCTGTTTTCAGTGCGGATGCATCAGTTGCCCGCTCCTACGAAAAGGACGGTGCAGGATGGGAAATGATCAGGCAGCGCTTCGGGAACAGGTTCAGCGACCCGGAATCCGGCGACATAGACAAAGGAAAGCTGTTCGTCGCCATGCGCGATGACGAGAACCTGCGCAGAGAGGTGATGAATATTATCCACCCCATCGTACAGCACGAAGTCGAGGAATTCTTCCGTGAAAACTCCGGCCTGCCACTGGCAGTGGCTGAAGTTCCCCTGCTGCTTGAAGGCGGATGGCATACCGCAAAAATTGTCGATGCCATAATCGGGGTTCACTGTCCTGTGGAAATTCGCACCAGTGTTCTGCGCGAAAAACGGAGTCTTTCCCCGGAAATACTGGCAGTGTTCGATTCCTGGCAATGGGAGGAAAAAGCCAAGCTCGCCTGCTGTTCAGCAGTTATCGACAACGACGGAGATTTGGAAAAGCTGAAAAATGAAACTCTGCGCGCACTTGACGAGCTTGCTGCACTGCGCAGCGAAAAGGAAAAACGTTTCGACGATTTCCTGAAAGGACTTTTCAACCCGGAAAGTGAATAATCAGTTCCCCGAAACATTGACTTGCAGCGGGCAGTTCTTATTATTTTATTGAGACCTGGGGCGAGGGCCAGGACCGTAGTCGGAAGAATGAACACAAATTAAATGTTAGGATGCAAGTCCATTATACATAAGAGAATTCTACGAAAGGTCCAACCCCGCTTTCGGCATCAGGTTTTGAGTTTAGGGAGTGAGTGACCCTAGTTTACCTACCAACTCAATCTCGTCATTTCCCCGTCGCGTTCTGCGGCGGGGATTTTTTATACTACACTGATGGAGATCATTAACTATTTCTGCTAAAGTCTTACTTGTACACATTGGCAATGTGAAGACTAGTCCTGTAACAAACTGCTGCAACCAGAAACTGACGAGCACTCCATGATTCCCATCCGCGACAATGTTCCATGCCTGATCACCCCGTACGTACTGCGGGCCATCCTGATCACCAACATTGCAATATTTCTGTTTGAGCAGCTCCTCAGCCCGCAGGGACGGCTTGTGCTCTTCCATCTGCTGGGGGTGGTTCCGGCGAGGTTCTTCAACCCGGAATGGGCAGTGGCCTCCGGATACCCGAATGCGGGTACCTTACCGTTGTTCACCTACATGTTCCTGCACAGCAGTTGGCTGCACATAATCCTGAATATGTGGATGCTCTGGATATTTGCCGATAACATTGAGGACGCAACCGGGCATGCCCGTTTTCTAGTCTTCTACCTTGCCTGCGGACTTGCCGCCATCGGAGTACAGATGGCGATTGAACCGAATGCAAGTGCGCCGGTAATAGGAGCCTCCGGTGCGGTTGCCGGAATAATGGGGGCCTATATGGTCCTGTACCCGCACGGCAAGGTCCTGACATTGTTCCCGGTCATAATTATCCCGTTTTTCTTCAAGATACCTGCCGGGCTGTTCCTCGGCCTCTGGTTCCTTATCCAGATTATATCAGGGGTATCGGACCACTTCAACGGTTCTGCGGAACGGGTCGCGTGGGCGGCACACATAGGCGGATTCATCGCCGGCATGCTGATGATACGGCTGTTTGTCCGCAAGGACCGCTGCGTATACTGCTATGTGCCTGAAAAAAAGGATTATGAGTTGCCGGAAGATTTTTAAAAGTGATTTCAAAGCTACCGAAAATACAGTCCAAACAATCCCCTACTCCTGCATAAACCTGAAAAAGTCCGGATACCTTTCCTTGAGCTTGTTAAATGCGACCATCTCGGCCTTCACATAGGCTTCCGCCGAATCCAGCTTCACACTGCCCCGCTTATCGTGGAGCATGTCCCTGTTGACGTCGTAATGCCCGAAGGTGTGTCCCAGATGCAGCATATCCCGGAACCACTGCACCCCGACATCAAGGCAGACCGGGCGGTCCCAGTTTTCCCCGATGCAGGCCCCTGAAGGCATCCTTGCACCAAAAGGAGCGGCGGTTCCGTTGGGCATGGTGTCCTTTGCGGCCTTTTCCATATTTATCAGCGCACACCACTCATTGAGCCTGCACTCCGGCAGGGGCCATGGATTTTTCTGGTACTGTTCGGAAAGCCCGAGATTATATGCCCTTCGCTGGGTGTAATCCATGTCCTTGTTGTAAATTTTCATCAGGTACTGATAGGAAGGCTTGAACTGGGTATACCTTTCCGAATCGCACAGCCCGTTCTGATATGCCGGACACCACCAGCACTGGCCTATTTCTCCGACACCGGTATGCTCCCCCAACGCGTCTATAAGATTGCCGATAACATCGGCCTGCACGTCGATGTCGTTATGTATCGTCAACAGCAGACTGGATTCGGTCCTGTACCATCCATACTGATAGCGGATGGAAAGCAGATACTCTTCATCTTCCGCTGCCCTTTTCAGGTCGTTGGGATCAATTCCATTCCAGTAGCGTGGGACGTAATGTTCTATGATGTCGCCGAAATATTCCAGCGTCTTGCAATGTGAACGCCTTTCATATTCAGCGGTCAACGCTTCTTCCTGAAAATAGATCTTATTGATGTGCTGCCCGCAATGCTCCGTAATGGAAAGCAGGGACAATGCGGTCTGGTACACCTTACCGAAAACATTGATTACGACATCCACATTTTTTGACATATAATTACTTTTATATTTTGTTGTATATTCACATTTTCAAAACAGAATCTTTTTAGGGAATTATACCAAACAGAAACTCATTTCAACTCGGCAGGCCATGTCGGAGACCTTTTCAGAATCAGTGAAGACAATTACTTAAAAACACGGCCTGTCATGCCAAATCCACACCTATTCTGCCTAAATTCAATCATTACGCTTGACTTGATTCAGCCACGATTTATTCTGGTAAAGTGACAGCAGAAGACTGATCGCCCAATCACTCAAGGAGTAACCCTAAAGATGAGCGTGAAATATAAGGATTATTACAAACTTCTGGGAGTTTCCCGCTCCGCAACCAAGGAGGAGATTGCCAAGGCCTTCAAAAAACTGGCCCGGCAATATCACCCTGACCTGAATCCGGACAACCCGGATGCGGAAATGAAATTCAAGGAAGTCAACGAAGCTTACGAGGTTCTCAAGGACCCCGAGAAGCGTAAAATGTACGACCAGTTCGGTTCCGACTGGGAACACGGACAGAATTTCCGTCCCCCCCCGGGCTACGAGAACATGAACTTCGGCGGTTTCGGCGGAGCTGGCGGCGGTGATTTCAGCGACTTCTTCGAAACTATTTTCGGAGGAGGCGGGTTCGGCGGCGCGAGTTTCGGTGGAGCAAACTTCGGAGGAGGCGGTTTTGGTGGTGGAGGATTCCAGCAGCGTCCGCGCAAGGGCGAGGATTCCGAAACTTCCCTGCAGCTGACTCTGGAAGAAGCATACAAAGGCGGCTCCAAGTCAATAACCGTGCAGGAACGGGCTACCGGCCCCGGCGGACACCCGATGGTGCAGTCCAAGACGCTGGACGTGAACATCCCTGCCGGAATCAAGGACGGGCAAAAGATCCGCCTTGCCGGACAGGGTTCACCCGGGCCTCATGATGGACCGCGTGGCGACCTTTACCTGAAAATCAGGCTGGCCCCGCACCCGCACTTCAAGGTCGAAGAAAACAATGTGATTCTCGACCTGAATCTCACCCCGTGGGAAGCGGCACTCGGGACCAAAGTCCAGTTGCCCACCCTTGACGGAATGATCGAGATGAACATTCCTGCCGGACTCGGCAGCGGAAAAAAGCTGCGCGTAAAGGGACGCGGACTCGGTGCCGGTGCCAAGAAAGGCGATCAGTTTGTACGTATAATGGTGCAGGTTCCCAAGTCCGACTCAGATGAAATGAAAAAAATGTGGGAAGAAATGGCCGCAAAGTCCGACTTCAACCCGAGATCATTTTAACGGAGGCTGATCATGGATATTAAAAAGAGATTTGAAGCTCAGCCTCCAAGCAGCTCCAAACGGCTGGTCATCACTCAGGTGGTGGAAATGACCGGTCTGGAAGAAACCGCAGTGCTTGAGCTGATCAGCATGGAATGGATCAGGCCCGGGACCACCGGTGACGGACACTACCTGTTCGAAACCCGCGACCTGTATCGCCTGGGCAAACTGGCAAGGCTCCGCAAGGACCTCGACATCACCACAACCGGAGGATCCATTATCGTGGACCTGCTGGAACGGGTGGAAAAGCTGGAAACCCAGATCGAAGAAATGCGGAAACTTATTTAGAGTCAACCGGAATCAATATCCGCTCTTCCCCGAATATTTTTTGAGGGGAGAGAGCGTTTGAAAACTAAAGATTATGTACCGCCCCCTGCGGGTAAGCCCTATTGAAAAGTGTTGAAGGGATGAGGTCTGGATAAGGGAAACTTTTGTAAAAATTTCCCTTATCCAGCCGCCGGAGGCAACAAAAAACAATGACTTGCGAATCATCAACAGGATTCAGACTCCTGCCTGCAATGCCGGAAAACTTCAATTGGAGGTTTCACCCTCCACTTTGAAGAACAGTAGAAGTGCGTCCGGAATTCGGGCCGAAGCGGCCCGGAAAGAGTTGTGAATCTTGAATGCGAGTCAATTTTGATAAAGCAAAAAGGAGACGATATATGGATCCGAACAAATTCACACAGAAAACCAATGACGCAATTGCTGCGGCTCAATCTCTGGCCATCAAGAACGGTCAGCAGCAGATAGAAGTGGAACACCTTCTCTACTCCCTAGTGGAGCAGGAGAACGGTATTGTTTCCAAAATTCTCGAAAAATCATCCATCGACCCTGCGGCATACAAATCCGCCGTGCAGCGCGAAATAGATAAACTGCCTTCGGTAAGCGGCCCCGGCGCACAGCCCGGACAGGTCTTCGTGACCCAGCGGCTGAACCGGATCATTGTTGCGTCCGAAGAAATCGCCAAGCGCATGCAGGACGAGTTCATCAGCGTGGAGCACCTGTTCCTCGCCATCATGGATGAACACGGTTCTACGGGTGCGGGCCGGGTCAACAAGTCCTTCGGCCTGACCAAGGACAAGGTGCTGGAATCCATGACCACCATCCGCGGCAACCAGCGCGTGACCACCGACAACCCTGAAGCGACTTACGATGCGCTGAAAAAATACGGACGCGATCTGGTCGAAGAAG
The DNA here is from genome assembly GCF_050916235.1 of Maridesulfovibrio sp. FT414. GTDB lineage: Bacteria > Desulfobacterota > Desulfovibrionia > Desulfovibrionales > Desulfovibrionaceae > Maridesulfovibrio. The sequence continues at coordinate 457,322 of NZ_CP104854.1, forward strand.
CACGCAAAGGCAAGCTGGACCCGGTAATCGGCCGCGATTCCGAGATCAGACGGGTTATCCGCATCCTTTCAAGGCGCACCAAGAACAACCCCATCCTCATCGGCGAAGCCGGGGTCGGCAAGACTGCGATCATCGAAGGGCTCGCCCAGCGCATCGTCAAACAGGACGTACCGGAAGGCCTGAAGGACAAGACCGTCTTCATGCTCGATATGGGTGCGCTGATTGCCGGAGCTAAATACCGCGGCGAATTCGAGGAGCGCCTCAAGGCTGTTCTCAAGGAAGTGCAGGAATCCGATGGTCGGATCATCATCTTCATTGACGAAATCCACACCATCGTCGGGGCAGGCAAAACCGACGGCGCAATGGATGCCGGAAACCTGCTTAAGCCCATGCTGGCCCGCGGGGAACTTCACTGCATCGGAGCCACCACCACCGACGAGTACCGCAAGTACATCGAAAAGGACCCGGCTCTGGAACGCCGTTTCCAGACCATTATGGTAGAGGAACCGACCGTGGAGGACACCATCTCCATCCTGCGCGGCCTGAAGGAACGGTTCGAGGTTCACCATGGTGTACGAATCAGCGATGCGGCCCTTGTGGAGGCTGCGACCCTGTCGGCCCGTTACATCACGGATCGCCAACTGCCGGATAAGGCCATCGACCTCATCGACGAAGCCGCAGCCATGATCAGGACCGAGATCGACTCCCAGCCTTATGAACTGGACAAGATCAACCGCCAGATCCTGCAGGCCGAAATTGAGCGTGAAGCCCTGCGCAAGGAAGATGATGCCGCTTCCCGCGAGCGTCTTTCAAGGCTTGAGGACTCCCTCACCGAAATGAAGATCAGACTTTCAGAGCTTGTCGAACAGTGGGAAAAGGAAAAAGGCTCCATTGACACGGTCCGCAACCTGAAGGCCCAGATCGAAAAGACGCGAATTGATATTGAAGAGGCCCAGAGAGCTGGTGACCTGAACCGTGCTTCGGAGCTTATATATTCCACGCTGCCGGGACTTGAAAAACAGCTCAAGGCGATCACAAGCGACATTGAAGGGGAAGACGGCAAGACTACCGCAGATAGCCAAAGGCTGCTCAAGGAATTCGTCGGCCCCGACGACATCGCCGGAATCATCGCCCGCTGGACCGGAATCCCGGTCAAAAGGCTGGTGGAAGGCGAGCGCGAAAAACTGCTGCGCCTTGAAGACATCCTGCATGGCCGGGTAATAGGTCAGGACGATGCTGTCCGGGCTGTATCGGAAGCCGTCCTGCGCGCCCGAGCCGGATTGAAGGATCCTTCGCGGCCCATTGGTTCATTCATATTCCTCGGCCCCACCGGGGTCGGAAAGACCGAACTGTGCAAGGCCCTTGCTGAAGCGCTCTTTGACAGTGAAGAAAATATAGTTCGCATGGATATGTCCGAGTACATGGAAAAGCACGCAGTGGCCCGCCTGATCGGTGCGCCTCCGGGCTACATCGGCTATGACGAAGGCGGTCAGCTCACTGAAGCAATACGCCGCAAGCCGTACTCCGTGGTACTCTTCGACGAGATCGAAAAGGCTCACAGCGATGTATTCAACGTGCTGCTCCAGATCCTCGACGATGGAAGAATCACCGATTCACAGGGCCGCACCGTGGACTGCAAAAACACCATCATCATAATGACCTCCAATCTCGGCTCCCAGATCATGCTTGAAGGAATCGAAGCCAACGGAGAGTTCAAATACGGTGTTCAGGAAGGAGTCATGAACGTACTGCGCAGCCACTTCAGGCCGGAATTCCTGAACCGCGTGGACGAGACCGTGCTCTTCAAGCCGCTGCTTGAGAAGGACATAGTAAAGATCGTGGACCTGCAACTGGGCGGACTGCGCAAGCGTCTGGAAGACCAGAAAATGGACATGCAGGTTTCCGACAGGGCCAAGGCGTTCATCGCCCATGCTTCGTACGATCCCATATACGGTGCAAGACCGCTGCGCCGCTACCTGCAGGCCCATCTGGAAACACCGCTGGCCCGCAAGATCATCGGTGGAGAGCTGCTTGAAGGTCAGACCGTAATCATCGATTCAGGTAATGACGGGCTTACTTTCAGCGCCGAATAAGGCCAGACAGAACAAATTCGAGAGGCCGCATGCTTTCACAGCATGCGGCCTTTTTTCATATTTCAGAACGGCTACGGAAATAAACTTCTGCGGGATGATAAGTCGCAGGACACCCCCATAACTATTTCAGGTTAGTCAGCCACCCCTTATTCCAGTACATTCCTTTACCCCAGAGCAGTCCCCACCTGATAGATAATCACTGCAAGAGAGTATCCGAACCCTAGAGAGCCGAACACCGAGAAAAGGGCCCATTTCCAGTTGGTTTCGCGGGCGATGACCGCCACAGTGACCATGCAGGGCACATAGACCATCAGGAATATGAATACGGACCAGATAGTAGGAGTTGTCCAAGCCTTGTCTGCCGCGATCTTTTCTTTGAGGGACAAAGCATTTTCAGGATCTTCATCGCCAAGAGAGTATGCCGTGGACATGGTTGAGACAAAGACTTCCTTGGCCGCAAAAGCCCCGATAAAAGCAATGTTTGCCTGCCACGGGAAACCGGCAAGGTCAGTCACCGGTGAAATAGCCTCGCTCAGACGTCCGGCATAGGACTGTTTGAGAGCTTCCTCACCTTCCTCGTAGCTTATCCGGGCAAGAATCTCATTAAGCCTTGCTTCATTGGCCTCCGGTGCGGCAGCCCACGTCCTGCTCTGCTCCATAACCTGAGTGCGCTGGGCTTCATAAGCCGCAACGCGCTCTTCAGGAAGATGCGGGAAAGTCATCAGCGCCCACATGAGAATGGAGATGGCCAGAATAACGGTCCCCGCCTTTTTGACGTACTCCCAGACCCTGTCCCAGGTATGGATAGCCACACCGTGAAGCGTCGGGATGCGATACGGGGGAAGCTCCATCACAAACGGAGTGGACTCCCCGCGAAGTGCGGTCCAGCGCAGCAGTCGGCCAAAACAGAGGGCCAGCAGCCACGAAAGCAGCACAAGGCAGAACATCACCGTGGTGGCGTTTTCCGGGTAGAAGGCCCCTACCAGCATGATGTAGGCGGTGGTTTTGGCCCCGCAGATCATAAACGGCGCAGTGAGGATGGTGGCAATACGTTCCTTGGGACTGCGCAGGGTGCGGCAGGTCATGACCCCGGGCACAGCACAGCCACCGGGCAATCCGCCGGACATGATGAAAGGCATGATGGACATGCCGTGCAGCCCGAATGAACGGAACACCCGGTCCACCATGTAGGAAACACGGGCCATGTAGCCGAGATCTTCCAGAAAGACGAGCATGGAGAACATGATCAGGATAAGCGGTGTAAAGCCCATGACCGCCCCGACACCGTCAATTACCCCGGAGACGATCATCGACTTGAGCAGCCCGTCCGGGAGGATGGAGGCAATTGTATTCGATAACCACTCAAAACCGGATTCAACCCAGCCCTGCGGAATCGCGCCCAGATTGAAGGTCACGTAAAACATACCGTACATGGTGGAAAGCATGATGAGCGGCCCAAGGAACTTATGGGTCAGCACAAGATCCACCTTATCGGAAAAATCGAACCTGAGATCGTCCTCCCGGGAGATGACACCCTGCTTGAGGATGGAGTTGATAAACCCGTAGCGGTAATCGGCGAGAACGGCTTCCGGGTAGGTGTTCAGGGTTTTCTGGATATGCTCGGATACCTTGCGGACACGGGCTTCCAGTTCTTCGGAAAGCGGCCCGGACTTACGCCCGTTCCTGATGACGCTCTCGTCCTCTTCAAGATATTTCACCGCCAGCCAGTGCGGGTCGTAACGGTCGGTCATGAAATTATTTTCATTGATCAGGGCGGTCATTTCCTCAATGACCGGATCAAGGTCGTGACCGTAGGAAATATTCACTGGAGACCATTTGCCTTTGGTGCGGTCGGCAACCTCTTTCACGGCTTCCATAAGTTCGGCCTTGCCCACTCCCCTGCGGGCTATGCATTCAATTACCGGCACACCCATGAGCTCGGAAAGCTTTGCGGAATCAATACGGATGCCCTTCTTGCGCACCTCATCCATCATGTTCAGGCCGAGTACCACCGGAACACCGATCTCCATGAACTGCACCGCAAGGTACAGGGAACGCTCAAGCGAAGTGGCATCAAGCATGTTGATGACCACGTCCGGTTTTTCATCGACGATGACATCACGGGCCACCACCTCTTCCATGGAATAGGACGTGAGTGAATAAGTTCCGGGCAAATCCACAAGATTGGCGCAGAAATCAGTGGAACAGTAGCGTCCCTCGGTGCGGTCCACGGTGATGCCGGGATAATTACCGACCCGAGCGGTGGAGCCGGTCAGAGCGTTGAACATGGTGCTCTTGCCGCAGTTTGGCTGGCCTGAAACGGCTACGAAATACTCCTTACCCACTGCTCTAGTCCTCCGGCTGCACGGTAATGAAGTCAGCCTCGTTATTGCGCAGGGTAAGGGTAAAACCCTTCATGCGCAAAGCCACCGGGTCTTCCAGCGGAGCACGGCCCACGACCATGAACTCCGTACCGGGCACAAGGCCCATATCCCGGATTCTGCGGCCCAACTCACCGCTGGCGTTAACAGCGACAACCACGCCTTTCTGGTCCTTCTTCATGGTTCGAAGAGATACTGACATTCCTTCCCTCGTATATTTCTTGATCTTGATTTACATTTTCAGGCACACCCCGGTCCGCCCCAAGAGTGCTCGGTCCCTGTTGTGCTCCACAGGTGATTGAAAGTCAATCTCAAACTCTCAATGATTTCTTATAATAAATCAGAGCGCCAAGCTCCATACTTATTTCGTATACTTTTAAAAGAACTGGTTCGCCACTCCCGCTTTTATAGTGGATAAGTTTCAGTTAAGCATTTAAGGTAATTAATCAGCAATCCTGCTTTTTCAAGCCCCAAAATATATTGTCATGAGAAATATCATTACTTACGAAGACCTGCGTGAATACTCCAAGATCCTACTTTGGGCTCTTGAAAACGAGAAGGGAAAAAAACTCGCCAACAAAGAGATCGTCATAATCAGATACGACCATCTTGCAACTCCGCTTGCGGAAGCCCTTTTTGCTCTCTTGATTGAACGGCACCTTCACCCTGTTATGGAAACGGCACTGACCCCGTCCATGAAGGTCGAGCTTTACATAAATTCAAGTTACGGCCAGCTAGTATTCAACCCTCCGGGCAGACAGGAACTGTACTCACAGGCATCCGGTGTTATCCGCATCCACGCCCCCGAAGAGGTCGGGGCAATGGCCGAGGTCGACCCCCGGTCCATCATGGAGAACAGAAACGCCGGAAAACAGTTCAGACAGTCCATAGAAAAAAGAAAAATGCAGGGAAGGCTGTCCTGGACTGAATGCGTCTATCCCACGCAGGCCCTTGCAGACAAATCCGGCCTTACCCTCGATGACTACACCCGCCGGCTGCTGCGGGCATGCTACCTCAATATGCCAGACCCGGTCCGGGAATGGAGGCGCATTGCCGAACGAACCGGAAACATATCCGACTGGCTGACCGGCATGGACATCAAGTCCATGCGCGTGCAGTCCGAATTGTGCGACCTCTATTTCTCCCCAGGAGACAACCGCCGCTGGGTCGGGGCAACGGGAGATAATATTCCCGGATATGAAATATACATTTCACCCGACCACCGCACAGTCAACGGAGTCTATTTCGCGGACCTGCCTTCCTTATATATGGATAAAAGCGTATATGGAGTCCAGCTTGAATTCATGGACGGAATCGCCATGCGGGTGAAGGCCATGGGCGGGGAACGCTTCCTGCTCGACCAGTTGCGCGCCGATGGAGGAGCCAGAAGAGTCGGAGAATTTTCTCTTACCGACGCCTCGATCTCCAGAGTGGATCATTTCATGGCCCAGACAATCCTTGATGAAAATTTCGGTGGAGAAAACGGCAGCTGCCATCTGGCTCTGGGACAGTCACTGAGCGGTACATTCTCGGGCCCCCCGGAAATGCTGGACAAAATGCTTATGGATTCGCTTGGCTTCAATACGTCCTCAATCCACTGGGATCTGATCAATACCGAGGATAAACGGGTGACCGCGAATCTTGCAGACGGAAAGAAGGTCACGGTTTACGAGAAAGGACGTTTCCTCATTGATTAATTGAAGATTCGCTGAATGGCATGATTTAAAAAAAATCCGAAAATATCCGAATTGCTCCCCCCGGATGTGTTGACAACATCATGGGGATGCTTATTTGTCCAATTGTGCGGTCTGGCAGCCCTTTTTCAAAGGCTCAGGCCGCTAATTCATGATACCGGAGAGTCCATGTCTGGAAAAGAAAATACCAAAGAAATGACTGAACAGGAAACCGCGGCAACAGAAGCAGAAGAGACCGCGACTGCTGAGAATGAAGTTACCCTTAGCGAAGACGAGCTCAAAGCTCTCTGCCGTGAACACGTCTGCCCCGCATGTGATGTTATGGGAGAAGCCAAGGATGAAAGGCTCCGGGCTCTGGCGGAAACAGAAAACATCAAGAGAAGACTCGCCCGCGAGACTGAAGAACTGAAAAAGTTCGCGGCGGAGTCCATTCTTTCCAGCCTTCTGCCTGTACTGGACAACCTTGACCTTGCACTGGACCATGCCCAGAACCTCGACGCATGCAAAGACTTTGTTACCGGAGTGGATATGACCAGAAAGATGTTTCTGGACACTCTCAGCAAACACGGCCTTGAAGCCATAGGCAAAGTCGGCGACGAATTTGACCCCAATTTTCATGAAGCCATGGGCATGGCACAGATGGCAACCTTGCCTGACGGAAGCATAGCCCAGATGATGCAGAGAGGATACGTGCTCAAAGGACGTGTAATCCGCCCTGCCAAAGTTATGGTCAACAAAACTGCCTAGTTTTTTTTGTACGGCACTTTACAAGTGTAAATAAGGCATTAGTTCATAATGCAGTGAAACTGAAATTTTATCTGGAGGAAATTATATATGTCTAAAATCATCGGAATCGACCTCGGTACCACCAACTCCTGTGTTTACGTAATGGAAGGGAAAGACCCCAAATGCGTAACCAACCCTGAAGGCGGACGTACCACCCCGTCCATCGTGGGCTTTACCAATAAAGAACGCCTCGTCGGCGAGATCGCCAAACGTCAGGCTGTAACCAACCCTGAAAAAACCGTTTTCGCCATCAAACGCCTCATGGGTCGCCAGCTCAGCGCTCCTGAAGTAAAGAAGTGGGCTGACCACTGCCCCTACCCCATTGTGGAAGGCAAGGGCGGAGATGCATGGGTTGAAATCGAAGGCAAGAAGTACAGCCCTTCTGAAATTTCCGCCATCATCCTGCAGCAGCTCAAAAAAGATGCTGAAACCTACCTCGGAGAAGAAGTAACCGAAGCGGTTATCACCGTTCCCGCGTACTTCAACGACTCCCAGCGTCAGGCAACCAAGGATGCAGGCCGTATTGCAGGTCTCGAAGTAAAACGTATCATCAACGAGCCCACCGCAGCATCTCTCGCTTACGGCTTTGACAAGAAAGCCAACGAGAAGATCGCTGTATTCGACCTCGGCGGCGGTACCTTCGATATTTCCATCCTTGAAGTAGGCGACAACGTTGTTGAAGTACGTGCCACCAACGGTGACACCTTCCTCGGCGGCGAAGACTTCGACAACGCTGTAATCAAATACCTTGTTGAAGAATTCAAGCGCGAAAACGGCATTGACCTTTCCCAGGACCGCATGGCCCTGCAGCGCCTGAAAGAAGCCGGTGAAAAAGCCAAAAAAGAGCTTTCCACCGCCATGGAAACCGAAGTCAACCTGCCCTTCATCACCGCTGACCAGAACGGTCCCAAGCACCTTATGGTCAAGCTTTCCCGCGCAAAGCTGGAAAAACTGGTTGAAGATCTGGTCGAACGCACCAAGATCCCCTGCCAGAAGGCTCTCAAGGATGCAGGCCTCACAGCAGCGGACATCGACGAAGTAATCCTCGTCGGCGGTATGACCCGTATGCCTCTGGTTCAGCAGAAGGTACAGGAATTCTTCGGCAAAGAACCCAACCGTTCCGTTAACCCGGACGAAGTTGTTGCAATGGGCGCATCCATTCAGGGCGGTATCCTCGCCGGTGACGTTAAGGACGTACTGCTCCTCGACGTTACCCCGCTGTCTCTGGGTATCGAAACCATGGGCGGTGTTTTCACCAACCTCATCGAGAGAAACACCACCATCCCGACCCGTAAGAGCCAGGTGTTCACAACTGCGGCTGACAACCAGCCCTCTGTGTCCATCCACGTTCTGCAGGGTGAGCGTCCCATGGCTGCTGACAACATGACTCTGGGCCGCTTCGAACTGACCGGCCTTCCCGCAGCTCCGCGCGGCGTGCCCCAGATTGAAGTAACCTTCGACATCGATGCCAACGGTATCGTTAACGTATCCGCTAAGGATATGGGAACCGGAAAGGAACAGTCCATCCGCATCACCGCTTCCAGCGGCCTGTCCGAAGACGACATTCAGAGAATGGTCAAGGACGCTGAAGCCCATGCCGAAGACGACAAAAAGAAACAGGCCCTCATCGAAGCGCGCAACCAGGCTGACTCCCTGATCTACACCACCGAGAAGTCCCTGCGCGAAATGGGTGACAAGGCTGATGCAGCCCTCAAGGCCGACATCGAGTCCAAGATCGAAGACCTCAAGAAGGTACAGGATTCCGACGACCTCGACACCATCAAGCAGGCCACTGATGCTCTGGCACAGGCTTCCCACAAGCTTGCTGAACAGCTCTATGCCCAGCAGAACCAGGCACAGGATGCCGGTGCAGCAGGCCCCGAAGGCGCAGCTAACGCCAAAAAAGACGATGACGACGTCGTAGACGCCGACTTCACCGAAGTTAAGAACTAAGCTCTTCCGGCACTTGCATGCCGAGCTGGTAAAGTATACTTTAATCCGGCCTTGCCCAAAACGGCGAGGCCGGTTTTTTTGTTTCCTCCGGCCTGAAAAGAACCATCGGACATATCCATTTAATTCAGAATCCTTGACGAATCCCGGAACATGGGCCACAAACTCTGCATGAGATATTATATGAACAAAGATAAGACCTGCCGTCTTTTCCAGCATATTTTTGTAACGGTTATGCTTGCTGCCTTTGCGGTGGCAGGCTCCGGCTGTATGGGGGCTAAACAACCGATAAGGACTTCCCCGGCCATGTCGGTTGACATGCTTTCCACACACGAACTGGTCCAGAAAGCCGATCAGGTCTGGCAGAAAAAGGATTACGTCAGCAGTGAACTTTTCTACACCCGGCTGCTGGAACGCAAGGATATCCCTGCAAACGCCATCCTGCCAGCTACCGAACGTCTAGCAGTAAGTTCCTTCAAGGCTGGACACTACCATGAAGCCGAGGCGCGGCTTGATCAGTGGAAAAAGCTCTCCGCAGAAGCCACCAACTCCCCGGTCTGGCAGGATTATTATTACGAGACACTCAAGGCGACCAAAGAACTGGACAAGTTGCGCACCCACCTTGCAGCAGCAATGGAAGACCCGTTTCTGCCCTGGGACATCCGTTCCACTGCAGGTAAGCGTCTTTCATCTATGTCCCAGAACGCCGAGTCTCTGAGCGCACTGGAGCGTCTCTACGCCATCGCCCCGGCAGAAGCCAACCAGAAAGAACTTGAACACTGGTTCACAGCAGGACTTGAAGACAATAGTGACTCGGAACTGGAATCCATGGCCGCACTTATCCCGGCAGGTTCCAACCTCAAATTTCCCTACGAGCTCATCAGCTTCGAACAGGCGATGCGCAAATCCGGGGCCAAGGAATACTGGCCCATGGCATGGCGGACTATGACCGGCATCATCCAGAACGGACAGATCGCCGACAAACCGTGGTACAATCACATTGTGGCCGAACTTGAAGGTAAATACGGAATTCCCAGGGTGGGCATTACCCTTGTTCTGCCCATATCCGGACGTTTTCAGGAATACGGATGGAAAATCATCCGCGGGGCCGGAGCTGCACAGTGGGAAATGACCAAGGCCGGGCTGGACGTGGATGTACAGGTCATCAACACCGAGGCTCCGGGCTGGATAGAGAAGCTCCGGAATCTTCCGCCGTGGTATACCGTCATCGGCGGGCCCATCAGTGTCAACGCCTTTAAGGAGCTTGAGCAGTCCGGCATTTATTCGGACAAGGTCACCTTCTCTTTCCTTGCCAAACCCGGCAACCTTGAAGAAGGAAAAGAGGCATGGAGATTCTTCTCCAGCCCCGAGGACCAGATCCGCTCCTCACTGGATCTTGCCATTGACGATCTTGGAATTACCAAGTTCGCCATCCTCTATCCGCAGGAAAATTTCGGGCGCAAGATGTCCCAGATATTCTTCAACATAGCTTCCGAACGAGGCGCAAAGATCACCGGCATGGAATCGTATCCTCCGCGCGACTTCCCCCAGTGGGGCAAGGTTGTCGGCAAGCTTGTGCGTGCCCCGGAGAAAAAGGCCCAGAACATTGCCGCAGGTCTTGATGAAGACGCACCGTTGCCGGAAACCGATTTCGGTGCTGTGTTCATCCCCGACACCTGGCATCAGGCCCAGTTGCTGATTCCGCACTTCTTTTTCCATGAAGCGGACACCCTCGTATTTCTGGGTCCCGAACTCTGGAGTCAGGCACTCAACTCCGCCCGTGATGTAGAGGCGCAGAACCTCAAACTCACCGTTGCCCCCGGAGCATGGTGGCCTGCCAGTGACGGTGCCGGAAGACTCAAGGAAGTAATGGAGAACGAAGGACTCGGCACCCCTGATTTCTGGGTTGCGCTTGGATATGATTTCATCAAGTTTTCCAGCAAGCTCGGCACATTCTCGACCGGATGGACACCCGAGACAGTAAACAGCCGTATTGCCGATGCCCAGCACATGGACTTCAGTCTCGCGCCCATCAGCTGGGATTCAGCCGGTCACGCAAGCCAGAAGCTTTACCTCTTCCGCCCGGAACAGAACGGGAAGACCCGTGTTGACGCCAGTATAGTCAGCGATACGCTTTCTCGCGCCAAGGCAAGAAGAGTTGCCCGAGTTAAAGCCTGGGAAGAAAAACAGGCCGAGCTTGAAGCGAAGAAAGAAGCTGCCGAGTTAAAGGGATCCAAGGCAGATAATTAAAAACATTGTGTTTAAAGTATGCCTCCGTCGGCATCATCAATTTCCCCGACAGTATCCCGAAAGGATGAGACAAAAGATCATCCGGGATTTCAAAAGCTGCAGCAGCCTTTGACCGTCGAAGGCATCAATAAAAGGAGAATTCAATGAGTGATGAAAAGCTCAATTTAGAAGAGGTCGCCCGCGTTGCGCGACTGGCCCGTCTGGACCTGTCCGATGAGAAGACCGCCCTGTTTGCAGGTCAGCTCAACAACATCCTCTCATACATGGACAAGCTGAACGAAATCGATACCTCGGACGTGGAACCCATGTTCAGCCCGGTGGAACATACTACCGTGCTTCGCAAGGATGAAGTGAAGAAAGAGCACAGCAGGGAAGAAGTCCTCTCCAATGCTCCCGCTTCCGACGGCCAGTACTTCATTGTCCCCAGAATTGTTTAACCGAATACTTGCGGGTAAAGATAATGTCCTCACTCATAGAAAAATCATTAACTGAAATATATTCCATGCTCATGGCCGGTGAAGCAACTGCTGTTGAAGCTGTTAAAGCCTGCCTCGACCAGATCGAAAAGACCGAGCCAGAAACCAAGGCCCTGCTTGCTGTCTGCGTAGAAGAAGCCCTTAAACTTGCCGCAGAGATGGACGAAAAGGGCCCGGACTCATCCAAGCCGCTCTGGGGTGTTCCGGTTGTAGTCAAGGACGTCCTTGCGACCAAAGGCGTTCCCACCACTGCAGGCTCCAAGATTCTTGAGGGATTCACCCCCTTCTATGATGCAACTGCTGTTGCAAGGCTCAAAGAAGCCGGGGCCATAATCATCGGCAAGGCCAACATGGACGAATTCGCTATGGGTTCCACCACTGAAAACTCGGCCTACAAGACCACCACCAACCCCTGGGACCCCAGCCGCGTACCCGGAGGCTCATCCGGCGGTTCCGGTGCGACCATCGCTGCAGGCCAGTGCTTTGCAGCCCTCGGAACGGATACCGGGGGTTCCATCCGTCTTCCTGCATCATTCTGCGGCTGTGTAGGCGTCAAGCCCACCTATGGGCGTGTTTCCCGTTACGGCATGATCGCTTACGGTTCTTCGCTGGACCAGATCGGCCCCATGACCAGAACCGTAGAGGACTCTGCCCGCGTGCTTAACGTAATCGGAGGTCATGACAATCGCGACTCCACTTCCGTTGATCGCCCCATGGAAGATTTTGTTGCGGCCCTGTCAGAGCGCACCGACCTTTCCGGCCTTACCATCGGCCTGCCCGAAGAATACTGGGGCGAAGGCCTGTCCGCAGAAGTCTCCGAAGCATGCCGCGCCGCAATCGCCAAGGCCGAGGAACTGGGTGCCAAAACCGTACCCGTAAAACTTTCCATGACCGAGTACGCCATTGCCACCTACTACATCATCGCAATGGCTGAAGCGAGCTCCAACCTGTCCCGCTTCGACGGAGTGCGCTACGGACACCGTTCCAAGGACCCCAAGGAGCTCATCGACCTGTACACCAAATCCCGCACCGAAGCTTTCGGTGACGAAGTTCAACGCCGCATCATCATCGGAACCTACGTTCTTTCCGCCGGATACTACGATGCCTATTACCGCAAGGCTGCACAGATCCGCCGCCTGCTGCGCGAGGATTTCCTCAAGGCGTTTGAATCCTGCGACCTCATCGCCGGTCCGGCATGCCCCACCACCGCATTTCCCGTAAGCGAACTGACCGCCGATCCGCTGCAGATGTATCTCATGGACATTTTCACCATCTCCCTCAACCTCGTGGGAATGCCCGGGATGTCCCTGCCCGTAGGTTTCGGAAAAGACACCAACATGCCGGTCGGCCTGCAGCTCATGGCCCCTGCTTTCGAAGAAAAGACCATGCTTCAGGCAGCACATATCCTTGAAAAAAGTCTGCCCAAGCTTCCTAAAGTGAAAATCTAAATGCCTCCGGCAGCCCTTCGGGGACCAAAGAAACTTTTGATAGGGCTTCGCCGAGTGGCTTTTAAAATTGTGCAAAGAAAAGGCCCTGCTGAACGAGTTCAGCAGGGCCTTTTGTATTTACGTTACTTCGAAGACAGCTTTGACGGGCTATATGCGAAGCAGAACAAAAGGCTTTGGAATTCTTTAACCCTTTTGCAAAAGGGCTTAAGGCCCCCGACAGGGCCTCCGAGGCAAAATTATGCACTAAGTGTCATAAAGCGAACGAGAGTTGCCAGACCGATGCAGATGAAGAACACTGCAAGGCCGGTGGCAAACTTGTTGAGTCCGCCTCTCTGATAATCGCGGATGAAACCCCATTTTACGGCAATGCGGTACAGGCCGGCGACTACGTGCATGACCACCAGCGGGGCAAGAACAAGATAAAAATAAATCCACGGACCGGACTGAATACGCTGTGCGGACCGTGCTGCGGTAATAGGCAGGTCGCTGAGAACAGCCCACATGTGGATGGCGCCCATCACAAGGATGAGCATGGCGGAAACAACCTGAACGACCCAGAGCCAGGTATCCCTGTGCTTGAGCATTTTGGCATGCTTCCAGATGGTTTTCTGGCCTTCCAGTCTGAAAGGGATCTTGCGAGCTGCAAGGTAGAAGTGGAAAAGGAAGAGCAGGAAGAGAATCGGACCGCCGATCTGGGCCATGTAATTCTCTTCATAGGTATGCGCAATGGAATCCATAATATTGGGGCTTACGATTACGCTTGAGACAAGGCTCATATGCATGAATACAAAAATGATAAGAGCCACACCTGAAAACATCTGGAGCCAATCCAGAATAGCATCACTCCTGCCTCGCCTTGCAGGGGTGACTGTAGAGTTGAAAGACATCAGCACCTCCATTGAATGATTGGATTAAAAATACCTCGCAACCGGTATTAAAAGAATCGAGATAATGTCCCTAGCGAATTGTTTTGTCAATCAACTTAAACATGCGCCCGCGCCGATAACCGGCTGTTAATCTGTTCTCTGTTTACTCATTTTACGAATTTCGCAAACAATATCTACTCTTCGCATCTCTCAGGCTTTATTCCATGAAATTTTAGGGCTGTTCTGGAAAAATTACTGGCTGAATTTATTTTTCCCAACACCGAAGCAATTCAGTGCTCATTCGAATTTACAAAGAAGACAAGTCCATCATTACTTATAATGTTGTGCCAAACGTTGACCTGCCTGTTTCCGGAGATTACATATATCGTCAGTCATCATGGTCTTTTGTTATTTGCCCTCTACTACTGATGATAGGATTCCATCCAAACCTGATTGACATACGGGAGTTTAAAAGACATGGTCCCACGACAAAATTACAGGGCCTGTTGGGTCCTCAAAGGATTCAGATTTGAAAAATTTTTCATGTTCACCTTTCTTCTCGGAGCGCTGCTGATGAGTGCCGGATGTAAAATCGAGAGGATTGATACAACAAGTACTGACGGCAACAACGCTGTGCTGAGCGAAAACAAAACCGCCGGTCAGCACGCGCCCGAAGCTGTTGCACAGTCAATCCGGCAGACGGATGATAACACTGCTGAGCAGATCGCTTCCGCTGAATTGCAGAAGGAAATTTCTCAGGCACTTGCCTCCGGGGAAGGTCCTCACGTCATCAAACTTAAAAACGGCATGTCTTTACTTATCAAAGAAGACAACCGTTTTCCGCTTGTAAACGTGCGCCTTTTTGTCCATGCCGGATCAGCTTATGAAGACCCATCGCAGGCCGGCATAAGCCACCTGCTTGAGCACATGGTATTTAAGGGAACTTCCACACGCGGTCCCGGACAGACTGCCATGGCAATCGAGTCCGTGGGTGGTGATATGAATGCCGCCACCAGCTTCGACTACACTGTATACTACGTTGAAGTACCAGAAAAAGAATGGAAGCTTGGAATGGACATCGTCACCGACATGACCTTCAATGCTGCCATTGATCCAGATGAACTCAGGTCTGAACGCGAAGTTGTACTTTCCGAACTGGAAAGGGGCGAAGACAATCCCGGAAGCAGAATATTCAAGACCCTGCAGTCCATCGTATGGAAGGGCAACAGCTATCAGTGGCCCATCATCGGCTACCGCGACACTGTATCCGGCATAACCGCTGACGATATTCATGCGTACATAGACCGTCTTTATCAGCCGCAATCCATGCTGTTGAGTGTTGTCGGCAAAATAAATCCCGAAGAAGTGGTCAGGGAAGCGGAACGACTCTGCGGCTCCATCAAGGATAAGAAACCTGTAGTTCCGCCGAGCACTTTTGAAATTCCTGCCGAGAGCAGAACCACGGTCAAGATTATTCCCGGCAAATGGAACAAGGCCTACATCGGAGCTGCTTTCCCCATACCGGGTCTCAGCTCTGCCAAGACTGCAGGACTGGAAATGCTCTGCGAGCTTCTGGGCGGCGGCGAAACTTCACGGCTCTACCGCAAATTCAAATATGAAAAGCGTATGGTGGACAGCATATCCGTGTCCTCCCTGACCCTTGAGCGGGCAGGCATGCTTTATATTTTTGCAACCCTCGATGCCGATCGCGTTGACGAATTCTGGAAGGAACTCATGGCAGAACTTGCCGTGATCGACTTCAGCGAATTCACTGACCGCGAAATGGACCGTGTAGCCCTGAACTTAGAGGACTCTCTGTTCCTGACCAAGGAAACCCTGTCCGGTCTGGCTTCCAAACTCGGTTATTTCCAATTCTTCGAAGGAGGACAGCAGGCTGAGGATAACTATCTCTATGACCTGCGCAACATCACCCGGGATCAGTTGCAGAAGCTTTACGAGGAATATTTTGTTCCCGAAAGGCTTGCCACCTGCATGCTGCTTCCTGAAGGCACGAAAGCCGATGCGGATAAGCTGGAAAAAGCTGTTAAGACCTACTGGCCTGCAAAAGAAAAAGCTTCCGGCAACGTTGCAACCGATGGCCCCGGAGATGCTGCAACAATCGAGATGGCAGGTGGCAGCAAGCTCGTATTCATTCCTGATGAAACACTGCCCTATACAGCAATTTCCATGTACTGGGTCGGCGGGGACGCGGACCTGAGTCCGGATATGCAGGGTCTGGCGGCACTCACATCTCAAAGCCTGACTCGTGGAACTGCTTCCATGAACGCAACGGAACTTGAGGACTTTATTTCCGACCGAGCTGCATCCATTGGAGCCACAGCAGGACGTGAAGTTTTTGCCATCAATGCCAAGTTTCCCTCCCGTTTCACTTCAGACATGCTTCCGCTCATAAACGAAGTAATCACCGCCCCGCGTTTTGCTCCTGAGGAGCTGGACCGGGCCAGACAGGATCAGGTCTCGTCCATTAAGCGCAAGGAAGACCGTCCCCTGAGCCTCGCATTCAGGAATATTTTCCCATTCCTTTACAAGGATGGGAGCTACTCCTACTTCCACCTCGGTATGCCGGAAAAGGTTGCTGAATTCAGTGAAAAAGAAATCAGGGACTACTGGGCCAATCAATCCACCCGCCCCTTCGTTATTGCCGTCTGCGGTGATTATGACCGTGCGGCAATTGAGAAGTTCGCCAGCGAAATAGACGGGAAGCTGGTCAAGCAGACCAGACAACTGGGCATGACTGCTCCGCAATGGGGAACCACCAAGGATCTCAACCTTACCCTGCCTGACCGCAATCAGGCACATTTGATGGTTGTCTTCCCGGTTCCGGGCATGGAAGATAAGGAAAGTACCGCAGGACTCTCATTGCTTCGTGCAGCACTTGCAGGACAGAGCGGACTGCTGTTCCGAGACCTGCGGGACAAACAGGGACTGGGATATACCGTCACCGCGTTTCTGTGGCAGGCTCCGAAGACCGGTTTCATGGCCTTTTACATCGGAACCAAGCCCGAACAGCTTGAGCAGGCCATGGCTGGATTTGAAAAAACCGTTGCCATGCTCAGATCCGAGGATCTTCCTGAAAATGAAATCGTCCGAGCCCGAAATATTCTTAATGGCGAATACTATCAGGAACATCAGAGCCTGCTCTCCCGAAGCCAGGAATCTGCAAGCCTGATCATAAAAGGGTTCGAGCCGGACCTTGATATCAAGCTGATTGAAAGGGCAAATAAAATGAGCCCTGCTCAGGTCCGTGAACTTATCAAGAAATATATAAACTGGAATGATCGCTATACACTGACAGTCAAGCCCTGATAAATGAAAAACGGCCCCGGTTTTCAAACCGGGGCCGTTTTTTCATTTCATTATTCCCATCCCAGTGCCACGCAAGTTTTACGGACATAAATCATACATCTGCGCTTTCTTGAGCAGTTGGCAATTGCCCATTTCGCAGGCGATGCGGGCATCCCTGCATCCGGGACCGCCCTGCCCCAGATTCAGGTAGCACAAGCCGCGGTTGTAATAGCTCCGCAAGTCCTTCGGATTGATTTCAATGGCCATATTGTAATTGTTTATTGCAAGCTGATACTGCTTGCGATCCAGATAGATGTCCCCCCGGCTGCTGTAGGCAGCACCATATCTAGGGTTGAACTCGATGGCCTTGTTGAAATCCTGCATAGCCAGATCGGGCTGGTCGAGTTTCCCGTAGATTGTTCCCCGGTTGTAATGCGCTTCAGCATTATTGGGTTCAATTTCAAGGGATTTAGTAAAATCCTCCAATGCCTGAGAGTGTTTTCCGAGCTTATAGACTATAATCCCTCTACCCCGGTAAGCATGGGCGTGCTCCGGGTCGATCTTGATAGCCCGGCTGAAGTCATCCACGGCTTCCTGAAGTTTACCCATATTGTAGTACGCTATACCTCGATTGAAATATGAATGGACATACCATGGGAACTTGGCAATTGCCCTGCTTAAATATTCGACGCCTTTATCGAACATCCCGCGGCTGGTATACGCGGCACCAATGTTGTTGTAGGCAACTTCATAATTAGGATTGATTTCAATGGCACGATTGTAATCTTCCAGAGCCAGACGAAGCTGTCCCAGCCGATCATGGACAAGTCCTCGGCTTGAGTAAGATTTGTAATCTCCGGGATCTATTTCGATCGCTTTTGTAAAATCGTCTATAGCTCTCTGCGGCTGGCCCAGCTGGTCATAGGCAGCTCCACGGTTGTGATAGGCGTAATGATTACGGGGCTCCAGTTCAATAGCGCGGTCATAGTCGTCCATCGCTTTGCGGTCCTCACCGATCTCTGCGTAAGACAGACCTCGATTAGTATACGCAATGGGATTTTCAGGATCAATCTCTATGGCTTCACTAAGATACGCGATTGCTTTGTAAGGATCTGTTACTTTCTTGTCATCCCAGAGTTTTTCAGCCCTGATAATCCAATCCAGGGCACTCAGCCCTTTACCGGCCTTATCCAGATCCTCTCTGAGAATCTTCGCCTCTTCCGGAGTTTTCTTGAGCCTGCTGTTTTCCTTTTCAAGTTCGTCAATCTTTGCCAGAAGCCTGTTGTTCTGCTCCTGAACAATCCTGATTTTGTCCAGATGTCCACGATCGGCAAGAAGCTTCTTAACCCTCTCTTCAAGGATAGAAGGATCAACCACAACCTTGACCACTGCCTCCATACAGAAAATATTTCCGTCCATGAACTGCCGTTCGCTGACGACCTCCGTCTTGAGCACCCCCACGGCCAGAGCCATGACTTCGCTCTGCTGAAGCTTCCCTTCGCGCACCAGGGTCATGGTTTCAAGATAGCTTCCGGCTTCCTGAAGTGCATCCTGTTTGGCACGGCTCACTGCAAACATGCGGGCCTGGGCTGGCGAAATTTCCCCGGTCACATGTTGCCTGACTGTCTTCTCAACCACGGTTTCCCCAGATCTGGCAGCAATACCAGCCTCATGCGCAACTTCGTTTGTATCCAGAATCTCCATGTCAGACAGCCTTTCCATACTCCCTGACCGTTCAACAGCAACACCGGGCTGCTTCTGTTGGACATCAGCTTTCTCCGCCACGACTTCTTTGACCGCAACAGTGGACGCTTCCTTCGGCCCAGTCGGACGCGCACATCCAAATCCTAAAGCGACTAAAACCGCAAATAATACCAATTTTACTGCCCTTGATCTCATAACCGTATCCCCCGCTGATCCGGTACATACACAGATACAACAACTTTGCTCTCACTATAATAGTAAGTCTCCCGAGGTATTTTAGCAAAAGAAAAGGGCCCTGCTGATATAAATCAGCAGGACCCTGTCTTTGCAATATCTATTGATCGAAGAAGACTGCAATGCATCTTGAAGGTTCGGACATTTTCAGCAAGATCCTGTCCTTAAGTCAAAGTCCCCTTACTCGGCCTTAAACACTCCGGACTTGCCGCCTTCCTTATACACGAGTCGGCAATCTGAAATGATTACGTCCTTCTGCACGGCCTTGCACATATCGTAAATTGTAGCCGCTGCGATCTGGACCGCAATAAGTGCTTCCATTTCTACTCCGGTCTTGCCGGTACAGCGGGCCTCGGCCTCAATGCCGATGGTAAAATCCGCTTCATTGACGGCAAAACGAACATCAACATAGCTGAGTGCAATAGGATGACAGAGCGGGATAAGACGATGAGTCTCCTTTGCCCCCATGATACCTGCCAGCTTGGCTGCTGCAAGAGCATCTCCTTTAGGAAGGGCCTGCTGCTGCAGCATTCTGAAGGTCTTCTCATTAAGAATGACCTTGCCTCTGGCTATGGCCTTGCGAACTGTATCGACCTTGGCGGCCACGTCCACCATAACGGCATTGCCGTTGGCATCAATGTGGGAAAACTCGCTCATACTACTCACCCATCACTTTGTCTTTGGCTTTCTTGAAAAGCTTTTTAACCTTCTTCATGGGCTTCTCTTCATCAAGAGCCGCAAATTCACGAAGAAGCTCTTCCTGCCTGCTGTTCAGTCCGGTGGGAGTCACAACCTTGACTTCAACAAGCAGGTCACCCTTGTGGCTGCTGCCGAGGTAAGGCATGCCGAGACCTCGCAACTGGAAGACTTCTCCTGACTGGGTTCCTTTGGGAACATCCATTTCAACGGGATCATCCAGAGTAGGAATCTCAATCTTGTGACCAAGGGCGGCTTGAACAAAGGTAACTTCAGTTGTCAGGACCAGATCCTGTCCCTGACGTCTGAAGACCTTATCCGGCTCCACGGTTATTACAACGTACAGGTCGCCGTGAGGTCCGCCGTTAAGTCCGGCTTCCCCCTCACCGCGAAGCCGCAGACGGGAACCGTTATCCACCCCTGCAGGAATCCGCACGTTAAGATTTTTCTGTTTACGAACATACCCCGCACCGCGACACTCGGAACAGGGCTTGGTGATGACCTTGCCCTTGCCGTTACATGCCGGGCAGGGAACGGAAATCCTGAAAAAGCCCTGCGTCTGTTCAATGGAACCGCGTCCCCCACAGTGGGAACATGTCTCAGGAGTAGTTCCAGGAGCGGAACCGCTGCCTCCGCAGGTATCGCAGGTATCCGTGACAGGAATATTCAGCTCGACCTCTGTGCCCTTGGCTGCATCACGGAATGATACAGTCAGGTTGTAACGCAGGTCTGATCCTGCCTGCATGCGATTTGCACTGCGGCCGCCGAATCCGAAAATATCACCGAAAATATCGCCGAAAGCACCGAAAATATCTTCAGAAGACTGGAATCCGCCGTACCCGCCGTTCATTCCGGCATGGCCGTAACGGTCATAACGGGATCTCTTTTCGGGATCACGTAAAACCTCATAGGCTTCCGCAGCTTCCTTGAATTTATCTTCGGCTTCAGAATCGCCAGGATTGCGGTCCGGGTGAAATTCCATGGCCTTCTTGCGATAGGCCCTTTTAATTTCCCCGTCCTGCGCTTCTCTGGAAACTTCTAATACTTCGTAATAACAACGTTTGGACATGACTTATTCACTACCGGGTTTTTTTCCTGTAGCCGTGTGATAGCTCTCCGGGAGAACCTTGCTGGCTGCGATTTCCCTGAGAGCGGTTACGATTTCTTTGTTTTTGGATTCGATGAGAGGGCTGTACCCTTCGCGGTACTGCTTCACTCTTTTAATGGCCATCTGGACAATAAGGAATCTGTTACCGACTTCTGCCAGACAATCTTCTACCGTGATTCTTGCCATATTATCTCCAACACAATGGTTTTACCGGTGTCCCGGCTATTTTCTGAGAGGAATCTGTCCCTGCAGGTCTTCAAGCAATTTGTTGGAAACAGGATAGTATCCATTGCCATCGCCAAGCGAGAGCCAGCATTGTCCGGCCGGGAGTCCGGGATCGGAAAAGAAGGAAACCCTTACAAGGCTCTCCCCGCTTCCATCCATCAACTCGAGCTCCATCGCCTTTTCGGATTTATCCGGAAGGCTCAAAACCGGTTCCGCCTCGAATTTTAATTCATTAAGTCGCCACAAGGACATGTCAATACCAAGGAGCGGCTTTTTATCCTCAAAATTAATCCAGGTCTTGTCGGACTTCAGACCCTTGAATGTCTGATTGCCCTGCAAAACAAGCATGGAACCGACCTTTCCAGTTTCCAGAGAAAGGACGTTCCGTTGGCGCATCTGAAAAGCTTTCTTATTCAGCTGCTCAAAATGTTCCTTGGTCAGGATGAAGTTTCCCTTGCACATGGTCGAATTGGCCAGGAAAAAATCTCCGTTCCCTTTAATTTCACTAATCTCAATTTTCTCTGCGTGTTTGCCGGCGAAGACAACTTCTATACTTAAGGCAAGCGCTCCCCTATCGTATTCATCGCTCCTGACAACCCCTTTGGCGGGAGTTTCCAGCAGCGAATGAAACAGGAGCGCAACATCGCCACCGCTGGCAGACTTGCCGCTGAGAGGCGCCGGAAACACAAACTGGAACTCACCGTCAACACGACCCAGAGTCCACAGGAAAGAGCCTCCCCTGCCCAGAGAAATCGAAGAAATCTGCTCCGGGTTGCCTCGGAGCAAAAAGAGGTTGTAGTAATAATCCGCAGGGAACTCACACTGCCGGACAAATTCCTGTGGCAGCAGAAAGAGATCACCCGTTTCTTTTGAATTTAAGGCAAAAAAACCTTCACCGGAAGGACTCTGTGCCCCTACACTCATGGACAGCTCCTGCCCGCCTCCGGTTGCAATTCGCACTTTCGGAGACTCCAGGCCGTATTCAACGGCATGCCCGGTTGGAACCCGGCCAAGATAACGCAAGGCCTTACCCTGCCCAAGCACGGACAGCAGCCCTTCTACGCGACCTGAATCAGCCTCGGGTTTAAATGTCCAGCCGCTTTGAACAACGTCCCAGCCATCCGTTCTGCGTACGAGAGAATAGCAATCCGTACCGGAAACACACACATCAATCCTGTCTACCTTCGTGACATCAACCACAGGCCAGACAGGCTCATCGCGTTCCAGGGGCTTTTCAGGCGAACTATAATAAAAGGCTCCGCAGAGAATCAGGGCCAGAGCCAGAAAAATCAAGAACCTTTTAAGCACGGACAGCACCTTGGGATTTATAAACTCGCAACTTTATTCATCAATGGAGCAATTTATTAAAATAAACAATATTTCCTTGCGCGTCAACATATTTTAAGGCAATATACCCGATCTATTCAGTCGGATATTCCCGACATCCGGATTTATAGTCAAATTATATTATAAACCCGATTTTTTCCAGACATTTATTGAAATCATACGGAGTTAATTACAATGGCAAAATGGGGAAAATTGAGCTTTGCCCAAAAAAAATGCGTATCAACAATAGGCATGCTCATGCAGAAAACTGACATGGTTCAGGAGGGCTCCAGAATAGGAATTGCGGTCTCCGGAGGAGTCGACAGCTTTGTACTGATCAGGACCATGCTTATCCGGCAGGCCATCATGCCGTTCAACATTGAAATGATGGTTCTTCACGTGAACCCCGGTTTTGAACCGGACAGCCATCGTCCCCTTACAGAGTGGTGCCGCGACAACGGCGTTGCGTCCCACATTGAGCTTACCGATTTCGGCCCGCGAGCGCACAGCCCTGAGAACAAAAAAAAATCCGCCTGCTTTTACTGCAGCCGACTCAGACGCAAAAGACTCTTTGAACTTTGCGAACAGTACTCCCTTTCCCATCTGGCATTGGGCCACACAGCCGATGACCTCGTTACCAACTTTCATATGAACATGATTCAGAACGGGCGCATCGACGGACTTTCAGCCAACGAACCTTTCTTCGGCGGCAAACTTCACATGATACGCCCGGCCTTGATGCTTGAAAAAAAATACATTAAATCTGCCGCCCGCCAGTGGGAACTGCCGATCTGGGCCAACCGCTGTCCTTCCAACAGCAACACGAAGCGAAGTGAAATAAACGAGTGGCTGGAAGGCGAATGGAAAAAATTCCCGGGCTCCAGAAACAACACATTCAACGCGTTAAGGCGCTGGCAGCTTGACTTAAATATGAAAACCACATAACAATTCTACAAATTTACAAAGCCTGTTAATCGGGGACAAATTTACAACTTCACGAACAAACCGGGCTATCGAGAAATATGCTGTTCAAAAAATACCATGTAGTAATATTCAAAAACCCTTGCGACAATGCCCGCAAATTCCAGCTCAGGGGATGGTTTTTCTTTTTCCTCTTCGCGCTGGTGGCGGGACTGGCAGGTGGCAACGTAATACTCTGGAAATACTACGAGAACTATTCCGGACTGGAAAAGAACCTTGCCCGAGCCGAAAAGGCCGTGCAGGAACAGAAGGCGCAACTTCTGTCACTTTCCCAAAAAATGCAGAACATCTCGCAGGATCTGGACCGGGTCCGCAACTTCGACTCCAAACTGCGGGTAATGATAAATCTGGACCAGGGCAACGTACAGAACGTAGCGCCCAAAGGCGGATCCACCGGAGCAGACTTTTCCAAAAACTACCTGCCCCTATACCGACAGGAGCTGCTTGTCCGGAAAATGCATGATTTCCTTGCCCAGCTCAGCACCGAAGCCAAGCTGGAAGAAGTCAGACAGCAGGAAATTATTCATTCCATGCGTTCCAAGCAGGACGCACTGGATGCAACACCGTCCATCTGGCCTGCAGAGGGCTGGGTAACCTCCCCCTTCGGCTGGAGAAGCTCTCCATTCACCGGCAAACGGGAATACCACAAAGGCATAGATATTTCCTGTCCGCTTGGAACCCCCATCTACGCTCCTGCACAGGGAACAATCTCCTTTGTCGGAACACAGGGCGGCTACGGGAAAATGATCAAGATCAATCACGGAGCCAATATCTCCACCCGCTATGCTCACATGAAGCTGCAGATTGTAAAGAAAGGACAGGTAGTAACCCGCGGGGAACTCATCGGATATGCAGGAAACACAGGCCGGTCAACAGGTCCGCACCTGCACTACGAAGTGAGACTGGGCAATGTCCCGGTCAACCCCATGCGCTACATTCTGAACTGATTTCAAGCACAACGATTTCC
Organism: Maridesulfovibrio sp. FT414; assembly: GCF_050916235.1. Classification (GTDB taxonomy): domain Bacteria; phylum Desulfobacterota; class Desulfovibrionia; order Desulfovibrionales; family Desulfovibrionaceae; genus Maridesulfovibrio. The sequence goes on from NZ_CP104854.1 coordinate 481,813, forward strand.
AACAGGCCCGCGGAAACTTTTCTGTGGGCCTTTCTTTTTGGCACTCCTTTCTATAACCAACATCGATTGTAAAGCTTTGCCCTAATTTGAGCATGATGATAATAATCTTTTCAGGAATGGGACCTGTTTTTGCAGTACAGGCCGAAAAGAGGACAGCATGAGCTTTTTCGATTTCAATCCAGCCGACCTGATGAGCTTCTACCTTACCCTGTTCAGGGTGAGTATTGTGCTGTTTCTACTACCATTCTTCGGCGGCCAGTCTATTCCGACCATGGTCAAGGGGGCCCTGACTCTTGTCATGGCATTTGCAATCTGGCCCTATATTCATGTGGATGGATCCCTGATGCCGTCCAGCCCATGGAACATAGCTATAATGATCATGGGGGAACTCATACTCGGTCTGGTCATGGGGATTGCGGTCAACGTCATGTTCTCAGCCGTCCAGACAGGCGGCAACTTCATCGGTGTCCAGATGGGTTTTTCCATGGTCAACGTTCTTGATCCCCTGACGGGTACGAACGAAGCGGTTACCGCACACTTTCTTTACATGACCGCCATTCTTGTATTCCTCTGCCTTAACGGACACCTCTACCTGATGTCTGCCATGGTGGAAAGTTTCAAGCTCATTCCTCCGGGGCAGCTATTGATTACCTCCAAACTGACTACGCTCATAATGACCATCTCCAAGGACCTCTTCATCCTTGCGGTGAAAGTGGCGTCTCCCATCATCGCCTCCATTTTCGTGGTTGACCTGGCGCTGGCCCTTATCAGCAAAATGGCCCCGCAGATGAACGTTCTGATGCTCGGATTTCCCCTAAAAATTATGGTCGGCTTCTTTTTCCTGAGCATGGTTTTCTCCATTCTGGCCCTTTACGTCGGAGACTATGTTGCCGGCCTGCCCAGCCTGATGCACCAGATCATGGACGCAGGCTCACCTCCTAAAATTCCGATCGGTAACTAGGGAGGGTGCTTGAATGGCTCAAGATCCCAGTAAAACCGAGAAAGCGACGCCCAAGCGAGTAAAAAAGGCCCGGGAAGATGGAAGCGTCGCCAAAGGGGAGGAAATGGGCAAGATAATGACCCTTATTGCCGGAGTAATCGGCCTGAGGGTCTTTATAGATATGTACTATGAACAGTTCTATGAAATATTCCACTGGTTCTTCACTAAAGGAATATTTATTCAGGCTGACAGAAAATCCATACATGAACTGTTTTTCTGGTGCTCACAAAAACTGGGAATCATCCTGCTCCCTCTTTTCCTGTTCATCGCTTTCATCTCTTACCTGATTATGCGGCTTCAGGTAGGCAAGCTCTGGACAACAAAAGTTTTCAAACCAAAATTTTCGAAGATGTTCAACATCATGGCTGGAGTAAAACGCCTGATGCTGGACATAAAAACTCTCATTCGTCTGGGTAAGAGTCTCCTTTTAGCGATTATCGTAGCCATTGCCCCTTACATCGTAATCAAGCAGGAACTGGCAAACTTCATTCCTCTGTTCTATTCAGACGCCCACAACCTTGCCATCTTCATTTTGCGGGTTGGATACAAGATGGTTACCTATGCCATGATTCCAATGATCGTCCTTGCCATAGCCGACCTCTGGTACCAGCGCTGGAACTATCAGGAAGAACTCAAGATGACCAAGGATGAAGTTAAGGACGAGCGCAAACAGGCCGAAGGTGATCCCCAGATCAAGGCCCAGCAGAAGCAGAAAATGATGGCAGTGCTGCGGCAGCGAATGATGGCGGATGTTCCTAAGGCAGACGTTATCATTACCAACCCCACGCACTACGCAATTGCCCTGAGATATGACCCCATGCACGCTCCGGCCCCGCAGGTGCTGGCCAAGGGGATGAACAATGTTGCCGAACGAATCAAGCAGGTTGCTCGGGAAAACAACATACCCATCCGGGAAAACAAGCCGTTGGCACAGGCCTTGTATAAACAGGTTGAGATCGGTGACATAATTCCGGAAGAACTTTACCAGGCCGTAGCGGCCATTCTTGCGAAGCTGAACAAATTCTCCCGCAAGAAAAGATAGTTACGGTGCTTCAACCGGATCAGGTGTCCACACCAGTCAACGTTATAAAGGGGTGTCAAAATCATGGCCGGAGCCAATTCCAAGACCATCAATGTAAATTACGAAAGATTTGCCAAGCAGGGAGATATCCTTCTGGCAGCAGGCGTTGTAGTCATACTCTTCGTCATGCTTATTCCCCTGCCCACAATGTTCATCGACTTCATGCTCAGCGTCAGTATTTCGCTGGGGCTGGTAATTCTGGTTACCTCCATGTTCATGCAGTCGCCCCTTGAATTCTCCATATTTCCCTCACTGCTGCTGGTAACAACACTGCTGCGCCTTGCACTTAACGTTGCCACCACGCGAGCCATTCTCCTGCACGGGGACGAAGGCACGTCCGCTGCCGGTTCGGTTATCCAGAGCTTCGGTGAATTCGTTGTCGGTGGTAACTACCTCGTCGGTATTGTTATCTTCATGATTCTGTTCATCCTCAACAAGACAGTTATTGTTGCCGGTACCACACGTATCGCAGAAGTAGCCGCACGATTCACCCTTGATGCCATGCCCGGTAAACAGATGGCTATTGAAGCCGACCTCAACGCCGGACTCATCGATGAGAACGAAGCCAAGGAACAGCGCTCCAACCTGCGCCGTGAAGCAGACTTCTACGGAGCTATGGATGGTGCCGGCAAGTTCGTACAGGGAGACGTAACCGCCGGCATGATCATCACCGGGATCAACATAATCGGCGGTATTCTTATCGGCATGCTGCAGAAGAACATGGCGTGGCAGGACGCAGCCACCACTTACACCCTGCTGACCATCGGTGATGGTCTCGTTTCAACCATCCCGTCACTCATTATTTCCACCTCGGCCGGTATCATTGTTTCCCGTGCCGCAGCAGAAGCAAAAATGGGCGAGGAATTTCTCGGCCAGCTCACCTACCACTCCCGTGCACTCAAACTTGTTTCCGTCATCCTGCTGATCTTCGGAATAGTACCCGGCATGCCCACAATACCCTTCCTGTGCCTTTCGGGACTGGTTTACGGAGTATCCCGTATAGGTCGTGATACCGAGGCAGAACAGAAGAAGCAGGAAGAAAAGACCCAGAAGGCCAAGAGCGAAGCACCTTCTCTGGACAGCCCCGAGGAAGTTCAGGCCCTGCTGCCTCTGGATCAACTGGAGCTGGAAGTCGGTTACGGACTTATCCCGCTGGTGGACGAGGAACAGAGCGGCAACCTGCTGTCAAGAATCCGTTCCATCCGCCGCCAGTTCGCACTGGACATGGGCGTCATTATTCCGTCGCTGCACCTGCGTGACAACCTGCAGCTCAAGCCCGGCGAATACCGCGTACTGGTGAAAGGTAATGTCATGGCTTCCGCGGAAATTCTTATTGACCATCAGCTCGCCATGGATCCCGGAGATGCGAGACACCGCATCAAGGGTATTGAAACCGTCGAGCCCGCCTTCAATCTCCCGGCTGTCTGGATTCCCGACACCCAGAAGGAAGAGGCCATGCTCGCAGGCTACACAGTTGTCGACCCCTCAACTGTTATTGCCACCCACCTTACCGAAGTATTCCGCCGCAACCTCGGTGAATTTCTCGGAAGGCAGGAAACCCAGGAACTGCTGGATAACCTTTCCAAGCGTGCTCCCAAGGCTGTTGAGGATCTGGTACCCAACATCCTGTCTCTGGGAACCGTTCAGAAGGTCCTGCAGAACCTCGTTCGCGAAAACGTCTCCATCCGTGACCTGCTGACCATCGTCGAGGCACTGGCAGACTACGGGCCGTCCATCCACGACCCGAACCAGCTCACCGAGTATGTGCGGTCACACATGAGCAGAACCATCATCAAGCCCTACCTGGCCAGTGACGGCAGTCTGCCCATCCTGACCTTCGGGCCCACTGCGGATGCCAAGCTCAATGAGGCCCTCAGGGCTGCTGACGGCGGTGCCTTCCTGGCTCTGGACCCCGGCTCCGCACAGCAGATCATCAGGAGCATCAACACTGCAGCTGAGAATGTACTGAATACTGACGGCCAGCCGGTTATGCTCTGCGCTCCTCAGCTGCGAAGCCACCTGGCACAACTGTTGGTACGCTTCTTGCCTACTGTTCCAGTAATATCGCAGGCCGAGATTCCCGCCAGTGTGCGAATCATGTCTGCAGGAGTCGTGGAGATCTAAACCAGTAGAGATCGGAAAAGGTTGTAATTATGCGGGTAAAGACATTCAGAGGAAGCAGCACGGCGGCGGTCTTCGCAGAGATCAAGGCAGAGTTCGGGGACGATGCGGTAATCCTCAGCAACAAGACATGCGAGGAGAACGGACGCAGGATCCACGAGATCATGGTCGGCGTCGACAAGCAGGAAGAACCGGTCCAAAAGCGTGCCACACGGGATGCAGTCATTGATGATGCAATGAACAGCATCCCTGACTGGAACCAGGAATGGAACCAGATCAAGGGACACATGATGGCTCTTCTGAAGCCGCAGATGAACCTGAACCTGCTGGCCCCGCGCCAGAGACTGGCCCTCGAATACCTCGAACGTGAAGGAGTTGAGAGCAGGGTTATCCTCGACCTTTTCCAACAGCTTCGCGGCAACAAGTCCAAAGCCATACTCCCTGAACTGGAAAAGATTGTTCCGGTTCGCCCGCTGGAAAGCTCCATCTGGAAAGAGAAGTTTCATGCCCTTGCCGGACCTCACGGAGCAGGCAAGACCTCCACAATCATCCGCCTGGCCCTTAAAGAAAAGAAAGAGAACCCGACAGCCCGCATCTGTCTGGCCTCTGCCGATCAGGGACAGGGCAAAGGCCGACTGGTTCTGCGTCATTACGCCGATCTTTCAGGACTGGATTTCCGGGAACTGGGAACCAGAGAAGATTTCGCAAGGCTCATCGGAGAAAGCCAGAATTTTGACAAGGTCTTCATCGACCTACCCGGACTGCCCAACGGCACGGAGCTGGATGGATGGCTTTCCGCCTGCGGGATGAACGGTCCCTGCGACCTGGCAGTCCATCTAGTTCTGAACCCCTACTACGCACCGGCTCAATACTGCGCATTCCTGAAAAAATACAGCTCAGCCAAGCTCAAGAGCCTGATCTGGACCAAGCTTGACGAGGCCTGCAACTACGGTGCTCTGGTCAATACAGCTTACGAAAGCGGCCTGCCGGTATCACTGCTGTCATACGGCTCCGGCTTAAGAAACAGTATGAAACCGGCATGTGAAAAAGATTTCTGGCGACTGGTATTCAAGCACCAGCTTCCGACCGAGGAAAAGAACCTGCTCGCCAAGGCGGTCTAGGCACCCCCGGCAGCATGTTTTCAGATTTTCAAATAGAAATTAAGGCTCATTACTCGTTGCATAAATATCGCAGGCAACGTAAACAGTAGAGATAAATAAGAACAGGGTGATACAATGAATTCCAATCTTCCCATGGTATTCTCAGTAACCTCCGGAAAGGGAGGAGTGGGCAAGACCAACATTTCAGTCAATCTGGCCTACAACTTAAGCCGCATGGGCAAGAAGGTGGTGCTGCTGGACGCAGACCTTGGTCTGGCAAACGTGGATGTTCTCCTCGGCATTGCCCCCAAGTACAACCTCTTTCACCTGTTCCACGAAGGAACCGGAATCAGGGAAGTTCTGCACAGAACAGAATACGGATTTGACATCCTCCCTGCTTCCTCAGGTGTGAGTGACATGGTTTCTCTCGATACAGGTCAAAAACTTGACCTCCTTGAAGCCATGGACCATCTTGAAGAAGAAATTGATTACCTGATTGTTGATACCGGTGCCGGAATCAATGACAATGTTCTCTACTTCAATCTGGCAGTGCAGGAACGACTTCTGGTCCTGACCCCTGAACCGACCTCTCTGACCGATGCCTATGCCCTGATCAAAGTCATGAAACTTCATCACGGCGTGGACAAGTTCAGAATTCTGGTCAACATGGCTCCGGACATGAAATCGGCCAAAGACGTTTTCAAAAAACTCTACATGGCCTGTGACCACTTCCTGAGCGGTGTTTCGCTGGACCTGGTCGGGGTAATCCCCCGCGACCCGAATATGCGGCAGGCTGTCATAAGACAGACTCCTCTTTGCAAGGTAGCTCCGTCCAGCCCGGCCTGCATCCAGATTGCCGAAGCGGCAAAAAAAATAACCAAATGGAAAGCGACGTCCGAGCTAGATGGAAATATCAAGTTCTTCTGGAAAAAACTCCTCTTCCAGGAACAGTCCGTGGCTTAATCTTGAGTCCGGGACTACAAGCTGGAAAGATTTTTCGCCATCAGATCAGGAGGCGATTGTACGGCACTATTCCCCAAAAATCCGTATCATCGCCTTAAGAATGAAATCCAAGCTCCCACAGAACGTGGAGCTAGGAGAGCTTATCAGTGCCGGAAGTCTGGGACTGGTGGAATCGCTTGGCAAATTTCGCCCCGATTTTAATATCAAGTTCGAAACATACGCGGAAAACCGTATCAAAGGAGCCATGCTTGATGAACTCAGGCGTATGGACTGGTTTTCGCGCGGCCTGCGTCAGAAAGTCAAAACAATCGAAAGCTGCATAAGAGACCTTGAGCACGAAACAGGCCAAAGGCCCACAAGTGCCCAGATAGAAGAAGCCACCGGTCTTTCTGCCAAAGATGTTCAGCAGGGTCTGGAAGCACTTCAAAACCAGCTCTGTATAAATATCGACGCCTTTAATGACAACATCCCAAGCAACCGGGATTCCGAGCTGGACAATGAGCCCTTTCACTCGGCCCTGTTTCAGGAAACAGTGGACAAGGTGGCTGATCTGATTGATAATTTGACGCCAAGGGAAAAACTGGTATTATCCCTCTATTACGGTGAGGAACTTAATATGAAGGAAACCTCTGAAGTAATGGAAATCACCGAAGGCAGAGTCTCGCAATTGCACTCACAAGCCCTTAAAAAATTAAGACAAATGTTCCAAGACAAATATCCTTCGGAACCTTAAGGAGAAATAAATGGCCATTGATTACTCTATGAAAGTTCTTGTTGTGGATGACTTCGCAACCATGCGTCGTATCATTAAAAACATCCTGCGCCAGATCGGCTTCACCAACATCGTGGAAGCTGATGACGGAACCACTGCATGGGAAACCCTCAACAAGGATGACAGTATCAAATTCATCGTGTCCGACTGGAACATGCCCCAGATGACCGGTATAGAACTCCTGCGCAAAGTAAGGGCCAGTGAAGAATTTGCAGACATCCCCTTCCTGATGGTTACTGCTGAAGCACAGCAGGAAAACATCATCGAGGCAGTACAGGCCAAGGTTTCCAACTACATTGTAAAGCCTTTCACTCCTGACACCCTCGGACAGAAAATCAACAAAATTTTTGAATAGATTTCATGCAGGCGGACGTGCGATCACGTCCGCCTGTTCAGAACACCTCTTATTCCATGAGCATGCAGGATGGAGACAGCCTGCCCGGACAGCCATCATAAGGTTCATGAATGATCTTCCTCGCGGTTAGTGATATTGATGATTCCGAGGAGGAATCGACCTCTCCGGCAACAGTCAACAAGGCTGCCCAGAAGGTTGAACTCGACCTTGATGATGCCCCTTTCCTTGAAGACGAGGAAGAAGAGGAAGAGGTCCCCGAACGGGAACCGGAAGAACTTGCACCTGTTGAAGTTGTTCCGGAAAAAAAGAAATCAAAGAGCAAGCTCATAATTTTCAGCGGCATAGGAGTCATTATCCTCCTGCTTGCCGCAATACTGGTCAAACTTTTCCTTTTTACTGACGCCCCTCCGCCTCCGGTCAAGGAACCGGTAGCAGAAGAAACTACCGAAGAACTTCCGGCCACAATCCCTCAGGAAGAAGCCCCGCCTCCGCCGGAAGAACCCGGTGTTACCTTGTTGCGCATGGACCCCTTCTGGGTTGAACAGAAGGATAAAAAAAACAATGTCCGCTTCCTGATAGCCCGGTTTGCCATGACAACGACCGATCCGCTGGTTGTTGCCGAATATGGTCGCAAAACCCTCATCCTTCGCGATGCGGTATATTTTTACCTCAAAAATAAAGATCTGCAGTTTCTGTCCGATAAGAAAAATGTAGAGACCCTTAAGAAAGACCTGCTTATGGTAATCAACCAGTATATCGTAGCCGGTCAGTTCGACGAAATCCTCTTTGAGGAATATCTTGTGAGGTAAACATGCCCGGTCCTGTGGATCTGCCCCTGATGATTTCTCAACTGGCAAATGTCCAGCAGATATCCAATGCAGAACTGACAAAGTCACAGATGCAGCAGACCCTCATGATCAACCCTGCCGAGCAGGAAAAGAACAAGGACGCCCAGAAGCAGATCCAGCATATTGAGAAGGACGACGGCTCGGCCTCTATTCAGGATGAAGGCGGCGGCAACCCGCAGCAGCATGCCTCTTCCCGCAGAAGAAAGAAGAAGGCTCCGGAACCGGAAGTCGAAGAAAAGATAACCAAGCCATCCCCATGGTCCGGCAACATTATCAACGTAAAAATTTAGTTCTTTTGCGTGTTGCCCAAACTCTTCAAACAATGCAGAATACCGTCAGTTCAATAACCAACCATTTTCTCTCGGAACTTGTAAAAAATGACTGTATTTCTTTTAGTTTTCTTTTCCATCACTGAAATAATCCTGCTTGCTGCAATAATATTCTTCTTTCTGAGGCTCAAAAAATCCGAAGAACTTGTTACCCAGCTGCAATCCAAGCAGCAGGAATTCATTAATAAACTCCATTTTAATGCCCAGCTTGAAACAGAACTGATGAATACATTTGAAGAACGTCAGGAAGAACTGGCCCGGCTTGACATGCAGCTCGACCAGAAAACCAGAAAACTGAAGAAGATTCTTGCGCAGGCCGAGGAATTTTCGCGTTCCCCGCAGTTCCTGCGTCAGATTATCCTTACCGGACATAAAGAAGGCAAGCCTGTAAGCCGTCTGGCAAAAGCAACCGGACTGACAATTGAAGAAGTCGAACTGATCATAGATCAGCACACTTAAAATTTTCTAAGATAAATTATCCAGAAAGCAGTTCGGCAAGAAATCCTCCTGCACATTGTTGCGGAATCCTTTCAACCCCCAGAAATTCCGAAAAGGCATGCTTGAAATTAACCCCGAGTAATGTCCCTAAATTGCGATCATCTGCAAGCAGTTTAAACCCGCATTGCGGTTTCCTGTACATCATCCTGAGCCTGACCGGAACAGCCGGAGGCAGATCCACAGCAAAAAGCAGCTCGTAAAATGAACCCTCACGATTGGTGGGTTCTTTAATTTTGAGTACTATCTCATGATTCAAACCACTCGGAATGAGCCAGGGCATGTAATAAAGCCTTGATGCTTTCAAAATGGAATTCAAATCAGCTGCGGCCTTCAGGGTTTCGAAAAAAAGTGCCCCTATTTCCGGTTCGGCCCTGAACAGATCCAGCATACGGTTAAGACGTCCTGAAGCGTCCAGCCCGCCACCTTCACTTAGGAGCTCAAGAAGATCTCGCCCGCGAGACTGAAATGCCGAACGACAACGTACAAATGTTCTGGTCACGTCAGTTGGGTTGATATATTCCCCCATGGAATTGAAATCATCAGGCCCGACTTCTTTCAGGATTATGTCCGGATAGAGCTGCTGAACAACAAAGGTAAGCACATCCCCAATCATTGGCGAAGTCATGACGTTGGCCAGCAAAAGCAGGTCATCAATCTGCACCCACCCCAGCTTGGGCTGCTCCCATTTCAGCAGAATACCCTGGATTACCTCCCCGGCCTTGAACTTCTTGCGGAACTTCGCTGACCGCTCGGAAGCCCCGCCTCCGCCGGATTGAAACTGCTGTCCGCCGTATCGTGAAATGCGCACGTTTTAGTCCTTATCCACCTGAAACGCCGCAACTTCGGCTTCCAGCATGGTTACTGCCCGCGACAGCTGCTCGGTAATGGATATAAACTCAACCAGTGCATCTTTGGTCTGTATTGATGTCTCCGAAAGCTGGATGATAGCTGAACTGATCTGGGCAGCTCCTTCACTCTGGTTCTGCATTCCTTCGTTTACCGCCTCAAACTGGGGTGTCAGAGAGCGTACCTGATTAACGACACCCGAAATGCCACCGCCAAGAGCATCCACATTGCTGACTCCGCTTTCCACCTGCTGCCTGAACTTGTCCATTTCCATAACACCGGATGACACAGCCGACAGCATCTCCGTCACGATCTTTTCCACATCAAGGGTGGACATAGCCGTCTGGTCGGCAAGTTTTCGAATTTCGCGGGCAACAACGGAAAAACCCTGACCGAACTCTCCGGCTTTTTCGGCTTCTATCGCAGCATTCAGAGAAAGCAGGTTGATCTGCTCCGAAATCTTGGAGATAGATGTCACCACCTTGCTGATGTTGGCTGCCTTGGAGTTTATAACCGAGAGTTTACTGAAAATACCTCCAGATGCATCCCGCATGGCGTCCATGGTCATTTCCATCATGCTTATGTCCCGCAAGGCCTGTGCGGCAAGCTCCCCTGTGGAGACGGCAACAAGAGTGGAATCATTCATGGTGCGGGCCAATTCCTGCGAAGTCGCGGAAATTTCCCTCGAAGTGCTGCCAAGCTCCTGAGTGGCTGCGGCCTGATTTTCAACGGCAGCTTCAAGCTGATTGATTGCCGTGCCGAGCTTAAAGGCCGAGCCGGTGACATCGTCACCGGACCTTTGCACCTGACTGACAAGGGAGTTCAGTGTCTGCAACATTGTATGAATGGATTTGACCAGATTATCGACCTCGTCAAACCTGTTCTCCTCTTCAGTGCCGAATGAAGCAACAACCTGTTTGAGATGTCCTTTGTCGGTCGCAGTGGAGAAAATCTTGCGGGCCTCGCGCAGATCACCTCTGGAAACATGGAACGCTGCACTTGATACACTGCGGATAGGCTGGCAGATACGCCTGATGAGATAATAGATCACACAGATAGTCAGGACGAGAATAGCAAAGCTGATAACAGCCTGTTTTGCAATCAGATCAACAACCGGAGAATGGATTTCCTTCAGCGGAACAGTGGAAGCCACGTACCATCCAAGAGGCGCGAAGTATTGCACATAGGCCTGCCGGGCCACTTCGATTCCCTCGCTTCCGCGTGTCCGGTAATCCATATGCCACTCACCAAGCTTACCTATTTCCTTCAGGTCGTGGACAACTGTTTTCCCGGTATCAAGATTTATAGTCTGACCAAAATCCTGCCCGGCACCAACCGGTGGAACAAGTACTTTCTTGCTGTCATCAAACACAAAAAGACGACCGGTCTCAGAAATTCTGATCTTGGCAAACCCTTTGCGCAGGTCTTCAATCAGTCCCAGCTTCTGTTTTTCAACCGAGGCTTCAATATCATCTACATATGCACCGGTACCGATAATCCACTTCCACCGTGGATACCCTTTCATAAACAAAATCTTGGGTACCGGTGTCGGATTACCCAGGCGGGTCCACCACATATTGATGTACCCCCCGCCCTCCTTGGTTGCTTTGCGCACCATATCAGGACCGAAAGCATACCCTTTTTTATCTGTAGTGTTGTAAAGGCTACGTCCCTCAATCGAGCGATCAGGATGAGCAAGAGTATGAAGGTCTTCAGTATAAATAAAAAAGTAGTCATTATTGAAATAGCGAGTGTCACGTGCAAGTCTGTAGGCCGCCTCCTTTGCCTCGCTTTCCGATAGTTTCCCGGATTTATAAAGGTCGTACAAGGAATCAAGCTGCGCAATGAAGATGTCCATGGCATCCTTTATTGCCTGTTTGCGGTCATTGAATGCATGTTCCCTGTATCTTTCAATCGCCTGCTGCCCTTCCTGCAGGTAAAGGACAGCCATTCGAATGGTATTGCGCGCTGTCCGGCCCTGAGCGGAGGTGACATCTTCTTTTAGGGATGTACTGATAAAGATCATTGTCACAATGGAGGATACAGCGACTACCAAGGCTACAATATATGAAATTCTGGTACTGATGGACCGGAACATGAACTACTCCTAAAAAAAATATGGTCAAAGCTGAAAAGTATATAACACCGCATGGATAAAACCTGATTAAATTCCTCAAGTCATGAACAACACCCATAAAATGCAGCTCTGACTGCCGATTATATTTACCCTGTAAGCAGACGGAGTCAAGCCCGTGTAAGACTTGGCATGCTTGCGAAATGTTCTTTTGACATAAAAAAAGCCCGCCGTAAGGCGGGCCGGAATTGATTAAAGATCGATTCAACTTATGCTGGGGAAGGAACAGCAGAGGGGGCTTCCGGCACATAAACTTTTTCCTGAACTTTTCCAGCAACAGGAGCAAGATTACGTTCTTCAAGATAGTCTGCTGCATTTGCATGGAGATATCTAAGGAAAGAATTATTAAGGGCGTGCCCTGAAGCAAAGACTTCAAAACGTCCCTGAAGCGGCAGATCAAGCACGGCCATGTCTCCGACGAAATCAAGAATCTTATGCCTTACGAATTCATCTACGAAACGCAGTCCGCCCTCATTGAGAACCCCGTACTCATCCAGAACAACGGCATTATCCAGAGATCCGCCAAGGGCAAGACCGTTGGCGTGCAGATATTCGACTTCCTTGAGGAAACCGAAAGTTCTGGCTTTAGCAAGCTCTTCCATGAATACATCGGGAGTGATTTCCAGAGAAAGAGTCTGTGTGCCGATCTGAGGATGAGCAAAATCAATTGTGTAATCAACTGCAAAACCGTCATGAGGAAACGCGCGCACGTATTTCCCGTCCTGTTCAAAGTTGATTGACTTCTTCACAGCCATGACCTTGCGCGACTTTAACAGCTGACGTACTCCTGCCTGACGCAGAAGATAAACAAAAGGCCCGGCACTCCCGTCCATGATCGGCAGTTCGTTTCCCCTGACTTCGATATGCAGGTTGTCGATGCCCATGCCACGAACTGCTGCCAGAAGGTGCTCAACAGTGGAAACAGAATCCTGACCGTTACCGATGGTGGTAGCAAGCCCAGTTGCGACCACAAGCTCAGGATTAGGGGAAATGAATGAACTCCCTGACCCGGTATGGATCGAAAAAAGAATTCCGGTATCTTCAACAGCGGGGCGCAGCACGATTTCCACCTGCTTGCCGCTATGCAACCCGATCCCCTTGCATCTCACTGTGTTATGAATAGTAGTTTGCAGCATAATCTCTCCTTCTCGGCATACATATAAGCAAGTTATATGCCACAAACACGCACTGCGCTAACATGCTGTTTTTTATAAACATTAACAATGGACATTTTCACAAAAAAACATAACCAGTTGTCTTTTTACAACAACTGAAAACATACATTGTGGTTTTTTTGCAAATCCGCAACAGGACTCAATTCTTTTTTGCCACAACGATTCGGTCATGGCCAGAAAGGTCGGTAATGAGCTCAACACTGCCTGCAAAATGTTTGCATGACTCAAAAAGGGTACACGCTGTCCGCCCCTGCAGATATCCTATCTCCATAAAAACGGTTCCACCGGGTTTGAGTGCGGCAGCAATTCTCGGCACACTTCCACGGATATCCTCATCCCCGGAAACTCCGCTGACTAGCGCGGAAACAGGTTCAAATTCCGCTACCTCCGGACTTATCTCATCAAGCTCAGCCTCGCTGAGATAAGGAGGGTTGGCCAGAACAAGATCAAACTGCCCATCAGCAAGCACCGGCGCATGAAAATCAGCCTGAACAAACACTATCCGACTATCAACACCGTGCATCCGGGCATTATCCTTCGCAATCAGCAGAGCCGCAGGACTTAAATCAAGGGCAATACCACGCGAACGGGGAAATAATATTGCTACAGTTACAGCCAGAATTCCCGAGCCTGTTCCGAAATCAGCAAAAAGAAATTCATCATTCTCGGAGAATAGCTTCTGGACCTTTTCAACCATCTCTTCGGTCTCAGGGCGGGGGATCAAGACACCTGGACCGACCTTGAAATCCAGGCCGAAAAATTCCTTTATCCCTAGGATATATGCAACAGGCTCTCCTTTGGCCCGCCGCTGCACCAATGCTTCAAACTCGCCAATCCTTCCGGGATCAACAGTACTCCCCATTTCCATGATCAGACCCAAACGATCAAGATCGAAAGCCTTTTCTGCAAGAAGCTGAGCTGAAAGAGCCGGAGAATCAACTCCAGCCTGGTTAAGCAACGCGGTAGCCTTTGATAAAACTTCTTTCAATGTCGGGTTTTCCACCATATTCCTCCGGAAATTCATAAAACAAAGGCGGGATATTTGAACAAATATCCCGCCTGACAAATCTTAAGATAAACAGAGGAAGCCTGCTAGCCGTCTTCGGCCTGACGCTTCAGAGCTTCAGACTGGTAGTGGCCGATCAGGGAATCCACGAGCTCACCCATATCACCTTCCATAACAGCATCAAGCTTGTAGAGTGTCAGGTTGATGCGGTGATCGGTTACCCTCCCCTGCGGGAAGTTGTAGGTGCGGATACGCTCGGAACGGTCACCGGAACCGACCTGCGCACGGCGCTGTTCGGCAAGCTCTGCATGCTGCTTGTCCTGTTCTGCCTGCAGCAGGCGGGAACAAAGAACCTTCATGGCCTTGGCCTTGTTCTTGTGCTGGGACTTTTCATCCTGACAGATAACCACAAGACCGGTGGGAAGGTGAGTGATGCGGATTGCTGAGTCCGTTGTGTTAACAGACTGACCGCCGGGACCGGAAGCACGGAACACGTCAACCCGCAGGTCTTCGGTTCTGACCTGAACGTCTACTTCCTCGGCTTCCGGCATGATTGCCACGGTAGCAGCGGAAGTATGAATCCTGCCCTGAGTTTCAGTTGCGGGAACACGCTGAACACGGTGTGTTCCGGATTCGTATTTCATCTTTGAAAAAATGTTGGCGCCGCTGACGGAAGCAATGATTTCCTTGAAACCACCGGTACCGGTAGGGTTGGAACTCATCAGTTCCACACGCCAGCCGTTCTGCTCTGCAAAACGGGAATACATGCGGAAAAGGTCGGCAGCAAACAGAGCGGCCTCTTCACCACCTGTTCCGGCACGGATTTCAAGAATAATGTTCTTGCCGTCCATGGGATCCTTAGGCAGAAGGAGCAGCTTGAGTTCTTCTTCAAGCCTGGGCAGACGGGCTTTAATCTCAGCAATTTCCATTTCAGCCATTTCACGGATTTCGGGATCGGAATCCTTGGCCATTTCCTTGTTGTCCTCAAGGTCGGCGGAAAGCTTCTTGTATTCACGGAAAGCAGCGACAATGTCCCCCATTTCTGAGTGGGCCATGGTCACTTTTCTATATCTTTCCTGATTATTGTACACTTCAGGATCTGCGAGCTCCTGCTCCAGATCCATAAAGGAACGTTCAATATCTTCAAGCTTGGCAAACATTAGCAATGTCCTCCGTCTGCGTCTGATGATCCGGCCGCCACAGCTTTGTTAAGGGCTGCAAGGGCAACTTCAATCTGCTGCTCATCAGGCTCGCGAGTGGTCAGGTACTGCATACCGAGACCGGGCAGGCACATCACCTTGCAGACCGGGCTGTTCTCGTACTTACCGGAAGCCTTGATCATCTCATAAGCCACCGCACTGACGGGAGCCATGAGAAGCAGCTTGATGCCTACTATATATAAGTGTTTTAAAACAAAACTTTCAGGTGCCCAGATTGCGACGACCATGGGAACCAGCACAGTAAAAAGCAGAATACTCACAACCAGAACGAAAAGCAGGAACGCTGTTCCGCACCTGGGATGCAGTCTGCTGAAATTCTTTATCCTGCAGGCTTCCAGATCTCCACCGGTTTCATATGCCCAGATAACCTTATGCTCGGCGCCATGGTACTGGAAAACACGCTTGATATCCGGGATGAGGGAAATGGATACGATATACCCAAGGAACATGACCATTTTGAAGAAGCCGTCCCAGATGTGGAAACTCAAGGAGTCAACGTCACCGGAAACACCCCACCACTTCATTGCAACCGAAAAAAAGTGTGGAAGGACCACAAAAAGCCCAAGAGCTGCACCCAGGGCTATCACCATGGTAAGGATAAGGTGGAAACTCGTAAGTTCTCCGTCTTCTTCCTCGTCAAGAGCCTGTGTGGCGGAATAGTTGAGAGCTTTTACGCCGTTTACCATGGTTTCCATGAAAATAGGAAACCCGCGCAAAAACGGTTTCTTCATGAATTCTGGAGTCATTGAGAACCAGGGGCGGAGTTCGACGGTGATTTCACCGTCGGGACGACGTACGGCAATGGCCAGATTGTCCTTTGCGCGCATCATAACGCCTTCGATAACAGCCTGACCGCCGACTGTCTTGGCGGCTGACATGAGCAGAGATGATTTCAAATCCGTTTCCTCGCTTGATCAGGGCAGCTGCCCCGAAATAAAATAGTACTGATTCTCGATAGGATAATCACTTCAAGCAGGCAGGCAAGGCTGAACAAGACAATAATTATCCCGATCTACAGCGGGAGGGATTTAAGAGCGCCCCACCCGACAACGATGCAGGACTTTTTATATTAGATAGAAAAACAACATGCCTCTGCCGCAACAATACGGCAGAGGCATGTTCATGCGGCGAAACCGCAGAAAGATGAGCTAGTTGCCCTTAACTTGAGCAGCTGCGCTGAAATTACCGAATTTCTTCTTGAAGCGATCGATACGACCAGCGGTATCAACGAAGCGCTGCTTTCCGGTGTAGAAAGGATGGCAGTTGGAACAAATTTCAGTGCTTACCTCTTCACCGATGGTGGAATAAAGTTCAGATTCGTAACCGCAGTGGCAACGAACAGTAGCCTTATAAATTTTAGGATGGATATCTTTTTTCATGACTTTCTCCTGTCTTTGTTAACCGTGAAAACAACGCCCAATACCCCCGCGCAAAAGAATATGCAAGGGTTATTTGGTCTGTTTCTCATTTTTTAGTGCATTACATTAACAGGCAGACCCAACGTACGTCAAGTCGCCTGGACATCGACAGCAGACGCCTGCTAAAGATTCGACTACCGGGCCGTTACCAGTTACCATCCCCATTCCTTTATAGTAACCGGACCTTTATCAGTCGCCTACATATGTGAACAAAAAAGGCGGGACCGCGAGGATCCCGCCTGAATATTCTGAAAGCTGTCTGGTACTATACGCAGCCGGTGGGCTTGGGCAGACCAGCCATCTTACATGCTCCTTTACCGGGACCGGAGGGGAACAGTTCGTAGATGTGCTTCAGTTTGTAACCAGTTACTTTAGAGAGGATGCGCACCATGGGAGCGATACCGTTCTTCTTGTAGTAGTCCTGCAGGAAGTCGATAACTTTCTGGTGTTCTTCGTTCAGATCTTTGATGCCTTCGCTTTCTTTAACGAAGTCAACCCACTCGGGGCACCAATCTTCAAACTTCAGAAGGAAGCCGTCCTCATCAACATCAAAGCTTTTGCCCTGAAATTCTACGAGAGCCATAATAATACTCCTTAGGAATATATGTATTTTAACTTTAGGTATCGACCTTGTCGAACCTGCCATATCCAAAAACAGCGATCCGCTGTTTCATGACTTTTTCAGAGCAAAACCCCTGTGCGTTTTGCTTATAATGCGATAATATTTAAACCGCTTTCTTGTCAATGAGTTCTTGAAAAGAACCCTATAAAAACGGTTTTTTATTTATCAAGAAGCTCCTGCAGGTGGGTGTGTGCATACTCAAGAGACGGGTCAAGTTCGAGAGCCGTACTCAGATATTCGATAGCCTCGTCATCATCTCCCATAAACTTGTGGCACAACCCCAGGTTTGCAAGATCGGAAGCAGACCCGCTGTCCAGCGCAAGCGCAGATTTGAAATCCTCCGCAGCAGCCTGATAGTCCTTCGCCTTGAACCGGGCGACTCCACGCAGGTTGAAGTACTCCTTGGCCTCATCGTCCAGCTCGATGGCCTTATCCAGATAAGGAACGGTTTCTGACCAACGCTCCTCAAGCGACAGCGAATACGCCGTATAAAAGGAGGAAAGAGCCTTTTCTTCATCCGCAGGCTGCATCTCCACGGCAATGGCAAACATGTCCACAGCCCGGGAAGTATCCCCGCCGCGCAGGGCAAGCATACCTTCAAAGAAAGGAATGAAATAAGGATCACCGTAAATATCCGAGATAACATCCAGCCCCTCTCCGGCAATGTCGAGTGCAACCTTCTCAGATAGGATTCGGCCTACAAACAACCCCAGGCTGGCATGCGGGGTACGCTCACGGAACTGAAAGCCTGGAACGAAGCTATAGTTTGCGGGAACACCCAACTCAGGATGGGTGGTATCGACGGTGTAAAGGGTGTACCCTCTATCCTCCAGTCCAGCCGCAAACGCCTTCAGTTCATCATAGATATCATGCTGCTCGACCGAAGGAAGATTCTTCAGATTGACGCATTCACCTGCGGCAAGCCACCCGGTCTGTTCAATCTCGGTAAACTTGGGCAGCCCAGAAGCCTCATAGACCCTTCCGGTTTCAAAATCACCGGCAAGCTGCGCAACTTCAGTAAAGGCACGCACAGCAGCTTTGCAGGGAGATGCAGAAGTTCCGGCAGTGAATACGATTTCACTCATTCCGGGAAATGTTGAGGGATCCCAGGCGGTCACTGCCACGGTAGGCAGGGGCATGCCGAAGGAAAAATCATTGATAATGTACTTGATGCCGTTATCATCAAAGCACTTACACAGACCGGCCAGCACTTCGTCATCACATGACGAAGGATCAATAACCGGAGGCTCAGGACGTTCGCGGTCAATTACAGCACACACGTGACGCTCAACCAGCTCACTGCCACCCTGCAGCACGGACTCTTCTGGCGTATTCCCTGCGGAAGAACCATTGAATTCGTTAAGAATCTTAAACCAATCCAAGGGGACATACTCTGTCTCACCGGTGTGAACATTCAACGCGGGATGAAAATGCCAGCGAACAAGATCAAGAATCACACGGGCCTTTGCAGGTTCCATGTCCTCACCGACGGACTGTAGAAGCTTCTCAATTGAGATGACCCGACCGGGCCAGAGTTCCTCAGCCTCGCTGTAGGTTGCAAGGGTGAAATTCTCTGGAGTGTTCCAGAAGCTGAAAAAGCTGAAGCGCTCCACAAGTTCCATCAGGGCCGATGCTTCGGCCTGAATAACCGAGGCTCCTTTGCCCATCTGCTTGCGGGTAGGCATCACATCACGGGCAACATCTCCACATTCGCTGATAAATACTGGAATACCAAGGCGGCCGGTATCAACCTTCCTCGTGCATTTGAGCACACCGCAGCATTTTTCCTCCAGCAGTTTCTTGACCCTTGCAACAGTCTCCTCGGGGCTGACCGCCTTATCCTGATCCCGTGTATATACTTTCGGGCAAGATTTAAGTTCAAGCATCTACTTCCCCCCCATTCTGACCAGAGAAACTATGCTCTTCCCGGAATCTCCGGCAAAGGGAACTTCCTGCTTCATCAGGCGGTAGCTGTCCTTGGTTTTTTCGAAAAATTTCCTGCCGCCACGTTTCTTATCCATGGCCAGCAGCACTTCCGCCCCGCTTCCATCTTTTAGATGGCGGGAAATGAAGCCGGGAAAAAATTCAGCAACTTCGTCGCGATGCAAAATTTCACACCCGACGATATAATCGAATTGGCGACCAAGATCTGTCTCTGAAAAATCTATGCTGCTGACCTTGATTTTATCATCAAGCTTGTTGCGCATGGCATTAAGGCGGGCAAAAAGCAGGGCGTCTTCGTCTGTTTCAGCCAGAACGACATCAAGTCCGCGAACGGCAGCCAGCATACCGCAAAGCCCGCCATCCGTACCGACATCCAGCACACAGGCGTTATCATCCGCCTTGAACTTGAGCATGTACAGCCCCAGAACCAGACACGAGGGCCAGATTTTGGCCCACAAAGGGAGATCTATATTTTTACCGCCACGCGCCTTATCCACCAGCCGGTCAAGATATGCCTGCATGTCGGCAATCTGCGCCAGCTCCAGTTCCATACCGCCTACCTTGACGGTTTCGAATTTTATGGCTCCAAATTTATTCCGGGCCGCAGCAAGAAGCTCATCAAATGTAGCATCCGGCTTAAGTGCTATATTTTTCAAGGAATGCCTCCTCATCTTTCTCGGTGTTGATTGTCGCATGGAATTTCAGACCTGTGCGGTATGAATAAATATTCTCTACGACGATGAGGAGTAATCATTTCAGACCGGACGGTCAACTCCTGACGGGTAAATAAGATAGTCCGCTACTGCCCGGAAAAACCCTGTCAGCGCCGATAAGCACTTGTCACAAGCCACAGAGTGCTTAAATATATAACGATTGGGAGAAACAAAAAAAGGGCCGATCAGACTTGATCGACCCTTGACGAAATCGGTGGAGCGGGAAACGAGATTTGAACTCGCGACTTCAACCTTGGGAAGGTCGCACTCTACCACTGAGTTATTCCCGCATGGAGGCGGCATCCAGATTTGAACTGGAGAATGGAGGTTTTGCAGACCTCTGCCTTACCACTTGGCTATGCCGCCGAAAGACCTGAAACAGGAAACGAGACTTAAGCTCACTACCTCAACTAAAGAAAAAGGGCCGATCAGACTTGATCGACCCTTGGAGAAATCAGTGGAGCGGGAAACGAGATTTGAACTCGCGACTTCAACCTTGGCAAGGTTGCACTCTACCACTGAGTTATTCCCGCAAAAAACATATTCTTCGCGTGGTTTCGAAGAAGGGCCGACTTGGTGGGTCGGCCCGTTGAAATCGATGGAGCGGGAAACGAGATTTGAACTCGCGACTTCAACCTTGGCAAGGTTGCACTCTACCACTGAGTTATTCCCGCGTGGAGGCGGCATCCAGATTTGAACTGGAGAATGGAGGTTTTGCAGACCTCTGCCTTACCACTTGGCTATGCCGCCGAAATATTTGGAGCGGGAAACGAGATTTGAACTCGCGACTTCAACCTTGGCAAGGTTGCACTCTACCACTGAGTTATTCCCGCTCACAAAAAGCGAAGCAGTTTGTATCTCTTCGGCTTCAAACTGTCAACACTTATTTTCAACTTTTTTTGCTTTATTTCACTGCTCTTTTGAGCCGCTTTCGAAGGAGGCACTTTATCCGAATCCAACTTCATAATCAACTCAAATTTAGCAGTCTTTTCAAAGAACAGGCTCGTTGCGCCGTGTGAAAGAGTGTTTAGGGCAACACGAAACATTTGTCAACCGTTTTATTTTTTTATATTTTTGTTTTTTTTTATCATGGCCTTTACTTTCCGTACGGGTTTAGGCTAATACCATTCATCTTAAAAATTGATGACGAGTAGTTCTGGTAATTTCGTAAACCCACCTCACTATAACAAGAGAGGTTAATGATATGGATCAAAAGGAACTCGTATTCTTCCGGGAAACCCTGAACAAGATGCTTGATGACATCCTGCAGAAGGGTCAGGAAACAATTGAGGACATGAACGAATCCGGTGAAAACTACGCCGACCCAGCTGATCGTGCAACTGCGGAATCAGATCGAGCCTTCACCCTGCGCCTGCGCGACAGGGAGCGCAAGCTGATCAAGAAGATCCAGAGGGCCATCCAACGCATTGACGACGGCGACTTCGGTATATGTCATTCCTGTGGCGACGACATTTCCGTTGCCCGGCTAAAGGCTCGCCCGGTGACAACACTGTGCATTGCCTGCAAGAGCAGACAGGAAGAAGACGAAAAGAACCGCGGAGATTAACCCGGATTCTCATCAATGGACGCACACTTCTTTCGTGCCCTGTGCCTTGAACTTGAGGAAACAGTCAAGGGACGCAGGGTAGAGAAAATATTTTCCCCGGCTGACGGAGTATGGACTTTTGCGCTCCAGTCAAAAGGTGGAAAGGAATATCTACTGTTCAGGCCCGCCAAATCGGTGGGCCTGCTTTTTCTGTCTCGGGTGAAACCGGTCAACCCACCCAGTCCCCCTTCACAGGTCATGTGGCTGCGTAAACGCCTTGCCGGACGCAGGATGTTTGAGACGCACCACGACTGGATCAACCTGCGCGTTGCTTTCACCCTCTCCCCTTTCATACAGCCTGATAAATACCGCTACCTCCTTCTGGACATGAAGAAAGGGGTATCTCTCATTCACGATCTTCCGGAAGACTTCGGTTCTCCCATAGAATGGCCGTCTCTGGATGAAATCAAGACCAACCCTGAAATCTGGCGCGAATTTCCCCAGATAACCCCTCCATTGCGCAGGACGCTTGAAACTATCACTCCTGAGCAGGGACAACGACTGCTACTCAACCTTGAAGCAGGTCTGACCGACACCTTTTACCTTTCACCCGAAAAAAAAGGCGAGCTATCCCCACCCAGGGTCTGGTCGACGGACAGTGATGCCGAAACCTTCCACTCTGCCATCGAAGCTGCTTCGGTTTATGGGGACAGGATTCTCTTTCCTGTTATGGAAAGACTGGATAATGCCGAGCAGCTCAGCACCCTAAAGGCTGGAAAGAAGAAGTTCAGGAACATCCTGAAGCGCATTGAACAGGAAGAGCAGAGGCTGCATGAGCTGATTTCCCGCAAGGTCGAGGCCGAAGCCATGCAGGCGGAAATGTACCGCATCAAGGACATGCGGGAATTGACCAGCATCTCCGTCACCCACCCGGAACACGGCATGATGGAGGTAAAACTGAATCCGGCCCTGACTCCGACAGAAAATATGGAACGGATATTCAGGTTTGCGGCCAAAGCCCAACGCGGACTGCTCCACATGGAGCGCAGGCGCAGGGAAGTCGAAGCCGAGCACGAAAACTTTCTGCAATCCAACCTCATGCCGTCTGCTGAGGGGGAAAAGAAGAGAAAAACGGTCGAAATACCACAAAAATACAAAAATATTGCCGCGGCACTGTTTGTTTCATCCGACGGTTTCCTGATGATCAGGGGCAAGAACAGCAAGGCCAACCATGAGATCCTGAGCAAAGTTTCTTCGGTATTCGACTACTGGTTCCACGTTCAGGGTGGACCGGGATCACACGTTATTCTCAAGCGGGATCACCCCGGTCAGGAAGTTCCAGACACGACCTTCGAAGAGGCCGCTATATTGGCCGCACTCAAAAGCTATCGTGCGGAAGATTCGAAAGCAGATGTAATGTGTGCACTGGTCAAGGATGTGCGCAAGGTCAAGGGATGGACACACGGGCAGGTTGCGGTAGACAGCGTGTTAAAGACATTCCACGTAAGCGTCGATGCATCACTCGAAGAAAAACTTGCTAAGAAATAGCTGACGTCCAGCTCCATGAATTCAC
The DNA here is from genome assembly GCF_050916235.1 of Maridesulfovibrio sp. FT414. Taxonomy (GTDB): domain Bacteria; phylum Desulfobacterota; class Desulfovibrionia; order Desulfovibrionales; family Desulfovibrionaceae; genus Maridesulfovibrio. The sequence continues at coordinate 505,077 of NZ_CP104854.1, forward strand.
GTAGGCCCTGAGCTCGTCACGGCTCATTGCCTTCACTTTTTCCAGCTCCAGCCTGTTGGCTTCATTGTGGGGATTCAGCCCTTCATGGCTGTTGACCCCTCGCGGATGGTCCAGATGAAACAACGGCCCTTCGAGCTTTCCAAGTCTGTAGCCAAGCCCCGCCAGCCGAACAAGCCTTTCGTCATCCTCAAATCCATAAGAAACGAAATTCTCATTATCCATTCCCGCCTTCAGATAAACGTCCCTGCGAACCATGACCAGTCCTCCGGGGGTATCCGGGTACAGCAACCGGCAATTGGACTCATCCAAAAAATCCAGTGAGCGTTCGGAGAGCAGACGCGGAGCAAGATCCTGTGCAACGTTCAGGCAACGCCCGTCAAATGGACGCAGGACATCAAATTTATCTTTAGTAAGGAGATTTCTGGCCCTGACGTAATTGCGGGGACTGCATAAGACGTCCACGTCGCAGTTGGCAATCACCGGGTTCCGGGTTCTGCGGATGAGTTCATTGACGCAATGACTGCGATGAAACAGACCGGAATGGTCCTCGATAAAATAAAGCTCCAGCCCGATCGGCCGGTCCGGGAAAAAATCATGGAGCACAGGGCTAGGCCCCTCTTCTATTACCATCACCCGTGTTTCAAACCAGAATGTCAGAAGGGAGACAATAATTTTAAGATTTCTGACCCTTTCAAGGGAATCAATCCGGCAGGGAATTAGAAAAACAACATCCCTCAGATCTGTCTTCAGGCTGGACATGGATATGCTTAATTGAGTTTAAGCGGTTTTGGAGAGTCCTTCCCCAAGCATGGCCAGCACCATATTCTGCTCCACTTTCAACCTGTTTGCTACGCTCTTGCGCACAGAACTGGTGGAAGAGGAGAACTGTCCTTCCCTCTCACCATATATTTCGCGGACCAGATCAGCCGGAAAACCTTTGTCTTCAGCACTCGAAGCCAGCTTGTCGATGGCTTTGGCAATAAGCCTGGACGCACCGGTCGGACCGTGCTGAACAGAAGTTGACCAAAGCACTTCACGAACCGGCCCGGGAAGTGACTTCATATCCACCCCGGTCATCTCAAAAATCATCTTGGCGGCAGGATCGTAATGGCTGTCCTGAATAAAATCATGCTGCAGCTTTTCAAAACCGGAAGAATCGTCAGAAGCAAGCTTCTTCCAGACATCAGGCATACGCCCGGATGCAGACCCAGTGTTTGCAGGGCCGGCATTCAGCAGCTTATCCGCAATTTCCGGAGCCTTGTCCTTAAGAAACCGGATAAACCGATCCATGGTTCCGGTATTGGAAGCAATCTGGTACTTGCCGTATGAAGTTCCTCCAACACGGTCATAGCCGATAGCGGCTGCTCCCTTGCTGCCAGACTCGAACCTGGCAGAAAGTTCACCACTGACACCGCCGTCAGTCGTTTTTTTGACAGGATTATTCCGGGATGCACCGATCTGCAGCTGATATGAATTGTTTCTGGCCCGGTTCAGTCCTGATCCACCAGAATTCCTTACGGAATTAAGTGCTGAAAGAGCCTCAAGCATGAGCAGGTTGTTCATGACTCCCATATCAAGATCAGATGAGGAAAGTCCGTTGCCTTCTTCGGGTTCACCAAGCAGCTTGCCCGCCATCATCATTTCCATATTGAAAGTGCCCTGCTGGCCTTTCAATGCGGCCAGATTCGGAGTGGCAGGACCCTTCGCGGTTATCCCGGTAGGGTCTGCTCCAAGCATCTTGACGACTGCGGCAATATCATTATTCATATTGGACATGGCTTACTCTCTGTCAAAAATATATACTTCCGCACCTATCATTGCAGCAGATATGCCAATACCGTCAGGGCATCCCCCAAGACAAGCACTAATGAATCACAAGTCCTGTTTTAATTTAGAAAAATCATCCCAAATATTTATCAGAATATGATCGGCACAGGACAATTCTCCGAGAATCAAAAAACCGGGACAGGTGCAGTCAAACCTACACCTGTCCCGGCTGTTAATTTCTAACTGAACACAATTCCAGAAGAGAGAAACCGGATCTCCCAAAGCAAGGGTGCTACTTCTTTTTCCTTTCTTCTTCTTTTTCCTCTTCAAGCAGAAAGAGTTCACGTTTCTTTTTCTCAAACACCACAGCCGCCCTGAATGCGGATATGGCCAGCGCTAGAATACTCAAGATCAGGATCATCCCCTGCTGGAACTCCCATTTCTGACGGATAATCATATCAATCATGAAGTTGGTAGGGAAATTCTTTGAGTAATAAATCAACGCCGGGATACACAAAAGGGCCAGTCCGAGAAAAATAACTTCCAGCCAGATAAAACTGCGCCCCAGCAGCATCACAAAAAGAGTCGAGTCACGGATTACCCGCAGGGTGACCAGCCTGTGACGCAGTTTTTTGAGCCTCTCGTCAATACCGGTCAGGTACTGCTGGGTCTTACGGAATGTTTCAGCCTGATTGAGAATCTGAGTCTTGATCCAGTAAATTTTATCTGCGCAATAGTTGAAATCACCGTTAAACTCGGTAAGCAGCTTGGGGAACGGGAACCACGAAGCTTCCCGCTGAATATCCAGCAATTCTTCTCGATATATCTCAAGTTTTTTGTTGATTACCTTAATTTCGTATTCAACCCGTTTATCGATCTCCTGAGTAAGCCTGGCAATACCGGAAGTAAGATGCTTGAAAGCAACATAGTTCTTTATTTTAACAAGCTTGGACATACGCTCCATGAACTTTGCCGCCTCTTCCGCGAATTCATGGCCTTCCTCAAACCACTGGGAAAGATCCACGGTAAGGGTGTCCATACCGGAGGCAACTTCCTTGGCCTCGGCTTCCGCCTTCTCCCAGAGCTGCCCAAGGGCCTGAAGAACCGTCAACCGGCCCCTGTCCAACTCAGGGTCGATGGCAATTCGGTTGAAATAGTGGGGATCACGTTCGATAATATCTTCAAAATAGGGAATCGCCTGTTCGGCAAAGCCCATCTTAACCATGCAGACAGCTCGGCGGTAAAGAGGATCAAGCCATTCCGGACATAAACGCGATGCTCTCCTGAAAGTATTGCTGGCCTCACCGAAATCGCCGCGAACTTCCAGCATGCGTCCCTGAAGATAGATAAAATAGCCCTGCTGCAGAGGAGAAAAACTTAAACGTTCGGCCTCCTGCCAGTAGAAATATGCCTGTTCGCCATTACCGTTTTCAAGCTCAATAAAACCGATCAAGGCCCTTGGCTGGTAACTTCTGCTGAAACGAATCATCGCATTCTTGGTCAAAAGCTCCGCATCCCCGACAGCACCGCCTGCAAGGGAATCAAAGGCCGACCAGATAAGTTCGCCCTCTTCCGGTCCCTGATCCATGATCCCCCGCGGCCACTCCTTCCCCCTGCTGCGCCAGACCATGTAAAGAGTCCGCAACTGCGAAACCGCATTAATGGCAAACAAAGCCTTTGTAATGATGCCCTCATACCCGCTTCCACCTGCCACTAGCTTTGAGAACTCACCGACAAGATTCTCCTTTCCCTGCATCTGAAGGTCTATATTCTGAAAACCTTCATTGAACTTATCATTGTCGATAGCCGCGAGATTCTTCCACACCTGTGAGTCAAGCCCCTTAAGCTGCTTGCTGGGACACTGTGCAGGAGAATGGTTCTTCATGCCGCAATAAAAGCAGTCATCCATGTCCCCCACAGAAACTCTGCGGGAAATAGTCACCTCAATGGCGTTGGACGAGAGATCCTTGATTCCCTTTCGGAGACTGACATGGCACCAGCTGTCTACGGTTTCCTGCTCGCTTCCGAAACGGACCTCGTTAATGACAAAATCATCTCCAAGCAAATAAGCATCGCGATACCGAAGGTGAGGACAGTCTGGGGTAAGTTTATCCCAATCAAGATGGACCTTACGCAGAATCTCATCATTAAAGCTCATGTTCATCTGGGGAACCAGTGCCATGACTGTAGGCCAGTAATGAACTTCCCCCTCATTGTTTCTGGCTCTTGAGATGACGGAGAGAAGCTCACGCAGAAATGTCCGAAGCAGGGAGAGAGAACCGATGGGCAGAATAACCTTCACATCGGAAGTGATATAATGAATGCCCAGCTTCTGCATGAGCACCTGAATCTCTGAAAAAAACGACCGCCAGCCCTTGATGAAATCCTTATCAGAAGGATTGCCCACCGGAATCAGGATAAAATACCAGCTCTGCATGGAATCATAACCAAGCCCCTGATCCGGAATCATAGCAATCCAGCCGGAACGGGAGATTCCGGTAGGAGTGCGCACGTCCTCAAGGTTCAGACCTGAAATTTTCTTCACGTCATCCGCCAGATGAGGATGAACAAGGACTTCGAATTCCTTGGGAAGAGCTACTTCCTGGGAAGTAAACTCATCTCCGACCTTCAGGGAGAGATCCAGGCTGTAATCAACAAGAAGAGTTGCAGGCATAATCTGCATGAATACGGGCATAGGATTAAGTCTTGCCCAGATTTCCAATCTTGCAGCTACTCTGAAGACATCATCACTGAAGAAGAACCAGTATGCCTGATTCTGTACCTCACTCATGAGCATTCCACCGAAATCACTAAGACTTCGGACAATGGACTCCTCAAGACTTTCTCCCCAGACCAGCCAGACGCCAAATCCGCGGTTAACCATTCGGGAATGGCTGACAATAGGAAATTTTTCAAATAAGGTAGCAATCTGATACAAAACAACAACTCCTTACTTGCGGAGGGATTATGGACATTTCAAAAAAAATTGCAGAACTCAAACAGGACCCCGAATTTGCCGCCAATGTCGGTATGGTCCTCATTCACAACGGAGTTGTCCGCGGCTGGTCACGCGGTACACGAGATGAAGTAACCGGAATCGAAATCAAGGCCGACCATGACAAGATAGAAGCCATCCGCAAGGAGCATGAACAGATGGAAGGCATCTATAAAATCGTCACCCACGCCAACGAAGGCGTGCTTAAACCAGGTGATGACGTGCTGTTCCTGATCGTTGCCGGAGATATCCGCGAAAACGTCAAGGCCTGCCTCGCAAGCCTGCTTGACCGTGTAAAGGCTGAAGCCTTCAGCAAAAAAGAAATTTTCGCCTGATAAAATCAAATCCGGTCCGGGTATATATGCACTTGAGTATAACCCGGACCTTTTTTAATTTCCAATAAATTCGGCAGGGTCAACTTCACTTGACTGAAGCAGTTTTTCCAGCAGAAACTCCACCCGGTCTGCTTCCTCATCACGCCCCCTCTTCCGGCATCCGCCGATGTAATATCCGGACTTGTTCCTAAGCTCGGCTGACACCAGCTGTTTCTGATCTTCCGAAAGAACCCCGGACGCATACAGTTTGGCCATAGCGTAGATGCGGTACGTATCAAGGCAACTGACGGAGTTGGTAAGCTGGTCTGGGCGCCCGCCATACTTGATGGTCAATCTTTCCCGGATCAATCCTATGGGATATTTAATCCCGGCCCTGATCCAGAGATCATAATCTTCACAGGCCAGCATAAATTCGTCAAAAGGACCTATATCGTCCCAGAACTCCATGGTAAACATTGTACACGAGGGACTTACCAGGCATACTGCCAGTGACTGCTCCCAAAAGAATCCATCCGGTTTTTCATATTTATTGCTCTGGTTGACCCGCTTGCCCTTTCTGAACCAGATTTCATCTGTCTGGCAGATATGCAACTGTTCTCTTTTCATGAAGGCATGCTGCTTCTCAAGCTTATTTGGAAGCCATTCATCATCAGAATCCAGTAGGGCCACATACCTTCCGGTTGCAAGTGATATGGCCTGATTCCTGGCAGCTGAGACTCCCCCGTTCTCCCTCGAAAAGACCTTAAGACGTTCATCTTCGATTTCTGAAAGTTTTTCGAGGGTATCGTCAGTTGAACCGTCATCAATCACGATGCATTCAAAATCCTTAAAGGTCTGCGCAAATACGGAATCCAACGCCCTGCCGATATACTCGGACCGGTTATAGGTCGGCATAATAACCGATATTTCAGGACTTGATTTTTCTTCAGTTTTATTCATAGATTTTTTTTCGCTGCAATTGTTATAATCAAAAAGTGCCGAAGCTTATGTTAGTTAAGAAACATACGCAATGTATAGCCTGGTCGGGATTTTTTTTATTCCTGTGCCGCTTATGTCCCTTTTTTCCTTGACTCTTTAGAATACGGATAGTCATTTACCTCCATGCGAATCTTTCAAGTAATCAATGTCCGCTGGTTTAACGCGACCTCATGGTATGCCCTTTACCTCAGCAAGCTGCTGCAGGATGCAGGGCACGAAGTGCTGGTAATTACTGTACCCGACTCGGAAACAGAGCAGAAAGCCCGCGAAATGGGCCTAAAGCTGGAGCTCATTGAGCTGAACACCACCAGACCATTAAAACTGATTTCCGCTTGTTCAAGGGTTCTGTCCCTTGTGCGGGAACACAGGCCGCACATTGTGAACTGTCACCGCGGCGAGGCTTTTTTCTGGTGGGGCATACTACGCAAGTTGCGCCTAGGCTACAAACTGATAAGGACCAGAGGCGATCAGCGCCTGCCGCGGAGCGACTTCTTCAACCGCCATCTGCACTCCACAATAGCTGATGGTGTAGTGGTTACCAATAAACGTATGGCCGAACATTTTCTGAAGAAGATGGAGCTTGCAGAAAATCAGCTCTGGCTCATTCACGGCGGGGTCGATACCGACAGATTCAGCTTCGACCCTGAAGGGAGAGAGAGGATTCGCAGTAAATACGGTTTTTCTACAGACGATTTCGTCATCGGAATGCTGGGCCGTTTTGACCGGGTCAAGGGCCAAAAGGAATTGATAGAAGCGCTCGCCAAATCCCGCGGAAGTATCGGTGAGAAAAAGATTAAGCTGTTTCTCATAGGATTTCCCACGGCTACCAGCATGCATGAAGTGGAATCATGGCTTGCCGACAACAACATGGCTGAAATAACTGTCATCAGCGGCAAATGTGATGACGTAACGGCCTGTATCTGTGCCATGGATCTTGGGGTCATCGCATCTCTCTGGTCCGAGACAATTGCCCGGGCCGCACTGGAAATAATGGCCTGTGAGCGTCCCCTTATCTCAACCAGCGTAGGAGTCATGCCCGATCTGCTGCCAGCATGGGCTCTGGTGCCGCCACAGGATGTGAAAGCTCTCTCTAACAAACTCACAGAAGCAATTAATTCCTCTGAATTCCGCAAGAGGCTGCTTGCCGAACATACCCGGACAATGTCGCAGCTTTCAGGAGAGGATTTCCTGAAACGGACCATGACCCTGTATCAGGGTGTTTCCGGAGAATAGCTAAATAGGTCTTATCTCTGCAGGAACCCCGACTGCCAGGTGGTTGTCGGGGACATCGTGCAGAACAACTGCATTGGCACCGATACGACAATTCCGCCCGACCTTAATCGGCCCAAGAATTTTGGCTCCACTTCCGATCATGCAGCCATCTCCGATAAACGGGACATCATGCAGTCCCGAGCGCCCGCCGATTGTAACGCAACTGCCTATGCTGACGCCGTCACCAATCTTACACCGCTGGTGGATAACAACCCCCAGTCCGCCGTACCCGAGATCAACACCCTTGCCGATCTCGGCACCCAGACCTATCTGGCAGCTGAATATTATCCGCACAAACAATTTGTTTATGACCTGTGGCATGACAGGAATCCTTTTCTGATGCAGCCAGAATGCGAGTCGGTAGAAGAACAGAACAATATCGCTCATTGAGACTCCATGCCCGAAAGAAGACAAATCAGTTCGGGCCGAAAACAGACCTTATCCGTTCAAGATGGTCGGCCACTTCGTAAATCGTGCGTGCGTAAACCATGGAATGGTTGTAGCGGTAAATAACCTTCAACTTCTTGTCTTTGCTTGACGAATCGCGCCAGCCGTGACGTCTGAGGAAATTGGCCATACTGGCAAGTGCATCATCCTTGCTGAAGAGATCGATACGACCGTCACCGTCACCGTCTACGGCGTACCCGAGTGCGGTGGTAGGCATGAACTGGCAGATCCCAAATGCACCGTAGGGCGAACCGGGTATTTCGGTTGGATTTACGGAATTGGCGGAACAGAAAGTCAGCAAGGCGGAAAGCTCCCGGTAAGCCCAGTCAGCTTTTTTCTGAGTGCGCTTTTTAAGCCAGTCCATATCCTTTTTATCAAGCTTTTCATATCCAAGCTCATCAAAGAACAATATGGGATCAGAACTGGCAGCCATGTTTGCAAGATTGCTGAACGCAGGATTATCTCCCAGAGTATACCCCAGCTTGGTTTCCACCAGAAGAAGGGCTACAATGACAGATGGAGCTACACCGTATTTACTGTCGATCACTGTCAGCAGATCATAATGCTCCCGCAGATATGAGTATGCTCCAGCAAGAAGTACCGGACCCACATAGCGATCATCAAAAGTCTTTTCGCGTTCCTCCTTCTTGGCAGGAGGCTCAAAACGGAGTTTGAGAAGGGCACGCATTTTGCGGGCCATTATCCCGGAATCATATTTCACGGAACTTACAGAAAACACAGTTTCCACATACTCACGGTTGAAACCGTCAGCCACGAGGCGGTCCTTAAGAGGGATCCACCCCTTGCTGTCATCAGCATCCACCATCGGGACAAATGCCAACAACAAAAGAACTGTTAACGCTGCTATTTTCCGGGTCATCAACTGATTCTACCTTACAGTCTGTTCATTGGAACATTCGCCATCTCATCTTCGAAATCATCATCAATATATTTAATGTACTCTGACACATCGTAGCGTTTGCCGCAGGACCCGCAGCGTAAAAACACCGAGCGTCAGCCTCGGTGAACATAGAGGTCACCGGAACAGGAGCGGCACACACCCTGCTCCCCGGAAACCATTTCACCGCGCGCTGTCTTTTTAAAAAGAGTTCTTCCCTGAAACATTATTTCCTCCGTCAACAATACTAAATTCTACCGAACAGCCTGTCCACCACAAAAAAACAGCCGGATTTCAGATGCTGAAATCCGGCTGCCAGATATTATGCAGTAATTGCTAATTGGTCTTGAGAGAAGGATTCTTCTCGCCCATTGCAACGTAAAGTTTTGCAAGAGCAACCTGATAGTCGGACAAAGCCTGGATAAGCTGGGCTTCACTGTCACTCAAACGGGACTGGGCATCAAGAACTTCGTTGTTGGTGCTTACCTGAGCCTGATACCGGGCAACAGCCATTCTGTAACCTTCACGACCGGCTTCAACAGATTTACGGCCAACACCGATACGGTCAGCAGCAGCCTTGAGGCTCAGGAGCTGATCCTTGATTTCATAAGAGGCCTCAAGCTTGGTGTTATCGAATTCAGCCTGAATCTTCTGTACATTCTCTTTTGCACGCTGTGAGTCATAGTAAGTCTCACCCCAGCTGAAAAGTTCCCAGCTCAGGTTGGCTCCAACATTCCAGGAATCAGGGCGATTCTTGTAGTTGTACTTGTTTCTGCTCACGGAAGGATCATCGCCGGTGCTGGAATAATTCATGTCGGCAGTGATGTCGGGGTAGAAACCGCTTTCGGCAATGGTCACGTCTTCTTCCGAAATTTCAACGGCTTTCTTGGCAATGATCAGGTCGGGACGATACTTATCGGCAACGGTAATGCACTGATCAAGTGTCATAGAAAAAGGAAGATAGGTAAGTTCACCGGAATAATTCACCTTCTCATCAATAGGCAGATTAAGAAGAGTGTTAAGCCTTGCCACTCTGGAGTCCACAGTGTTCTTGGCAATCAGCAGATTCTGCTCTGCTGTTGCGAGCTCCACTTCAGCCTGAAGAACATCAACCCTGGGACGAAGGCCAACCTGATAGAAGGCCTGAATGACCTGAAGCTGGGATTTCAGACGAGCAACGGAATCTTCCTTACTCTTAACTTCCATGCGTCCCTGCAGCAAGGTCAGGAACGAAGTCTGAATCTGGCTGATGAGAGAAAGCTCTGCATTGTAAAGGCTGGCTTCGGAAGACTGTCTCTGCAGCTTGGTTTTCTGGTACTTGGAAAGCAGTTCAAACCCTTTGAATACAGGCTGGCTGATGTTCAGGGTAAATCCCCAGGCATCCTGATATCCGGAAGGCGTGCTACCGGACCGGGGCTGATCATTGTAATGGGTATAGCCGTAGGTTGCCTTAAGAGGCCCCCCGAACTGACCGCGCTGAGACTTGACCGAGCTTTCAGCGGCCAGCAGATCTTTGCGGGCTGCAACAATGGTCGGGTTCTGTTTGAGTCCGAGACTTACGCACTCTTCAAGGGTCAGGGTCCTGTCGGCCTCCTGCTCCTCCTTGGTCAGAGCCTGAGGAACCTGAGTGGAGGCTTCCTCCATTGAGACAGGAGCCTTAGCTTCACCAAGGGTGCTTTGAGGTTCTGCCTGCTGCGCCAATGCAAATGACGCAGATGCAAGTATCAGCAGCAGAAAAAACAAAAGGGAAATATTACGTTTCATTCTACACATCCTAAAACCGTGTGAGTTATTATATCCTTTAACTTAAATAAACAAAATCACACTCTCTATAGATGTTCCATCGCAACTAATCAAGCAGCTTTTTTGTTTAAAACGCTTAAGCAAATGTGATGGGCTGCACTAATCATGAATTAATCACAGCACAATCAGTGCTGTCACCCTGCAATTTATCTATAGTGTGGCGCAAGGCCGGAATAACTGCTTCAAGGCTTTCGCGAACAGCCTTCGGGCTTCCGGGAAAGTTGATCACCAGACTTTGGCCGATGGTTCCGGCCACAGCACGTGAAATCATGGCATGAGGAGTTTTGGCAAGCCCGGTCGCGGTAATGGCCCGCTCAAATCCGGGCAGGCGTTTTTCGATAACAGCCATCGTGGCTTCAGGCGAAACATCACGTGGCCCCACTCCGGTTCCACCGGTTGTCAGCACCAGGTCAAAGCCGCCTACATGCGCAAGGTGCAGCAGAAGTGCCTTGAGGCTGCATTCCTCATCGGGAATGAGATACCCCTGAATAATGGAAATCGGAAGTGCATTTTTTATCATTTCACCTATTAAGGGCCCGGCCTCGTCTTTCCGTTTCCCAGCCGCTCCCTTGTCACTTAAGGTTATGTAAGCAAGGGAATAACCATTTCGTTTTACGGAAAGCTCGACTGGTCCGACAGGAAGCCGTCCGCAGACCTCGGCCAGAAGCATCCTGCCGCCGGGAACCGAATCAGACCAGAATCCGGACACGATCCTCAACAGAGTCAAATCCCCTGCGACCAGTTCATATCCAGCTCTAAGACTTCCGGAATCTCCGGCCAGCGCGGCACAAGCTGTACCGACCGGCAGCGAGAATTTATCGCCAAGAACAATACGCGCTCCAACGGAAACATCTCCGACAGTGGAAAAATCACATTTTATCATCTGCAGCTCCTTTACTATTTGATCAACTCAGAAGCACCGCTAATATACCGGTGATGAAAATTCCGTCAAAAGTACCTGCTCCGCCAATTGAAACAACCGGAGCATCAAGCACACGCCTTGTGGCAGGCGTCGCCAGATGCATCAGGTCCGCACCGATCAAGGTTCCGAGACTCCCGGCTACATATGCCGCAACAGGAGCAAGATCTCCGGAGACAAAAATAAGGGCCGCTAAGGCTGTAATCAATGGCGGAATAAGAACAGGAATACCGATGCCTACACCAGGAACGGGCCGTGCAAGGCCGTAAGTGGCGGCGCTTACAAGGGCAATACAGAGCAGGATAGAGAGATCAAATCCGCTTCTGGACAGCAGCGACATGGACAACAGCACAGGAATAACACATCCCCCGAAATTCACTGCCACGACCTGCTTGCGCAATGAACGGCTCTCTGGGGAGGCCTCCCACCCAGTACGAGGATTAAAGATGACGACTCTGCGAAAGCTCACATCGGGAACCAATCTTTCCGACCTGAATACAGGAATGTTTATCCCGCTCCCAAGCAGCGTGGCAATGAGCAGCAGAAAGCCCTGCCCCGGAGTAAGTCCCAACTTTGAAAAGGCGACAGAGACAAGGCCAACCTGTACAAATATAAACAAAAAGAATATGAGGACAAAAAAGACTATGCCCAGAAACATTGCCGTGGGCAGGGAAAACATGGGGCCACGCATAATGACTGCACTCCTTGGTTTGTAAGCCTGAACGGAAAGAGTCATTTAATGATATTAAAGCAGACACTTCAAGAATTTATTGCTAAATTGACCGAGAGAAAATCCGGTACATTCATCTGGAGGACATTGTAATGAAAGGCATCATTCTGGCCGGCGGTTCCGGCACAAGGCTATATCCCCTGACCCGAGTAGTCAGCAAACAGCTGCTTCCCGTATATGACAAGCCAATGATCTATTACCCGCTATCGATCCTCATGATGTCGGGGATCAAGGACATCCTGATTATATCCACCCCCGAAGATCTGCATCGCTTCGAGGAACTGATGGGCGATGGCTCAAATCTCGGAATACGCATTTCATATAAGGTACAGCCCAGGCCTGAAGGACTTGCACAGGCTTTTATCATCGGAGAAGAATTCATCGGCAATGACTCCGTATGCCTCATACTGGGGGACAACATCTACTATGGTCACGATCTGCCGCAAATTCTGCAACGGGCAGCGGCGTTAAAGGAAGGCGGCACTGTTTTCGCGTATGCAGTCAAGGACCCAAAACGCTACGGTGTAGTTGAATTCGACAAGGACCGCACGGTGCTGAGCATCGAGGAAAAACCGGAAAAACCCAAGTCCAAGTTCGCTGTCACCGGCCTGTATTATTACGATAATTCAGTCATTGAAATTGCCAAGAACATAAAACCGTCCGCTCGAGGTGAGCTGGAAATCACCGATGTAAACAACGAGTACTTAAAGCAGGGAAAACTCAATGTGGAACTGCTCGGACGAGGTTACGCATGGCTTGATATGGGAACGCACGAATCACTTTTGCGTGCTGCTGCATACGTCGAGGCAATACAGCAACGTCAGGGATTCCTGCTGGCCTGTCTGGAAGAGATCGCTTTCCGCATGGGCTACATAAGTGCCGATGAACTCAAAGCCATGGCCACAGACATGCTTAAAAACGACTACGGACAATACCTGATGGCAATATACAACGAAGCAATGGGGAAAGACGAATGCGCAACATACTGATTCTAATCTTTTTATTTTCCTTAACGGCCATACCTGCAGCGGCATTGTGCAGCGAACCTGACCTGCAAACTGAATTCAGTGCTCTTGCAGGAACGGAAGCAGCCCTGAAAACCCTTTCCAGACAGATAGACACTGCTACCGGGGCAGAAAAAGAACCCGATCGAATTTACGCAATGCAGGACATGGCAGGCCTCTGCAAGTCAAGCAGAATGCAGGTTCACAGCCTGAACTCCCTTTTTTCAGTCGTAAAGCTAGTTAAAATGGACCAGAAATTCCAAAGTAAGGAAGCAGCCCTGCTGAAAATGAAATGCGGTTATGCCTATAACGATTTCACCCGTCGTCAGGCCTTTGTCCAGGATATTATGAAGAAAGCTGCCGACCAGAGCCTTCTTGATCTGGCTTATATATTTGATGCACAGTTAAAAATAGTCGTCAACAAACTGAAAATTATCAATTCCAAACTTTGATAGGTATCATTCCAGACAGCAAAAAAAAGCGGCACAGTAAGTGCCGCTTTTTTTTGCTAAAGAGCAGAAACTCTTCGCTGAAATTTTCTAATGGTGACCTTCTTTCTTGCCCTGCTCGATTCTGTAGAATGCCATATACAGAATCCATGCAAGATAAACGAAAATGAGAGAAACACCCACAAAGCCAGCAGTAGTGCTGTGGCCCATGTTGCTGATAAGTTCGCCGATCATACCCTGATACCTCCAAGTATTTAACCCGATTCATTACAAAAATGTCTGATATTCATCACCATATTTTCTATTAATGTCAAGCTCTAGTTTAAGTATAAATATTGACAACAACCACCAGCCATATATTATTAATCAACGACGGATTAAATTTTGATGACAGCATGACCAGCCGAAAACATTCAAAAAACACGCACTAGCTCATCTATAGGTAGGATATGGTTGAAAAGAAGCAAAGCTCCGGTCTGCTCGGCAAACTCAAGGACAAGCTGGACAGGATGCTTGGGAGAAAACACAGTGAGTCACTGGATATCTCCATTGCGACTAAAAAGGACACCCCAAGTGCCCGCAGGGCCTACCGTATCGAAGTTGACAACATGCACATTATCTGCCGCACTCCCCGGGTAAAATGCCGCATAGCGGATATCAGTGCCACTGGAGTGGGCTTCATCAGCACAAAAGAATTTCCCGTCGGTGCAACAATTGAAGCCGTGATGCTCTGGTCAGGAAAACCAGTTATCAAGGGGCTGAAAATGAAGATCATGCGAAAGTCCGACAATATTGTCGGATGCGAATTCACCGATCTTGAACGCGGACAGGATAAAATAATCAGCAAGATAGTTCTTGCCGCCCAAAAACGGCTTATCCAGAAAAAACACAGCGGCAACCAGACGGACACCACGGACACCGAAGTCAAGCAGGAAGCCGAAAAGACCATGAAGCGCGGCGTATCCACCAAAGGAACCACAAAAATCAAATTGTAGCCCCAGCTACAAAATCGAGAGCAGCACATGAAAATAGTCATTCTTGACGGATACACTGTCAACCCTGGCGACAACCCCTGGACCTCACTCGAAGAACTGGGTGAACTTACCGTCTATGATCGCACACCGCAGGAACTGGTCACGCAACGTGCTGCCGGAGCCGAAATAGTCCTCACCAACAAGACTCTGCTGACTGCCGAAGTCATCAAATCTCTGCCCACCCTGAAATTTATCGGAGTTCTGGCCACCGGCTACAATGTAGTAGACCTTAAAGCCGCCGAAGATCGCAACATTCCGATATGTAACGTCCCCGGATATTCTCCTCCATCAGTCGCCCAGCATGTCTTTGCACTGCTTCTTGAATTTACAAACCGCGTCAGTATGCATGACCGGGCGGTAAAGGATGGAGAATGGGCTGTGCAGGAAGACTTCTGCTTCTGGAAAGCTCCACTGCTTGAACTGCAGGGTAAAAAGATGGGGATTGTCGGATTCGGTGGAATTGGACAGATGGTAGGAACCATCGCCAACGGATTCGGAATGGAAGTGCTGGCCTACGCACCCCGGTCAAAACCTGAACCCGCTTATACTCCATTCAGGTTTGCCGATCTGGAAGAAATATTCATTGAATCAGATGTTATCTCCCTGCACTGTCCACTGACAGCTGAGAATGAACGGTTTGTGAACCGCTCACTTCTTGAAAGCATGAAATCCACTGCATATATCATCAACACGGCCCGCGGCCCACTTATTGATGAAGCCGATCTGGCCTATGCATTAAGCAAGGGAATAATTGCCGGTGCGGCACTTGATGTAGTGGAAACGGAACCGATGCTTCCGGGAAGTCCTCTGGCAGGAACACCCAACCTGATAATTACTCCGCATATAGCATGGGCAACGCTTGAAGCCCGCGCAAGGCTCACCGAAATAACCACAAGAAATGTGAAAGCATTTCTCAGTGGTACACCGATAAACGTTGTGAACGACGTGTAGGTAAATCAGTCCTGTGTAAATCTTTGAACAGCCTCTAGAAGATCAGCCTTCCTGACCGGCTTGGTCATGAAATAATCGCAGCCGGCATCATAAGCCCTGTCTTCGTTTTCCGGCAGGGCATGGGCGGTAACTGCAATTATCGGTGTCTTTGAAAGGCTTCTGCTTTTTTCATAGCTTCTGATTCTGCCTGTGGCCTCATAGCCGTCAGTAAACGGCATTTCTATATCCATCAGCACAACATCATATTTGTTATGCATGAATTTCTCCACAGCAACATCGCCATTTTCGGCTACGTCGATACTGTAGGGCAGCTTTTTCAAATAAAGCTGCACAAGCAAAACATTATTCTCACAGTCTTCAGCCAGAAGTATCTTCAAAGGTTTCACAGCTCCATTTTTATTTAAAGAACTGGAAGTAATTCTATGATCAGCAGAAAGCATCTATTACCCGTAAATGTCAAAAAACAGACAACGTGTATCGCCTGCCCCTTCCCAACCCCGCGATGGTAATATCCCATCGGTTCGACATTGGCAATCAGTTTATTTAAAAAATAAATCAACTAGCCTTAATTAATATATGCAACCAGATAACTGCACCCCGTAGGCTATTTCAGTGACCGAACCTGCACGGCAAAAACCTCAAGATCGTTTTTGTCACCCTGCACATAGTCTTCAGGATACAGAAGCGCAGACATGTAAAACACGCTCCCGATTTCAAGAGATTGAGAAGCCGAAGATGAAAAACGCCCCACACGTTTTTCAACTGCAAGCCTGTCTTTCTTGGCAAGCCCGGAAACAAGAGGATCGCAATTCTCAGCCAGATCGGCAAGACGCATAGCCCGTTGGCGCATGAGTTCCCGATAGGCAGACTCATCTTTATCATCATAAAGGGCTTTATGGGCCTGTGCTTCCATGCCGCACAGAGCACGGGCTTCTCCATCCAGCCAGTCAGCCAGAACATCATAAGGATTCTTGTTCACGTAAATTCCCCACTTTGAAAATTCGTGTAAGAATACCTCCCTGAAACTTCAAAAGCAAGGAATTCAGGACCAAAATCGACAACTCATTCCGCCGGAGCTACAATGATCCGCACATCTGCCTGTAATTACCGCATTCCTGCTTATTCATGAACGGACAGGGCCCCTTCATAAACCACTTTTTGCGCGGGCACCAGAATCTGTCCTTGAACGGCTCGTTACAGCCGTCCGCAGTCAACTTCTTTCTACGCTGGTTTCCTATTTCAAAATATTCACCATCGGTCCTGACATTCAGTACAGTCATAACGACCTCCACCAGCTTGCATCAGCTCCTACTGACTTGGTCCTCCTGGGCGGTTACCTGATTTACAATCTTCTACAACTAAAATACATTATGCACCTAATATGCCATAAATATATTAACACGAATTGTTTCGCTTTACATCCGCATAAAATGAACTTAACGATTTAGGTTTGCGTCTGACGCACGACCTTCAATTATCTTCCGGCTCAAGGGGCAACCCTGCCGGTTCAAGGAGCATGCTTTGCCTATACTTTCTGCCAGCACGGGAATCACCAGATACAGGATTCTGGACGAAGTCAGCGATGAGCTGATCCGCGAAATACCCGAAAGACTTGCCAAATTTGCCTTCATGGACATCGACCATACAGCCGAGGAGCGCTCGTTCGGCTGGGTAAACATGGATGACATGCTCGACGACAAATGGACCATTTCCCCGCCGGAAAAAGCTCATTATTTCGTTTTTTCCTTACGCCTTGATACCCGGCGCATACAGCCGGCAGTCCTCAAGAAACATTATCAGATAGCGCTCAACCACGAGATGGCTGAAGCCAAGAAAGAAGGAAAAAATTTCATCTCCCGCGACCGGAAAAAAGAAATAAAGGATCAGATCACCCTTAAGCTCAGGGCCCGCTCCCTACCTATTCCGGCAGTTTTCGACGTTGTCTGGAACGTTCCCGAAAACCGCATTTACCTTGCGGCAACCAACACCAAGGTAATGGACCTTTTCACCGACCATTTCACCGACACTTTTGAACTGACCCTTGAGCCGCTTACCCCCTTCTTTCTGGCCATGGAGATGCTCGGTGAAGACGCCGTCAAAAAACTGGAATCTCTCGACCCCACCTATTTTGTGGGTTAGGCTCACACAGGAGTATATATGGACCTCTTAATGCTTGCTGAAAGAGAAAACACCCTGCTCGGCCAGGACTTTCTGACCTGGTTATGGTATAAAAGCGAAATCAACGACGGCATGTTCGAGCAGGAGAACGGAGAACGTTTCATGCTCTACATGGAACAGCGCATGTCCGTTCAGGGCGGCGACGGCGAAAACGTGGATACAGCTACAGTCAACTCCGCCAGCGGTGACATGACCGAAGTTCTCTACGGACTTCGCACCGGTAAAAAGGTCACCCGGGCCCAGCTCAAGATGGAAATCGACGAGAACATCTGGCAGGTTCAGGTAAAGGCCGAAGATTTTACCCTTAGCGGACTGAAAACACCGAAAGTTGACATGAAGGATGAAGACGGGGACGACCCGGACGCCAAGTTTCTCGAAAAAATTTACCTGATAGAAAAGTGTCTGGCCCTTTTCGACCGCGTTTTCAAGGAATTCATAACCTTGAGAATATCCGAAGACTGGCAGGACGAAGTGGCAAAATTCCGTCACTGGCTCAGAGAAGGCGAAAAATAAAATGTCCAAAATCAGACTAGCTGCATTCGGCGACAGCCTCACGGAAGGTTACGGCCTCCCGGCTTACAGCTCCTTTCCTGCACAATTGGAAAGGAAACTGTTAGAGGAAGGCCTCCACGTTGAGATTACCAACTTCGGTCTCTCCGGTGATACTTCCGCTGACGGATTGGTGCGCCTTGCAGATGTGATCGAGAGTGGTCCGGATGCCGTTTACATAGAATTCGGTGCCAACGACTGCTTTCAGCTAGTCGACCCGGAACAACTGGGCCTGAATCTGTCCAGCATGATCGAAGCCTTTCAGGATGCCGGAGTCCCGGTACTGCTGATCGGGTTCAGGCCGATGAACTTCACCCCCCTTTCCTACGCTTCCGCTTTTAAAACTGTATTCCCGGCTGTAGCAGAAAAATTCAGTGTTCCGCTCTATCCGAACATTACCGACGGCATTGGAGAAAATCCTGAATACTACCAGTCAGACGGTGTTCATCCCAACAACGAGGGTGTTCAGATAATCGTCGACCGAATATTCCCAGTGTTCCGAGACTTTCTCGAATCCATCTAAAACCAGCCACGCCGGCGGACAGAATCTGTCCGCTGGCGTTTTCCTTTTCCGAGGCACTGATTAATATTGTAATTTTTCTTCCACAACGCTATTTTACTGTAAATAACGGAGAACCGATGGAAGAGAAGAACAAAAAGGCCACCGTGCAACAGTCCGGGGAACAGCCTGAACAGACAAAAAAATCCCACCGCCCGTCAGTAGCCCTTATCATCGGTTCTGAAGGGATCAAATCCTTCTGCGCCCTGCCATTTATAGAATTTCTGCAAAACGAAGGGGTCAAACTGGATCTGGTAATCGGCGTAAGCGGAGGAGCCCTGCTGGCCGGATTCATGGGAGCCGGGTACAACCTGCGCCAGATTCAGGAAGTATTCTCCAAGACAGTGGACCCACGTTTCTTTACGGATGTGGACTACAATTCAGTGCTTGAAATTGCGAGCACGGGAATGGGCCGGTTCACATCCGAATCAGGAATCCTTAAAACCGACTGTCTGCGTCGCACCTACGAAACACTGTTCAAAAAGACAGACATCTCCGAGCTCAGCCCAAAAACCATGATCGCAACCACTGACCTGAACACCGGACTTCCTGTGATTCTGGAAAAAGGTAATCTGGCACAGGCCATATACGCAAGCGGTGCCATTTACCCGCTCATGCCGCCGGGAAAAGTGGACGGCCGTCGCCTTATCGACGGAGCCTTTTCCTCCCCCGTACCCATCATGGAGTGCGTAAAACGGCAGATAGACATCATAGTGGCCATTTATTTTGACGATGCCTGCAACCCGGAACCGGAAAGCTTCATGGAAAGCTATTTCAACACCTCGCGCATATTCAAACGCTCAATCCTGACCAGCCAGCTTCCTCTTTCCATTGATATGCACCATCACGAAATCATCCCGGTCTACATCAAACATCCAAGACCAATAAATTTGTGGGAAATCAACAAGTTGAACGACATTGTTCATGCCGGAAAAGTGGCTTTCACCAACAAGAAGCGCCATTTTCAGGAAGCAGTGGTCGAGTATCGCAAAAAGATGAAAGTCCGCGAAGAGGAGCGTCTCAGAAAAGACGAAGAAAGGAAAGCACAGGAATCTTTGGCAGCTGGGACGGACAAAAAGCATGACGAAGCAGTTGCGCGGATGAAAAACGGACCTGCGAGAAAGAATTCTCCGCCTCCGGAAGAACATCCGCAACCCAAACGGACAATAAGGATAGTAAAAAATCCGCGCAAAGACCGAAAAGGAACCGGTGTATGAAAAAACTGCTGACAATCCTGCTCGTCCTGCTGTACCTCGCATCCAATGCTTCTGCAGAAACCATTGAGATCGGCACTGTCTTCGAGCTATCCGGGAAGGATAAGGCCACGGCACAGGAAGCCATGAACGGAGCCATTCTTGCGGTACAAAAGCTCAACGGGGCAGCATCAGGATTAACAGTGAAACTTGATACGCAGTCCACCTCCGCAATACCGGAAGACATCATGAAGTCAGTCGGCGCTTTCGGGCAGAACCCAAATCTCCAAGCCGTGACCGGCCTTATTTCCGACGATGCGGCCCTGACCGCCGCCCCGGCCCTGCAGGCTGCCGGAGTCCCTTTCCTCTGTACCGGGGCTCAGGCGGACGGCCTTGCCCAATCCGTGGGGGACTATGTTTTCACCCTTGCTGTTCCGGATATCAGGGTCGGCCAGCTTCTGGCTGATTTTGCCGCCAATACCATCCAGACCGACCATATCGCCGTCATCCGTTCCGACCTGAGCGATTCATGCGCCCGTCAGGCGGACAGTTTCGTACGCCGCTACAAGCAGAACGGCGGAACGATCATGGCTGAGATGAGAATAACCGAGTCCAACGCCAACCTGAACTTCATCACCGACAAACTTCAGGAACTGGTTCCGCCCCCGCCATCAAACAGCACAAAGGTTGAAGACGAAGTAGGTGTATCGAACTTCGTTGACTCCGGTGCTTCCATAATTACCGAAGCACGTGAAGCCGTCCCGGCTCCGCCGCAGGTTGAAAGCCTGATTATTTTCGCACCGCCCGAACCTGCCACGCAAATACTCGGGCAACTGAAGCAAAAGAATACCGTCTACAGAATCATCGCGGGCAGCTCTTTTGATACCGTTCCAATGCAAAAAACCATCAAGGAATGGCCCGACACCGTTTTCTATGCCGCCCAGGCCAGTCTTACCCGCGAAGACACGCTGGTCCAGACCTTCGTAAAGGCCTATACGGACCTGTTCGGTTCAGCCCCCGTGACCGGATACTCTGCCTTGGGATTTGACTCAATCATGCTGCTTGCCGAAACCGCAAAACAGCATGGAGCTGGAAAGAATGAAATAAGATCAGGACTTCCTGAAATCCAAAATTTTGCTTCAGTAAGCGGGCAGATATCTTTTCAGGGCAGAGCAGCCCACAAACCGCTCTACATAATCCAGTCCATCTCCGGGCAGATATCTCTTGCCGCCGGGCTGGACTAGACCAAAAAGCTGTCTCCGGGAGGCATTCATTATTCAATTTACAACGATCCGGCATTGTCCTTATCCAGACTGCGCCTGACAATTCTTACCAGAACGAAGATCATAACAGCAGCCCCGACAAGTGCTGCCAGCAGCTTCCAGCTGAAGGTTCCTTTTAAAACCCCTGCCGACAGAATGTGTCCACCAGCTGTAAGGAATACGGTTTCCGGTATCAGGCAAAGCACGCTCATTATGATATAAGGAAGATACCTGACACGGGTAACCGAAAGCAGATAACTTGCCACTGAAAACGGAACTACCGGTACAAGTCGGCTCAAAGCCAGCACCTTTACCGGGTGCCTGTGACTGAGCATCTCTATGCGCCTGAAATTGGGGTCGGAGCCGAAACGTCTCAAAATCACCCCCCTGAGAACAAATCTTCCAAGAAAAAACGCTATGGTTGATCCTGTGCCCATGCTGACCAGGCACATGCCCGTCCCTTTCACCGCCCCGAACAGAACACCGGCCACAACAGTAAACATGGTCTGCGGCAGCCCAAGCACCATGCAGATGACATTCACCAACATAAAAACCAGCGGAGCAAAATGACCGCTGCGTTCGATCCATCCGGTGAAAGCACTCAAGTGCCCCTCGCCGAAATGCTCAACCGCGTATGAAACGCCTCCTACTATCAGCAGCACCATTACTCCATGCACAATCAGCTTGCGATCATGGGCATTTTTAATATCCATTCCCACTCCCTTTCTTATGAGAAAAAATTTCCTACCATCGGACTCCGAAGTTTACGTGACATCCGTCGAGTATAAGGATAACACACGCAGACCGACACTTGTTTTAATTACTGAAAAAATTAATTTCAGAAAACAATAATCAGGGGATAAATATGCGCTACGAGTTAAAATTAATGGATACTCTTTCCGGAACCGGGTGTTTCGCGGCTTTTCCCGGCCCGAATCTGTGTTTCGCGGAAGTGCTGGAGCATCTGGAAGCCCACCCTTACGACGAATTCATGCATCGCCATATGCTGGATATGCTGGGCAAGCACCGCACCCGCAAGATTGAAAAACTGATTCAGGAGATCAAGGGAGATCCGAACAAAAAAGTTCTGGCCGCACTCATCTACGAAGCGGTACTTACACATCCCCGTCTGGAATCACTCAAGACCGTAGTGGAATCCCTTTTTGATGCCAAAGAGCTCAAGGAATACTCCCCCACCCTGCATCTGCGTTCCCACCTGCTGGAAGATCAGCCCCTGCACAACAAATGGAGCACAATCTTCGCGGACAACGTTGAAATGCATCAGGACATGCCTGCCCCTGAGGAAGCCGGATTCCCCCGACTCTACGCATCAGACGAACTCCCTTCCAAAGCCCTGACCACGGCTGCCTCAGTACGCAAGAGTCTTGAAGAACAGGACAGACTTCCCCCGGCAAAAGAAAGAGCTCCAATTGAAGAAGTCACCGCCAATGCCAATCAGAAACTGGAAGCCATCGGCGTTTTTATGGGCCCGCAGATGCGCCAGAAAGGCTGCCTCAGCCCATTTGCCGTTCTGCATCACTGGATGGTCGAGAACCGCACAACCAACGGATCACTGAGCAACTCTCTGCGCGCCATTCAGACCAGTTACGGACGCGGATTCACCTACGAGCAGGCCTGTGTGTCCTGCTCCATGGAAGTAGCGGAACGCGTCAGCTCCTACGCCAGCATAGGCAAGTCCGATGTAGCAGGACGCACTGTCCAGCTCCCGGTTATTCAAGGCAGTTATGATGAAATCAGCATACAGGGCACTGCACTCAACCCTTCTGACCTGCAGTTGGAAGTCCCTTACGAAGGCCAGTCCCTGTGGTGGATGCCTTCTGAAATGTTCGACGGAGAAACCCACGTACAGGCGTGGCTGCCGGTGCAGCATGTATTTCTTTTCTGCAACCTTGATGAGCAGAACCTTTTCAGCGGACTGAGCTCAACCGGCCTTGCTTCCGGCAACACAGTCCACGAAGCACGCCTGAGCGGCCTGCTGGAAGTACTTGAGCGCGACAGCGACTCCACCATCCCCTTTGACAGAAGCCGCTGCTTCACCATTGAGACCGACGATCCTGCAGTGCAAAAACATCTGGAGGATCTAAAATCCAGCGGCATTCACGTATGGTTCCAGGATATGACCTCCGAACTCGGAATTCCCTGTTACAAGGCTTTTGCGGTAGGCAGACACGGAGACATCAACAAGGGCGGAGGATGTTCGCTGAATGGCAAGAGAGCCCTGCTTTCAGCTCTGACCGAAGTTCCTTACCCGTTCCCCGGCCCCCCCACATCTGAAATTCCCGAAGGGCTCCCGGTGCGCAAGCTGGAATCCCTGCCCGACCTTTCCACCGGAAGCGCTGAGGGAGATGTGATGGTCATTGAGCAGACCCTCGCGGCAAACGGTTTTTACCCGCACTACGTGACCATGACCCGCAAGGATCTGGAAATTCCGGTGACAAGAGCGATCATTCCAGGGCTAGAAATTGTTTCAGACCTCGACAAGTTCTCCCGGATAAACAAGAGGCTCTACCGGAACTATCTCGACATTAAAAATCTTCTGTAATAGACTTATCTCAGTCTTGACTATGTAAAATACAAAGTATATCAAACCACTACTTTCCGTGCCCGGATGGCGGAATTGGTAGACGCAAGGGACTTAAAATCCCTCGAGCTTACGCTTGTGCGGGTTCAAGTCCCGCTCTGGGTACCAAAAGAAAATCAAGGACTTACACACAACTTCACGGTTGTTTGTGAGTCCTTTTTTTGTGCCTTTTTTCGGAGCTGTCCCACTTCTGTCCCACCGTTTTCCAGAAAAACACCATTTCCTAGCAATGCGACAATGAACTTTGCCGCAGTCTTTTCCCGTGCCCTGCGGATAGCTCAGGTCACACTATACACATCTTTCCTTAATAAAACAAAGAGAGGCTGTATGACCTCCGAAATAACACCCTCCCAGCGCGGCAAGGGCCGGGTTGAATATCTCAGCCTTGCAAAGGACATCGAAAAGAATCTCCTCGCAGGGCATACCAAGCGAGCTATTCACGCCCACCTCGTAAACGAAGGCAGAATGACCATCAGTTACCAGAGATTCTGCCATTACGTGAAGACCTACAGCCCGCATTGCATACCGGCAGGCAAAGTATCAACACCCTCACCCTCAACCGGCGTACCCGCCATAAGAACCGTCTCCGCTACGCGCAAACTCCCCAGCGGCGGAGACGGTTCGCCTGCCCTGCAGCAAGACGGAAAGGTCATCTTTGTTCACGATAACAACGTCACCAAAAAAGAGCTCGATGAGAAGCTCATCGGTTAGCAATTACAAGGAGTGAAACCATGGCTACAATCAACATGATTCTGCAAGGCAAGGGCGGCGTGGGCAAAAGCCTCGTTGCAAGCCTTCTTACACAGCATCTTCTTGAGTCAGGAAAGGATGTCTGCTGTGTAGACACTGACCCGGTGAACGCTACATTTGCCGGTTACCGCAACTTCAATGTCACAGCACTGGATATCATGAACGGCGATGACATCGACCCCAGAAGATTCGATACCCTCGTAGAACTAATGCTGGCTCTGCCGGATGAAACGGAAATGGTCATCGACAATGGAGCTGCGACTTTTGTCCCCCTGGCAAGCTATCTTGCTGACAACGAAGTTTTCCAGATGCTCGATGAAACAGGTCATCAGATCAACCTGCACACAGTCATCACCGGCGGTCAGGCTCTTCCTGACACCCTCAGCGGGTTGAACTCACTTCTCAAGGCATTCAATGTTCCCATCTATATCTGGCTGAACGGCTACTTCGGACAGATCAACACTAATGGGAAGAACTTCGAGGAATTCAAGGTCTACCGTGAAAACATTCACCGGCTGGCTGCCCTGATCCGGATTCCCATGAAGAAAAAGGAGACCTTCGGCAGAGACCTTGAAACCCTGCTTACTGAAAAGATGTCCTTTCAGGAAGCGCAGGAAAGCACCCTGCCGATCATGACCAGACAGCGTCTGAAAATGGTCTGGAAAGAAATTCAAACCGAGCTTTCGGCTTCCGGACTGTAGGAAACTACGATGTCTGAACAGATTTCAAGCAAAGCCCCCCTCACCATTCAGAGCGTGCGCGATCTCATTGCCGAACAGCACAAAGTGCTGCTCGACGAGAACGACCCCATTCTCATGGCAGTGACCATGCATCGCGCCGCTCTGGATGAATACGACAGGCTTCTGCAGGAAAACCGCCGACTGCTCAGTGAAGACATGAGCGAACACGTTTGTGCCTTCTCAGCTGAAGTTCGCAAGTCAACCAACAGCCTTTTGAGCAAGGCCGTTAAAGCAAGCATTGACAATTGTCTGGCGGAAATAAGCGAACATCAGAAACAGATGAGTAGCTTCCTCGGGTCAATCAGGAGCATGGCTATTCTGGCCGGAATGACTCTGGGGCTGTCTATTGCCGTATCTCTCTCGGTCATTCTGTGGGGTGTAAGATGAATGATCAGATCATGGAAGAAATGGAAAGACGTCTGGTCGAAAACCTGAAGCACAACATGGGACCGCAGATTGTCGAAGCTCTCGGAGACGAAGATGTGGTCGAAATCATGGTCAATCCTGACGGCAAACTCTGGATCGAAAGACTTGGCGAAGATATGCGTGAAGTTGGAGAAATATCTCCCCACCAAACCGAAATGATCATTTCTCTGGTGGCAAGTGCCCTCGATACGACCGTGACCAAAAATTCGCCCATTGTAGAGGGAGAACTTCCCATCGACGGAAGCCGCTTTGAGGGCCTGCTTTATCCAATAGTTAAGGCTGCATCCTTTTCCATTCGCAAGAAAGCCAGTCAGGTCTTTTCACTGGAGCAGTATGTGGAAAAGGAGATCATGACTCCAGAAGTAATGGAATCAATCAAAGATGCTGTCTCTGCAAGAAAGAACATCGTTGTCATCGGCGGGACAGGTTCCGGAAAGACTACACTGGTCAACGCCATCATCAAGTCCATCTCGGAACTGTCTCCATCAGACAGATTGGTAATCATCGAAGATACTGCTGAACTGCAAAGCCAGTCCCGCAACACTGTTTTTCTACGGACCTCAAACTATACCTCCATCCAGTCATTGGTCCGGGCGACAATGAGGCTTCGCCCGGACCGGATACTTGTTGGCGAAGCAAGGGGTGGCGAAGCACTGGAGCTCCTCAAAGCCTGGAACACAGGCCACCCCGGAGGAGTAGCGACTGTTCACGCCAACTCTGCAATGGAAGGCCTTCTTAGGATCGAACAGCTCATTTCAGAAGCTTCAACCTCTCCAATGTCCAAGCTGATAGGGTCTGCTGTTGATTTTCTCATCTTCATCCGCAGAGCCAGAAAAGGCAGGAAGGTAACCGAGGTTGCAAAAGTAAAAGGCTACGACCCCGTAAAACAAAAATACCTACTGGAGTACATCCTCAATGAAGAAGAATAGCAAACTTCTCCTAATCGCGGCTGCAGCCCTGCTCATTCCGGAGGCAGCCCTTGCGTCCAATACCATCGCGGAATTCAAGACCCCGATGGAAGCGGTAGTCGGAACCATGACCGGGCCAGTTGGTCAGCTGATTTCCATCGCGGCCATGGCCGGGTGTGGAATCACCTATGTTTTCAATCGGGACGATATCACCGGTGGTTTTAAAATTCTTCTCGGCGTCGTGTTCGGGATCTCTTTCATCGCCTTCGCCGGTTCAATCGTGCAAAAACTTTTCGCCTTTACTGGAGCCATGGTGTGAGAACAATCGCCATTCACAGATCGCTGCACAGGAAAACCCTGGTCATGGGTGGAGACAGGGAGCTGGTCATGCTCTCGGCTGTCATCGCCCTGACTGTGGGAGTGGGAGGAAAAACCATGCCCTCAATTGCTGCAGCTATTGTTTACTGGATTGTTTCCCTGCTCATTTTCAGACGGATGGCCAAGGAAGATCCACAAATGCTTCAGGTCTGGCTGCGTCACCGCAAACAGCAGGACTTCTATCCTGCCAGATCTACTCCCTGGAGCAGATAGATATGCTCAATATTAAAGATTACCGCCACACTCCCAAAGGATTGCCGGACCTGCTCCCGTATGCAGCCATGATCGAGAATGGAATCATCTTATGTAAGGACGGCTCACTCATGGCTGGCTGGAAATTCCGGTCGCAGGACACTGCATCCAGCACCGAGGAGGAGTTGAGCACCATCAGCAGCAGAGTCAACAATGCACTGCGAATGCTTGACTCAGGCTGGATGTGCCACGTCGAGGCGGTGCGCACTCAATCCACAGCTTACCCCCACGCCGGAAACAGCTTCTTTCCAGATCCCATCACCGCAATGATTGAAGAGGAACGCAGACAGATGTTTAAAGCTGCCGGGACATTCTACTCCACGGAAACATTCCTGGTGGTCAGCTACAAGCCACAGTTCATTTCGCAGAAACTCGGTGATCTCGCATACGAAGGAGGCGGCACTAACAATCCTTTTGAAAAGAGCCTTGCAAAATTCAAGGCGACAATCATTGAACTTGAAGATGCTCTTTCCCTTAGCATGCAGCTGAACCGACTACTTGAATTCTCCTTCGAGGATGAATTCGGAGTTAGCCTGACATGCTCTCCTCTGCTGTGCCTGATCCAGCTGTGCATCAGCGGAGACGACCGGCCTGTTATACTGCCTGAGACACCTATGTATCTTGATGCTGTAATCGGCGGACAGGATCTGACCGGAGGAATTCGTCCTTCCATTGGAGAAAAACACATCAAAGTTATTGCGCTTGACGGCCTGCCGCAAAACAGCTGGCCGTCCATGCTCTCCTGTTTTGAGGGACTTTCTGTTGAATACAGGTTCTCTACCCGTTTCATTTTCATGGATCAGTTTGAAGCCCTCAAGGAGCTCGAGAAATACAGAAAAACATGGAGCCAGCAGATATACCGGTTTGTGGACAAGATGTTCAACAATCCCAATCCAAAGACCAACCGGGATGCCCTGAGCATGTCCGAAGATGCCGAGGAAGCTATCGAGGAGATCCAGTCCGGATTTGTCGGAGCTGGATTCTATACTCCGAATATAGTGCTTATGAGCTCTGACCCGGACGAGCTGGAATATTCGGCAAGGGAGTTGCGCCGCTTAATCATGAGGCGCGGATTCGGCTGCAGGATTGAATCGGTAAATGCTCTTGAAGCATGGCTCGGAACCCATCCTGGGAACTCCATCGCCAACATTCGCCGTCCGATAATTAATACTATGAACCTGGCGGACCTTCTTCCGCTGGCAACGATCTGGGCAGGCCGGGAGCAGAACCCGTCCCCGATGTTTCCTCCCGCCTCTCCCGCGCTGATGCATTGCGCAACTGACGGATCAACACCTTACAGGCTCAATCTTCATGTCGGCGACATAGGACACACACTTATTTTCGGACCTACCGGTGCCGGTAAGTCAACTCTTCTTGGAATCATCACCGCCCAGTTCAGGCGTTACGCCGGTGCAACGATCTTTGCCTTTGACAAAGGTATGTCCTTGTTTCCGCTGTGCAAGGCTGCAGGTGGCGCACATTACGAAATTGCCGGAGATTCTTCCAGCCTGTCTTTTGCCCCTCTTCAGCACGTGAATTCAGACTCGGAACAGAGCTGGGCGGAGGGCTGGATAGAAACACTGGCCACCATGCAGGGACTGACTGTCCTGCCGGTCCACAGGAATGCCATACATGTCGCCATGGGAATGATCAGAAACAACCCGGAACACATGCGCTCCCTGACAAACTTTTACCACAGCCTGCAAAACGAAGAACTGCGCAGCTCAATCAAACACTACACAGGAGAAGGAGCCATGGGGGCCCTTCTCGATGCAACCTCCGATGACCTTGGAATCTCGGACTTCATGGTCTTTGAAATCGAAGAATTGATGAACCTTGGGGACAAAAACATCATCCCGGTCCTGCTCTATCTTTTTCATAGAATAGAGAAAGCCCTGACCGGCCAGCCCGCCCTGCTCATTCTAGATGAAGCCTGGATCATGCTCGGTCACAAGGTGTTCAGGGAAAAGATTCGGGAATGGCTGAAGGTGTTGCGCAAGGCGAACTGTGCTGTTGTCCTTGCAACCCAGTCCCTTTCAGATGCAGTCCGTTCCGGGATTCTGGATGTACTTGAAGAGTCCTGCCCGACCAAGATCCTGCTGCCCAATGAGACCGCAATTCAGGAAAGCCAATACCAGCTTTACCAAGGACTCGGCCTCAATTCCCGGCAGATCTCAATCATAGCCTCGGCCACTCCAAAGCGCGATTACTACGTTGTTTCATCTGAAGGGCGCAGACTCATTGACCTGGCACTTGGGCCAGTAGCCCTGTCATTTGTCGGTGCATCCGACAAGGGCAGCATCGCCAGAATAAAGGAACTCATAACAGAGCACGGCAGCAGTTGGCCGCACAAATGGCTTCAGGAAAGAAGGGAGAGGTAAGATGATTCAAAGAAAAATCTTATACCCGACATTAAGCACGTCACCAAGTCGCTTGGCCATGGCCTTGCCGATAGGCCGCTTATTGTTTTCCATTTCGGAAATATGCCGCCTGGCTATACCGAGCCTGTCAGCAAGTTCCTGCTGGGTCAGCTCCTCTCTGAATCGCGCTCCGCGCAAAAGACGTCCGGGAGTACTTTCACCCAAGACCTCCTCTACACTGAAGAGCTGCTCTCCATCTTCATTTACTTCCCGGACGTCATGCCCGGCCAGACGCCAGAAAGCCACACTCGCTTCAAGAAACCTTGCGGCTTCTTCAGCAGGGACTCTGAGGCAAATATCAACTGATCCTTCGGTAGTCTGCTTTCTCGTGACTTCCAACATAACGTACCTCTACAAGTTTGACTCCGTCGCTACTCTCTTTCCAAACGGCAACGTACCGGGGTTTTCCTTTGTTCAAATGGCAATGGTGAAAACCGGGCTTGCCCTTGAGCTTACCGTAATTCTGCCAGCCATCCCGAACAGGACCATCCCGTTGAATTTCAACCAACAGAAGATGCAGACTCTCGGTAATTTTCTCCGGGAGCTTTTCCACCTGCTTTCTGGCTTTGCCTGTAATTTTTACCGTCCACACCATGAACTCAATGTACCTTTTTTTGATACATTGTCAACAACCGAGAGGTAACCAGTGAGAACCGCTTTAGTCGCATTACTACTTGTTTTAATTTCATTTAACCAAGCTTCCGCCATGACTGTCACCTGCACAAACTGCAGTGACAAATTCCTTCAGGCTCTTGAGCGGGCGACCAACATCGAACAGCTTGAATCCATGTGGAAAACCTATGCGGAAGAGATGATGCAGACCCAGCAGCAGATCATGATGGTCCATCAGAACATCGAGCAATACACCAACATGATCAAGAATACGATCAGGCTACCCTTTGCCATCAAGAACACCGTAATACGAGACTTCAAGCGTCTTGCGTCACTGTCTCAGGGACTGGTTGATACCGTTGGCGAACTTTATGTCCTTGAAGGGGTATACGACGCCTACTATCCGGATTTCAATTCCGCCAAGCAACTTGCAGGCCTGCCCACCAGTGATGTGAACCCCAAGCACTACGAATTCTACGCCAAGTGGTCTGAGAGAGTGGACGCAGCGACAAAAGCGACCTTCAAACTCTCCGGTCAGCAATTGAAGGAGATCATCGAATCCGATGAATTCGACTCACACATTGAGGATCTCCTGAGCAGCCCCGAAGGCCGCATGCAGGCTCTTGAAGCAGCCAACCAGCTTTCATCCATCCAGATTTCGGAACTCAGAAAGATGCGCGCACTACTGGCAACCTACATCCAGAACCGGGCGCAGATCGACCAGAAAAGAGAGAAGGAAGAACAGCTCCAAAAAATCCATGAAGAAACCTTTTTCAAACACATCTACAAGGAGCAGCTTGAAAGAGAAAACCTGCCGGTTCCGGACAATAATTTCTAGAGAGCCAGAGAATGGACAAGAGTTATATATCAATGCAGCGCAGCCTCTCCTCCGGCGGAAGATGGAATGAACAGCAGATCCTGACAGCTTTGCTGATAGCCATGATCGCTGTCCTCATCATTCCAGCATACGCGCTTGCAGAGGAAACAATTACTCCGACGCAGGATATTGATGTGCTGACCAGAATCCTCATGGAGTTCAAGAGCAAGGCAGCTGAATGGGAGCCAATAATCCGTGCGTATTCCATGAAGTTGTTTGCCGGGCTGCTGACCATTGATATCGCGTGGATGGGAATCCGTCTCGGACTGAAAAGAGCCGAGCTGCAGGATATTCTGGCTGAATTCGTTATCCTGGTGTTCTTTGCCAGCCTGATGCTTGCCGTCCTCGTGAATTACAAGGAATGGGCCAACAGCATCATCTCTGCCATGAGCGGAATAGCTGAACAGATCGGAGCTCCAGCAGCCGACCCTACTGCCGTGTTCGAAACAGGCTTCTACATCCTCAGCAAGATCTGGGGAGAAACGTCCTTGTGGAGCCCGGTCACAAGCACGGTTC
Source organism: Maridesulfovibrio sp. FT414 (assembly GCF_050916235.1). Classification (GTDB taxonomy): domain Bacteria; phylum Desulfobacterota; class Desulfovibrionia; order Desulfovibrionales; family Desulfovibrionaceae; genus Maridesulfovibrio. The sequence goes on from NZ_CP104854.1 coordinate 536,881, forward strand.
TCGGCCTGTGTGCGATTGCAATCATTATTACCTACGCGCTCATCGCGGCCCAACTCGTGGTAATAAAGTGCGAGGCATACATCGTCCTTAATGCCGGAGCCATTCTGCTCGGCTTCGGCGGGTCTTCCTATACCCGCAACTATTCTATCAATCTCCTGAGATACGCCCTGAGCGTCGCGGTCAAGCTTTTCGTCCTGCAGCTCCTTATCGGACTGAGCATTTCATTCGTAAACGGATTCATTAAGTTGGAGGCCAAGAATGTTGAAGAAATTTTCCTTGTCCTTGGCGCATCAATCATAATTCTCGCCCTCACCATGTCCATCCCGGACATCGTCTCTGGAATCATCAATGGAACGCATGTGTCTTCCGGCAATTCACTCTCCTCTGCCGTAACTGCTGTCAGTGCGGCCACCATGGCAGCCAAGGGAGCTGTCGGTTCAACCTTCAGCGGAGCAGTCGGGGCCAAACGCAGCGTCGATGCTGTCAGGGAAGCCTCATCCTTCGCTGAAAGTGCCGGAAAAAGCGGCATCGGCAAATGGAAACACATGGGTGGAACAGGGGTTCAGGCTGTCAGGGACAATCTTTCGCAAGGACGCAGCAGCGGATTTCGCAGCAGCGTAAAGGCCCAGCACGAAGCATTCAAGATGCAACAGCCAATAATAGATCTGCCACCAGCGACGGAAACACCTGATGGGTCGTCATCAGACAAATAACAGAAGCCTTAATCGACATCAAAGAGACACCTATGCCCGAAAAACATCCTGACTCACCCTACATCTCCGCCAAAGAAGAATGGTTTGAACGGTACGGCAGTTACATAACAAGCCGTAACCAATGGCGAGCTGCCGCACTCATAATGGCCCTGACCGTCTGCCTCTCACTGACCATCAACATCATTCAGGCCATGCAACACAAGGTCGTTCCATATGTTGTCGAAGTGGACAAGCTGGGCAAGTCCGTAGCCGTCAAAAGAGCCGATCAGGCGGAACCGGTCTCGGCCAGGATCATACAGGCGGAAATAGCCAACCTCATCGTAAACTGGCGCACGGTCACCGCCGACATCGGACTCCAAAAAAAGATGGTCCAACGCATGTCTTCGTTTGTGATCGGAGCAGCCCAGGGCGCGGCACGCGGCTGGTATCAGGCAAACAATCCCTATGAGCGGGGACAGAAATTCCTCGTCGAAGTCGACATCAAGGGCATCCCCCTTCCTGTCAGCTCCGAGAGCTGGCGCATCGAATGGCTGGAGACTGTACGCAACCACTCGGGCGTAGCTGTTTCCAGTACCAAATACGAAGCGACCCTCAAGGTCCGCATCTCTCCCCCCACAACCGACAGCCAAATCATCAGGAACCCTGCTGGCGTCTACGTCACGGAACTGTCCTGGGCAAAACTTCTTGAGCAATAGGAGCCGTAATGAAACAGATTTTTCTTTCCATAGTCCTTGTGCTCAGCTCCTGCAGTGCAGCCTTTGCTGCGCCTGATCAGCAGGGACTGATGAACAAGGTCTTCGCACAGCACCAGCCACCTGCCGAGGAATCGGAAGAGATCCCGGCGGATCTTGGCAAAAGCCATCTGGCAGTCCCGCTGCCCACTCCTGACTATATCAGTAAAAAAGACGTCCCCTTAAGCAGTAAGGAGTGGGCGGCGTTACAACTTTCCAAGGAATGGATGAACCGCAAGATCAAGCCGGTCATGCAGAATAACGGCAAGGTTGTTTACGTGTACGGAGCCACCCTGCCGACAATCATCTGTTCCCCGCTCATGGCCTCCGACCTGGAACTCCAGCCGGGTGAAAACATCAATGACGTCATTGTCGGAGATACCGCCCGCTGGATGGTGGTTGTGGCCCAATCCGGCACACCGGGCCGGGAGAACACACATCTTATAATCAAACCCCTCGATGCCGGGCTGGAAACCACTGCCGTCATCACCACTGACCGGAGAACCTACCACCTGAAGCTGGTTTCCAGACGCAAGGGCTACACCCCTTACGTCGGATTCATTTACCCGGAAGATCAGGAGAAGATCCTTAAAGCCAGCCTGAAAAAGAAACAGCGCAAGGACGTATGGGACACCACCCAGATAGAAGGAAAGACCGTGGATCTCTCCACCCTCGACTTCAGCTACACCATCACCGGCGAAGCAAACTGGAAACCTATGCGCGTCTACAACGACGGGATCAGAACTTTCATCCAACTGCCAAGGACTTCCACCCAGACCGAGATTCCGGTGCTGCTGGTTGAAAAAGCCGGTCAGGAAGCCATCGTCAACTATCGGGTAAAAGGCAACGCCATGATCGTTGATGAAATCTTTGAAAAAGCAATCCTCGTGGCCGGGACCGGAATGGATCAGGCCAAGGTGGAGATCAAGCGTATTGAGGTGACCAAATGAGGATGCTCATTGTTCTGCTTATGCTGCTCATTCCGGCCACCGGCTGCACTTCTCTCAGGAAAGCCACCAATCAGGTGGAGGTGGAAGTGATGGAACAGGAACCGCCCATGTATGAGGAACATGAAATTGATCCTCTGGTTGAAGAAGCGGTACTCAAGGTTGCCGGTCATTACCCTCCGGGCCGCACCGTCCTACACCTGACTGTTTCCGACAACGCCTTCGGCTGGAAGTTCGACGCAAACCTCCGCTCGCAGGGATTCCAGTTCAGCCCCAAGACAACCGATCCCAACGTGCTGGACATGGATATGGTTTTCGATGCCATCGGCAACAGCACCCTCTATTACCTGCACGTCAAGGCTTCTGACGGCTGGTCATTCGGACAGGTCTACAATCTCAGCTTTGAAGGATTTGAAAAGGCCGGTCTGCTGACCCAGACGCCAGCCTTCTTTGAATTCGTGGGCAATGACGCCGAGCAGGTCGAATCACCCCTTGATGAGAACTGGTCCATTCTTCCCGGAGGACTGCGCGACCAGCTTAAACGCTGGGCCGGACGTGCCGGTTATACAATGATCTGGAAGGCTAACCACGACTTCCAGATGCAGGCTCAGGCAACTTTCCGGGACACATTTCCAAGGGCGGTCAAACGACTGTTCTCCCGTATGCACGCCAGCGGAAACTCGCTGCGCGTGACCATCTACCAGGCCAACAAAGTAATCGAAGTTTGTGAGGATTAACATGAAACGGTTTCTCTTACCCATTCTCATTCTGTCCATCTGTATGTCCCTGGGCGGATGCAGCAATTTCCAACCATCACCGCAGGAAAGGTCGGTCAAAAGCAGGGCCGCTCTCATGCGCGAGGCAACAAGCAAAAAGACAGTAACAGTTGTGCACGCTCCCTACCTCGGAGCGATTCCTGTGGAACTGGAAGACAATAAACTGCCAAAAGTTTTCTCCAGAATAGTCACCCTGAACGCTGTGGGCACGGCTCCGGAACTTGCCAAACGGATCAGTGAACTAGTGCCGCTGCACATTGAGGTCGAGCAGAATGAAAGTTCCCCGCTCACACAAAACGAGCCCACTTCCAGCGGTCCTAAAAAGTTGAAAATCAGGTACGATGGACAGCTTAAGGGACTGCTTGACTACCTGTGTGAATTCTTCGGCATGAGCTGGGAATTCGATGCGATCACTTCCAAAGTCGAGATTGCCCGTTTGCAGACCAGGACTTTCAACCTTGCCGCTGCACCGGGCAACATCAAGTACGAGTCCACCATTACCAACAAGTCCCAGACTGCAGGTAATTCCGGAAACGCCAACACCGTCAGCGGCATAAGCCAGACCACCAAGACTTCTGACAGCGTCAGCCAGACCTCCCAGACCAACAAGGCCAGCTTTGAAGGGAATGTATGGGAAGACACCCAGAAAGCCGTTGAAGCAATGCTCACCAAAGACGGCAGGGTCGTAGTCAACGAAGCAGCCGGGCTGGTCACCGTAACCGACACAAGCACAGTTCTGCGCCGGGTTGAAAAGTACATCAAGAGCCTCAACACCAAAATGGGCCGCCAGGTGGCCCTTGCGGTTAAGGTCTGGGCTCTTGAGCTTACCCGCAACGCCGACACCGGCTTCAATCTTGAGACAGTCCTCGAAGCAGGACAGTCAAGTTTCAGCCTGCTCGGAGGCCAGCCCTACAGCACCATTTCCGGAGCAGGAACCCTGACCGCCGCAATTCTCGACGGCAGTTGGAAGGACACCAAGCTGATGCTTCGGGCACTCCGCCAACGAGGCCGCACCACTCTGCTCACTTCCGGTTCCGGAATTGTAATGAATAATCAGGCCCTGCCTGTTCAGGTTGTAAAGCGGGATTCATATCTCGCCGGGGTGAGCTCAACCACTACTGAAAACTCCATCCAGACTTCGGCCCTGACACCCGGAGAAGTCTCCACCGGTTTTTCCATGACCGTGATCCCGCACATCATGGATAACCGCAAGGCCATCCTGCAATACAACATCACCCTGTCCTCACTGGACTCCATGCAGGAATTCACTTCCGGAGACATGACTATCCAGCTCCCGCAGGTTTCCACCCGCAGCTTCAGCCAGCGTGTGAAGATGAAATGCGGCCAGACGCTGGTCCTTGCCGGGTTCGAGCAGGAAAGCAATCAGGATTCAAAGGGGATCGGCATAACTTCCGGCGGACTCAGCCAGCAGTATGGCAAGAGCCTGATCATCATCACCATTGAGATGGAAAGTGCCGGGGTCTAGCCATGCAGCAAGTAGCTATCACCAAAAACAAGCGCAGTACGAACTTTGCCATCGGCTTCTGGTGGCAGATCCTGGACGGAAACGGAGGTCGAAAGGAACTTCTCGCTCAGGCCCGAAAGCTGGCAGAGGATTTCCCGGACCGTAATTACAACTGCGTGGTTCCCAGAAAGCAGCAGTTCGGACTTGGCTCCTGCGACTCCGCCAAGCTCAGACGGTTGCCGTCTCTGGCCTGCGCACTGGTGGAGCGGTCCCGGTCCACATGGATCGGGCTGTTCCGCCTTACCGAAGAAATGTGGTGGGTCTGCGCTGTCAGCAAAAAGACCATTGTTGCTGAGGGAGACCAGTATTTCAGCTCAAGAATTGAAGCTGAAGCACACCTGAAAAGCCTCAAATCCATGTCCAACTGGGACAACAATGAAGTGATCTGCGAGACCGTGGACGAATCCATGGAGCACTTCAACGGGTTGATCAGGATCTCCGAAAGAGTCCAGCACCTTTACAAGCAGAACCGCCGTGGACTTCTGATCTCCGCTGCGGCTTGCATCGCCCTTATGCTCATGGGCTGGCTGCTCTGGAGCCAGCATCAGCAGGAAATCCTTGAAGAGCAGCAGCGCATGGCCGCCATTGAAGCCAGACTCAGACAGAAACAGGGAAAAACCGAAGCAAAGAGTGAAAGGAACCCGGCCAGCTATTTTTCCATGGACTGGAAAGAAACGGTCCTGCCCTCATTCTTTGCAGAAAAATTCCTTGAGGCGCTCCGCCATTCCGAGCCCTACACCATGGGTTGGAAACTGGAGTCCATTATCCGCAATGGAGAAGGCATTTACATGTCCTGGCTGCATCAGCAGGGAGCCCAGTTTACCGAACGCCCGGTCGATTCGATTCTTGGACGTCGCCCGGAACTGGCTGAGATCACAATAGCCTATCCAGTCAAAGAGCTCCGCCCGACACAGCAGCTTATTGAAAAGCCCGAAGCAACTGCAAGGCTTTACGAGCTGACCAGAATACTCGGAGCACGGTTGAACCTCAGCTGGAAGAACCCGGAAATCAAAAAGATTGGCAATTCTGAGCAGATCACCGCCCCATGGATCAAAGGGGAATGGAAACTCTCGGACCTGCCTGCGGTTTCCTCCATATCCGAGCCACTGTTCGCAACAATGGATACCATCCCCTGCCTGGTCCTTTCCAAAATAGACCTGACCGACGGCAGATGCACCATGGAGGGCCAGATCTATGCGTCTTATTAACCTCGCCATCTTCATGCTGATGTTGTCTTCCTCTCCGGCTCTTTCGCAGGATGCTGGAAACTTTCCCGGCAACTCGACTGAGCCACTGGTATCAGCTCCAGGCAATGCCTCGACATCCTCTGCGGCTCCGGCCAATGCGACAAACGCAACGGTTTCAAACGGAACCATCTCCAATGCAACCAGAGCAATGCAGGATCTTCTAACTGGCTCAAGAAACAGGACTGCATCCAACATTCCTGCCTTCTATGAAGGAACAAACAGCACCAACTGCACCGGCAATGCATCCGTATCCAACACGGGCAACGGAACTGCAACCATGGGCACAGAACAGCTTGAAAATAAACCGGATACGGACGCTGTAGAAGGATCAAATCAGACATCCGCTGAACCTGATGCTAATCGGCAGTCTATTTCCGGCCCGCCGTACGTCTCCCTTGAGACCCTAAGTGCCCTGCGTTCTCAGCTCGATGTGCTGGAGGTTCAGGTCAAGATCGCAGCGCAGCAGAAGAAGCTGCAGGAGCTGACCGTCCCCATGCTTCCGGCCATTACTGCCACTGCAGGGAAAAGCAGCAAGAAGGCAGCTGCAAAAGGCTGCCGCCCGGTCTGGCCCAGAATTGTTTCCATTCAGGGTGTGGACGGCAGACTTTCAGCCACCCTTGTGAGTCCCGACGGATTGCAGATTGTGACCAGAGGGGACAAGGCCGGACCCGGCAACATCATTTCCATCACCCCGAACAAAGTCCTGGTCCGTTTCGACGGCAGGGATGTGGCCTTGAAATTCAAGGAGTAAACAATGACCAACAACGAAATTCCAAAAGACCTGCAGGAACGAGTCCTCTTCCTCGACGGCGTGATCTACATCTCTGCGGAGATGGAAGATGATGCGCATCTGATGTCGTTCCTAAGTTACGCCTCTCGCAAGGGCTTCAAGGAAACCAAACGTCTCGAAGCCAATGAATTCCAGAAGCTTCGCAAGAAGCATTACACCAAGGCCGAGACCAGCAGCGACATTCAGGCCCTTGCGGTGCGAATCATCGCCGATGCCTTTGAACAGGGCGCGTCCGACATCCATCTCACCGATGAGGGGCCTTTCGCTTCCATCAAATTCCGCAGGCTGGGCATGGTTCAGGACCACAGGCAGCTCATGGGCGAAATCGGCCGCAAGGTGATTGTGGCCATCTACCAGACCATGTCCAACCAGACCGATTCTACCTTCGTACCCAGCGAAAGACAGGACGGCAGGATAGTAAACAGTGATTTCCTCCCGACCGATGTCCATTCGATCCGCATCCACACCGAGCCGCTCGAATGTTCCATGGCTGAAAACGGAACCGGAACATTCATGGCCCTGCGGTTGCTCTATGACCGCACCACCGCCAAGGGCAAACTTCCTGAACGGCTCAGTACCCTCGGCTATTCCGACCGGCATATCCGCCGTTTCCAGTTTCTGACCCAGAGGTCCGGACTTACCCTGCTGTCCGGTCCTACCGGTCACGGGAAAAGTACCGCCCTCAAACATGTCATGGAAAGCATGGCGGAAGAGAATCCTGAAAAGAACTACCTCGCCATTGAAGACCCGCCGGAATACCCGCTGGAGCGGGTCAAGCAGGTCCGGGTGAGCACCAGCGACCAGGACGAAAACAGGGGCGCGGCCTACCGCAACGCCATTGCCGGAGCCATGCGTTCCGACCCTGATGTTATCATGATCGGTGAAATCCGCTTTCCGGAAGCTGCTTCCGCTGCTCTGGACGCTGCCCAGACCGGTCACGGGGTGTGGACAACAGTTCACGCAAACTCGGCCTTCGGGATCATCCAGAGAATGGTTTCCCTACTGCGTGCTGCACACTACCCGGACCCGCTCGAGTACCTCTGCGACCATACCGTGCTTTCCGGCCTGCATCACCAAAGGCTGGTTCCGGTTCTCTGCCCCAATTGCAAGATGCCCATCAAGGACATGACCGCCCTTGCAGCAGACAACGAACTGCGCCGCAAGTGCCTTCCTGAACCGGTCCTGAACCGCCTTTTCCGGGCAGTTGATGACATGCAACTGGTGCACATCAGAGGCGAAGGCTGCGCCGAGTGTTCCGGCATGGGCATCATCGGCCAGACCGTGGCCGCAGAGATGGTCACCACCGACCATGTGATCCTCAAGGCCATCCGTGCAGGAAACATGGAGGCTGCATACAAACACTGGCGGCATGAGCAGAATGGCCAGACCTTCGTCAGCCATGCCATCGACCTCATCCAGGACGGAATAATCGACCCTTACCTCACCGAACTCAGACTCGGTGTGCCCCTGAACTACGCCAAGGCCTTTGATGACTTCAACCTGTCATCCAAGGATCTGGATGAGCTGGCCGGTTCCAAGACAGTGGAGGCTCCCAATGCACATTTCTGATTTTACAGGAATCCTTGCAAAGCTGTTCTTCTCCCAGCCGGTACGGATCAGGGTATACCGCAAGCTTGCGGCCATGACCCGGCACGGAGTCAGTGTGGCCGAGGCCATCAGCTACATTGAAGAACGGCACGCCAAGCAGAAGAGCCCACTTACACCTGTGCTGGCTGAAGTGTCAGCCCGCATCCATTCCGGGAACAAAATTCATGAAGCCCTGAGCGGTTTCATACCCGCCGAGGAAGCCATGCTGATCCGGAGCGGCGAGAACTCCGGAAAGCTTTACGAGGCCCTTGATCTTTCCGTGCGCCTCATCAAGGCCCGGTTGAAGATCGTCAGCTCCATGTGGAAGGCCCTGAGCTATCCGGTTCTTCTGATCCTCGCCGTGATCGCGCTCTTACTGGTGCTTTCCCGGTATGTGGTTCCGAAGCTTTCCGAGCTGTCCGATCCGGCCCGCTGGATGGGTAGCGCAAAGACCCTTTATCAGGTCGCCGGATTCGTGGACTCCACTGCCGGAACAGTCCTGCTTGCCGGACTTGTGCTTCTCTTCCTTCTCTCACTGGCGACCATCAGGATCTGGACCGGCAGGCTGCGCGTCAATGTTGACGGCATCCCACCGTGGTCATTTTACCGGCTGATCATCGGCAGCCTCTGGCTGTTCACCCTCTCAACCCTGATGAAGTCCGGAATTCAGCTTTCCCAGGCAATGAACGACATGCTGGCAACTCCCGGTTCCAGTCCATGGCTCAAGGAAAGGCTCAACTCGGTCAAGGCCCAGTTAAATCTTGGCAAAGGCCTCGGCCAGGCCCTGGACGATTCCGGTTACCGTTTCCCGGCCCAGATCATCATCGAAGATCTGCGAGTCTATTCCAAGCTTCCCGGCTTCGACGCACAGCTTCACCTCATAGCCGAGGAATGGCTGGAAGAAGGCATGGAAACCATCAAGACCCAGGCCAAGGTCATCAACATCGTCTGCATCATCAGCATCAGTTCCATGATCTCCAGTATCGTTCTGGCGGTCACTTCCCTTCAGCAGCAACTCGGTCAAACCATGGGATATTAAGGAGAACCAAATGACTTTACTCGAAACAATAGGCGCATTGCTCATCGGACTCATCGTGCTCGGCGGTTCCGGCTATATGCTTTCAAAAGGAATCGACAACGACAAGATAGCCAAGGCGGAACAGAACCTCTCCACCTTCCGCCTGGACGTCAAGAACCTTTATCAGGGCGAGCCTGACTTTGCCGGACTCACCACTGACATTGCCGTGACCAACGAAGCCGTGCCCGACGGCATGATCAAGAGCAGCGGAGAAGTTCGTAACGTCTGGAACGGAGCGGTTGCTGTCGCTGCCGGAACCGATCCGACCACCTTCACTATCACGCACAACAGCGTGCCGGAATATGCCTGCGTCAAGCTCGCAACATTTCAGGCCGGTTCATGGGTCTCAGTCACTGTCAACGGAGTGGAAATCGACCAGGCAAGCGGAATGGTCGCCGCCATCACCGAACAGCTTGCCGACACCAACACCATCGTCTTCACCTCCAACTAGTAATTCATAACACGGAGAGCCTCATGGAATTTACGAACATGCCTTTGATAAGCCAGATTGAAATAATTTTAGTCAGTTTAATCGCAATGGGATGCACTGCATATATAGCATTCATCACTCCGAAGATTTTAAGTTTAAAAGCAGAAGCCAAAGTAGCAACAATGAACACATTGGCATATGCATGCACACAATCAATCAATTTAATACGTATTTCAGCAATGGAATATAGATACCAAAATGCAGGAAAGTATTCTGGAATTAATATGGATAGAATTTCTATCCAACCTACATATCAACACAATGAGAACATATCTATCTCATCTACAGACGAAGGAAACAGCTTCATCCTTACATATTCACACCTCAGCGCATTCAAATGTTCCATGGTTATAATTCTGCAATCTCAATTCTGGAAAAGTATCTCCTTAAACGGGGAAGAGTTGGATCAGGATAGGATCACTCCATCATTTCTTTCTGGATTTGGACTCAAAGAGTTCACCAACACCATCGTCTTCACCTCCAACTAGCAGAGGCTTCAAATGACACTCAAAAGTGTATCATTCACGGATTTGATTCTCCATGAGAGCGGGGAGGCTTTCATGAAAGGCTGTGACAGCTGCGGCCAGAAACTTGTCCCCTGCGCGGAGGACACCAAGAAGGAAATCCAGCTCCTTCACAGGGAGGTCCTCAAAGTCCATGAAGAAAGTGGACGGCACACTTTCCGGGTAATGCATGAAGAAATCGGCTACCGGGTGGCCCTTTACGAAGGAGTCTACTGGGGAAGCGGTAAGGTCTTCTTCCTGCGCAAGATTCAGGCGAACGTCGACCCGTTCAACACTATCGGGATGCCTGCTCCGCTTGCGGGCTGGCTGCTCGCAGAACAGCAGAGCAAGGGGCTTGTGCTTTTTACCGGGGCACAGGCCTCCGGCAAGACTTTCAGTGCATCATCACTTGTTGCCACCCGCCTTGCAATGCTCGGTGGCCATGCGGTCAGTTTTGAAAACCCAGCAGAAATGCCGCTGGACGGCAAGCACGGCGAGTTCGGTTTCTGTTTCCAGGCTGAAATTGAACGCGAAGAGGATCTGGCTGAAGCCATCGAGCGTTCACACCGTTTCGCCTCACCTAATATCATCTATATAGGCGAGATCAGATCCAAGCATGCGGCAAGCGAGGCTCTGCGCGTCTGCCTTGGCTCCGACAAACAGATCGTCATCGCCACCCTGCACGGCTTCGACCTCGTTGCAGCCCTTGAAAGACTTGTGACTATGGCCCGCGAAATAGACGGAGATGTTGCCAGCCAGAACCTTGCCCAGGGATTGCTGGCAGTTATCCACCAGCAGCTCGAACAGGACGCAGACGGTCGAAAGGTTCTGCGCGTGCCTCAGTTCCTGCTCGCTCCCTTCACCGAAAACCACAAAGGACTTCGCGCCAAGATCCAGAACGGCGAGCTGGCCGGGCTGCAGGAAGAAATGCGCGAACAAAAGAACCGCATCCAATTCGGAGGCATTGATTCCATATGAAGATGCTCGCGATCCTGTTCACCATTCTTGGGGTTATGGCCCTTGTTACCGCAGAAAACAGTTTTTCTCCTCAAGCTATCAAGGCTGAATCCGTGGCGACAAACTACGGGGTCTACCGCAATGCCGTGAACAAGTTTGCCACTGGTAATGCCAGTATAGCAGCCGGTGAAATTTCCGAGTCACTCCTTGACCTGCCGTCCGGCTGGAAGGCCATTCGTAGCTGGGCCAACCGGCTGGACGGCGGGAATCTATATGTATGGGGGCCGGTCAACAGCATCGAGGCGGAGCAGATCAGGGAACTGTTCTTGAACAGCTACGCCATAGGCATCAAACGGGACGGTGCGCTGCTCAACAACCACGGAACAGGCGTCGCCCTGCCCGGGTTCATACCGGAAGGCAGTATTGTCAGCGTGATTACCCCATAAGGGGGATCTGATTCGATTCGCGTTTTTGAAGATCGCATTTCGAATCCCTAATGGTGAGACGAGGAACATATATGAATGTAATTAATATGAAAAACATACCCGGACAAAAAGGATTCACTTTAATCGAAATGCTGGCGGGACTGGTCATCCTGGCAATGGTTCTGCCGATGCTCGGCAACATCATCAACCGTGGCGTTGAAAACATAAAACAGCGCAACGTCAGCAACCATCTTGCCGCTGTTCTCGATGCCGCTTCCGCATATGCCAAGGAAAACTATGCGGCCCTGATAACCTCTGCAACAGCTTCCGGCGCAACTGCGGTCACCATGGCCCAACTCCGCGCCGGGGGCTTTCTTCCCTCCGGTTTTCAGGATCGCAATGGCTGGGGACAGGACTACGGAATCTATGTGCTCGAACCTTCAGCCGGAGACCTGCAGGTAGTTGTCCTGACATACAACGGCCGCACAGACTCGGCCAGCGATAAGAATTTCAGCACGGCCATTGTTCCCGCAACGGCGGCCATGGTCGGCGGAGCTGGCGGCTACATCCCCACCGGAGACCTTCCCGGCCAATCCTCTTCGGAACTGCGCGGTTCCTATGGAGGATGGACTGTGGACCTCGCGGCCACAGATATTCCCGTTCCTGCCCCTGGCCATATAGGTGGACGGGCCTTTCTGCGCGAAGAGGACATCAGCAAGGACTTTCTTTACCGCGTAGAAGTTCCCGGTCATCCGGAGCTCAATGAAATGTCCACCGAGCTGGACATGACCGACCACGCCATTGAGGGAATAAAAGAAGTTCATTTCGAACAGCATACCCTTGCCGACATCGACACCTCAGGCTTCTGCGGAGATCCAGACAAGGAAGGCCGGGTTTTCTTCGATCCTGCGGTAGGCCTTTACATCTGTCGGACAGGAGAACCGCAGGTCATTGCCGACACCGGCAATTCTCAGTTCCTGAAAGGTTCGACAATAGCCATTGACGGTGAACTGATTCCAAAACCGGTCTGTCCTACCGGTGTAACATCTTCGCCACAGATTTTCGTGGCTCCGGCAGCTTTTGCAGAAGGAGCCCTTTCAAAAGCAATTGTTGCCGTCCAGTGCTGGGCAACCAACGAAGATGCGGACAACTGGCGAGTCCACATGCGTATCCGCACCGTTGATTCCGGCAGCGGATGGATTGCACCTCCATCCGGAACCGGCAGAATCATGGTTCTTACAACCTGCAATTAATGGAGAATACCATGAAAGCACACCTGAACAGACTGATCACAAGAGTCCTCCTGGTACTCCTGGTCCTGACAATACTGGCCATCACTTTTTGCGCCATCAACATGTTGGGGGCCATATCGAAAGCTCTCGCCGGAGATGCCACCAGCTACACACTTGTTGATGTCCAGCCGCAGGGACTGAGTGATTTTCCTATAGGAGCAGTTGTCCCCTATTCTTCCGGTACTGTTCCGGCAGGCTGGCTTGAATGCAACGGTCAGTCAACAGCCGGACACACAGAACTGGCAGCGATTGTTGGAGCAAATGTGCCGGACCTGCGCGGTGAATTCATTCGCGGATGGGACCATGGGCGAGGAGTAGACCCCGGACGTTCTTTGAAAAGTGTTCAGGGCCAGAGTTTTCAAAGCCACTCCCATCCTTTCACCCTGTACAGCATGAGTGGTGGAAGTATCCCTCAAGGGGGCTACGCCGAGATCAATATGAACTGGGCCAACGGCAACAACCAGGCTGCCTACGGGCATTCCACATCCTCCGCCGGAGGAACGGAAACGCGCCCCCGTAACTATTCCATGATGTACATCATCAAGGCTGAATAGGACGTAGTTATGTCAGATTCTCCCAACAGCCTTGCCCGTCCCAAGGTCAAAGTGACCAAACTGGACAAACGTATCCTTTACGTTGCCATCGGCATCGGTATCCTGCTGGTCGTTATCCTGATCTATGCTGTCCAGAACTCAAACAAAAATGACAGCACCCAAGCGGACAGTTTGGTCACTCCAGTATCCGAAGCGGACATGAAACAACCCCTGCAGGACCCGAAACGTACTTCCGGACTGGCCATGCCAGAACACGAAGAGGAGAAAACCGAGAAGCAGCAACAGATCTCGGAAGAAAAGCCGCTTGTGACGGTAGTTCGCACCAGGGAACCTTCCGTGGATGAAAAACTGCGGGCAAAGGAATTGCTTGAACTTCGTACCTTCCGCCTTGAACGGATGAAGGCAGCCCTCAGCGCACCGCTCAGGATTGACGGAGCTATTCCGGAGAAAAAGCAAGGCAGTGTCCAGGTAGTAAATACCAATATGGATGATGTCCGCTCAAGGCATCCCCTTACAGCCTCCGGAACAGGCGCAGCCATGACCGGAGAGAAGGATGACCGGCAGGACAAGGAGGAATTCCTCAGCTCTCGCGCTGCAAAGGACGGCGCCTGGCAACTGCCATACGAACGTGTGCCAGGCAAACCGTTTGAGCTGAAAACCGGCTCGGTCATCTCCGGGATCATGATCAGCGGCATCAACTCCGACCTGCCTGGGCAGATCATCGGGCAGGTCAGCCAGAATATTTATGACACGGCATCCGGGCAGCATCTGCTGATTCCGCAAGGCTCGCGCATGATCGGGGTTTACGACTCCCGTGTCGCCATGGGGCAGTCCCGCGTGCTGGTAGCCTGGAACAGAATTATCTTCCCGGACGGTTCCTCCATCACTCTGGGCATCATGCCCGGCACAGATGTAGGCGGCTATGCCGGTTACTCCGGGGACGTGGACAACCATTACCTGCGGATCTTCGGATCTTCAGCAATCATGAGCCTGATCAGCGGCGTCATGGCCTTCTCAATGGACAGCTTCAACAAAGGTTCATCTTCCCGCGAGAATCCAAGCCTTCAGGACGAACTGGGCTCTGCCCTTTCAAGCCAGCTCGGACAATCCACCCTGCAGCTCCTGCAAAGCAACATGAGCATCAAACCGGCCATCAGCACCGCGCCGGGCAAGCGTTTCAACATGGTCGTGACCAAGGATATCGTCTTTGCACGGCCCTACACCCCGTACAGGAGCTAAATATGAAGAACAGTTACGGACTCGGTGAAAAGACAGGACGCGGCAGAACCGGCCTTTATTACCTGATATTCATGCTGCTCGTTGCTCTGGCGGCAATGGGTTATGCAACCCAGCAGACTGCAGAACTGTACGGCTACCACAAGACCCTCGGAGCTCCGGTTTACGGACATCTTTACTGGCCGTGGATGATCATCCTCTGGCTGCCGAAACTTGAACACGGTTCCGGTCTGAGTTCGATCATCAGTGATGCACAGCTGATATTCATCGCCCCCCAGTTGATATTCCTCGGCATTGCCAAAATGTTCATGAGAAAGCCCAAGGGCATCGAGGACATCCATGGCACAGCACACTGGGCCGGAAAGGAAGAAATCAGGAAAGCCGGGTTACTCGGCGGTTCAGGGGTCTATGTCGGAGGCTGGCAGGACAGGGAAATCCTGCGCTACCTGCGTCACAGCGGACCGGAACACATCATGGCATTTGCCCCAACCAGATCGGGTAAGGGTGTAGGCCTGGTATTACCGACCCTGCTTTCATGGGACGGCAGCTCCATTGTCCTGGATATCAAGGGAGAAAACTGGGCTCTGACTTCCGGCTGGCGTAAATCGCAGGGCCATAAGGTCATGAAGTTTGACCCGACAGACGCAACCGGCATGTCGGCCCGCTACAATCCTCTTTCTGAAATAAGACTCGGCGGTCCGCACGCCATCCCGGATGCCCAGAACATTGCCAGCATGATCGTCGATCCTGACGGCAAAGGGCTCAAGGACTACTGGAACAAAGCCGCTTTCTCGTTCCTTGGCGGAACCATCCTGCATTGCCTGATCCATTTTCAGATCAAGGAAGGCCGCCACGCCACCCTAAACGATCTGTCGCTCATGCTCGCCGACGAAAATCGGGAGATGTCCGAGTTGTTTGAAGACATGCTCACTGAAAAACACGAGGAGCACCTTGCAACCCTCTTCGGAGACAGCATGAGCTCTGATTCCATTGTGGCCATAAGAAAGTTTATTGCCGCCGCTGCCCGCGAAATGCTCAACAAAGCCGACGCCGAACTCTCCGGGGTTGTCTCCACCGCTGTTGCTAACATGGCCCTTTACCGTGACCCGGTGGTAAGTTGGGCGACTTCCGGATGCGATTTCCGCATCGATGAGCTCATGAATACAGAAACTCCGGTCTCGCTTTACCTCGTAATCCGCCCTTCTGACATCGACCGTCTACGCCCACTGGTGCGCCTGATCCTCAACATTGTTCTGCGCCGGTTGACCGAGAAAATGGAATTTTCCGACGGAGCGGTCAAGGCAGGCTACAAACACCGTTTGCTGCTTATGCTCGATGAGTTCACCTCACTTGGCAAGATGGAGATCTTCGAACGGGCCCTCGCCTTCATGGCCGGTTACGGAATCAAGGCCTACATCATCGTGCAGGACCTGGCCCAGCTCCAATCAGCTTATGGCAAGGAAGAATCCATCATGAGTAACTGTCATCTTCGTATTGCCTACGCACCCAACAAGATTGAAACAGCGCAGGTGCTTTCCAGGATGACCGGAGAGGCCACCATCATCCAGAAAAAGACATCCCTGTCTGGAACCCGTTCCGGCCACATGAACCGGGCAAACATAAGCATATCCGAAGCCAAAAGAGCCCTGCTCACCCCGGACGAATGCATGCGCCTGCCTGGTGCGGAAAAAGACGCCAGCGGCAGAATTACCAAAGCCGGGGACATGCTCATTTTTCCCGCTGGATTTGCCCCTATCTATGGCCGACAGATTTTGTTCTTCCTCGATCCGGAGTTCCTGAAAAGATCAAAAATCCCGGCTCCGCCCAAATCGGACCTGATCCACGAGGACTCACCGCAGGACCAGAGTGCAACCAGACTGTCCAGAGAAGAGCAAAGTCAACTAATGGACGAAATTATTGATGAGAACCAGGGATATGAAGAAAGCGATGAAATCTGAAGCTGACAGGCTGCTCCCGGTACGCTTTCCCCGCGAGGCCTGCAGGTCCTGCCCGGCCTGTGCCGCATGGATGGCCGCCAACGGGACGCGCAAATACGGGCGTCCCGGTTGCAGGCTCTGCCAAGGAGACGGAAGGGTTCCATATCTGTTCCTTCCTCCTGAACAGGTTTCAGGACGCGACCTTTTAGAGGTGGCACATGGACCGCTCCCCTTGCTCAAGCCCATGTTCGGGGACTGCAAGGCTCCCGGCCAGCACCGGGCCATGCAGATGGGCACACAAGTGCGCTGCCCGGGCTGCGATGACCTCTGCATCATGCCAGAGACCATCAGCCCCGGAGACCTGATCACAACGGCCAAACGCAAACGCAGAAGAAAGACGTCTCATCCGCTCACTGCGGCAATGTAACAGGATTAATTTTCAACAGACCTTATTTTAAGGACACGGTTTTATGAATTCAGCGGCACTAAAATACGATCATCAGGAATCCGGTAACCGGCACGTTCGGTATCAGGACCAGACTGATACCGATCATATCAAAAAGCTCATGCGCCGTGACGTCACCGGCTTTTACAGCCGGATATCCGCAACCGGCAGAAGAGTTATTGCCGCCCTTATCCAGTCGGTCCCGGCCATGGATAAGGCGGGCGAGCCGTTTCCCTTTGTCGTTTCAAGCCTGCAGCATGCCGCTGGGTGCAGCAAACTCAGTGTATTACGCTCCCTCCCCAAGGGAGAACAGGCAGGCTTATTCAGCCGAAAAATCCACCACTGCGGACGCAGGCACGGAACTGTTGTTACCCTGTACAAAGAGCGCTGCGAACTGTTTATCAAGCTCTTCAAGCAGGAATACGGCCTGCTGGCTGATACCGAGACTGATCGGCATCAGGAACCGGTTGTTACCAATGGAGACCGGTATCAGGACTATGGTATCAACTCGACCGCTAAAGGCGAGAACAGGATCCCGCCGATAGACATCTCCGATAAAACCGACGCCCTTTTCTCCCGCCTGTCCGATCAGGGCAGGCGGGTGCTGGGTATCATCAGCACCATTGCCGCCCAAAACAAACAGGAAGAAATATCCCTTGTAATCCAGTCCATTGCCAGAAATGCGTCCTGCAGCGAAGTAACCGCGCGCAGAGTCATCAAGCAAGGGAATGAGGCAGGGCTATACACCAAAAGGACACACGAACGCGGCCCCAGATTCGGTATCATCCTGAAACTGAACAAAGTCCCCATGGAACGCATAAGGGAACTTTTGCAGGACTGCGCTGTTACCAATGATACCAATCCTGATCGGTATCAAGCAGGTGTTACCAAACATGACCGGTATCATGACCGCAATGATACCAATCATGATACCAGTCCTGACCGCTATCATGTTACCAATGGAGATTCACCTGCAAAACAGGTGCTTATCCCTTGTCTTTCAAGGGTTGAAGCAAATCATGCCTCCCTGAATGATACCAATGGTGATCGGTATCAGCCCACCCCTATATTAGATAGACAGATAAAAAATCTATCTGGGTCTGAGGAAAACGAGGAAGAACGCTGGGCCCGCAGATTGTTATTAATCAGCACTGATGAGTTTCAGGTTCTCTGGCCCCGGCTCCATGACGAAAGGTTCGGTCCCGATCAGATCCGCCAGATCGTCGAGCACCGTCTTTCATTCTCCGAGACTGTTCTCGATATCGAGAACTCACTCCATGCCGCTGAATGGGAGTTGGAGAACAACACCTTTCCCGAGACCCGCAAAGGCCGCTGCAACTACCTGTTTGCTACCCTGAAGAGCAAAGGCACATGGCGCAGACCTGCAGGGTTCATGACGCCCAACGAGCAGGCCCTTGCAAACGCTAAAAAAGAAAAGAGCATCATCCGCGAGCTGCAGGAGCTGGACAGGCAGAAAGCAAAGAAAGCCGAGCAGGACACTCGCAACGAGATGTTTGAAACATGGCTGACAGATCTGAGTCCTGAAGAACAAGACAAAGTGGACGCACTCTGTCCCATGCCGATCAGCACTGACGAATCCAGACGCACCTGGCGCAAGTCATACTGGAACAAGCAGATCAACAGGGCCGAGGCATGAAAAGCATCCTGCTGACCGCCTTCTCCTGCCATGCGCTGGCACTTGTCTTCCTGCTGCACTGGGTCGGATTCCGTTTCAACTGGACCGATTCCATGCCCTATGGAATCTACCAGATTGTTCCCGGCAGGCCGAACCGAGGCGACATGATAACCTTCAGCCTTGATGAATTGAATCCGTATTGCAGCATTTCCACTGAGCGGCATTATCTGGGCCTGAACGGTAACCGGCCCCTGCTCAAGGTTCTGGCCGGTCTCCCCGGTGACTCTCTTGAAATCACCGAAGAAGGAATCCTCATTAACTCGATCCTG
This sequence comes from Maridesulfovibrio sp. FT414, assembly GCF_050916235.1. Taxonomy (GTDB): domain Bacteria; phylum Desulfobacterota; class Desulfovibrionia; order Desulfovibrionales; family Desulfovibrionaceae; genus Maridesulfovibrio. The sequence goes on from NZ_CP104854.1 coordinate 556,079, forward strand.
CTCCCGCACACGAAGGCAAAAGCCGCCGACAGTAACGGCCGGGAACTTCCAATTTTCCTGAATTCCACTGTCATACCCACTGCCAAAGGTCTGGCCCTTTCCACCTACACCGAGAACAGCTTCGACAGCCGTTATTTCGGGCTTGTGGACATCGACCGGATGCAGCGGGTCATACCTGTTCTAACCTTTAAACTCGGAGGATAGATCATGCGTCTATTCATCGCGGAAAAACGGGATGTGGCTTTGGCCATATCCACCGCTCTCGGAGGCCCGGACAAACCGTCCGGCGCATCCTTCCAGGTCAACGGAGACCGCATAACCTGGCTTTGGGGCCATGTGCTGCGGCTGGCCGATCCTGAAGAGCACGACGAGCGTTACAAGAAATGGGAGCTGAATATGCTGCCCATGGACTGGCCAATCAGCTACCTGCCGGAAAGCAGGCACGCTGACCATCTCAAGAAAGTCATTGAGCTGGCCAGGCAGGCTGACAGCCTGGTCAATGCAGGCGACCCTGATCCCGAAGGCCAACGACTGGTGGACGAAGTAATCGAATACGCCAAACTGAACGGCAAGCCGGTCAAAAGAATCCTGATCAACGACAACAACGGTCCGGCAATCCTCAAGGCCATTGAGAACATCGAGGATAATGCCAAATATCACGGCCTTTCCATGTCCGCCCTTGCCCGGGCCGTCAGTGACCAGCGTTACGGTTACAACCTGACCCGCTGTTATTCCATACTGGCCCAGAAAAAAGGCTACGAGGGCGTACTTTCCGTCGGCAGGGTCCAGACTCCCATTCTCGGTCTGGTAGTAGCCCGCGACCGCGCCCATGAAGGTCATGAAAAGCAGGCCTACCACACCATCAAGGCCCTGATCGATATGGCCGGACAGTCTGTGTCCGCTGAATATCTTCCGCAGGAAGGAGATCCTGTTGATGAGAAAGGGCGGATAGTTGATGCGGTCTTTGCCCGCAAGATAGTCAACGATGTGCAGGGCAAACCGGTCACGGTGCTTTCCGTGGAAACATCCGAACGAAAAAATGAACCTCCCCTGCCCTACAACCTGCTGGCCCTGCAGGCTGATGCCGCCGGGTTATGGAACTACAAGCCCAAGCAGGTGCTCGACATCACCCAGCGGCTGCGCGATCGGCACAAGGCCATCACCTACAACCGCAGTGACTGCCGCTACCTCAATGATGAACGGCACACAGAAGCCCCGGATCTTTTACAGGCACTGAAACCCGCTTTTGGAGACATGGCCGAATATGCCGCACCGGACCGCAAGTCCAAGGCCTTTGATTCCAAAAAAGTCACCGCGCATCACGCCATAATCCCGACCATGAGCGTCCCCGACCTGAACAAGCTCGCCCAGGATGAACGGCGCATCTATGAGCTAATCGTAAAGCTCTACATAGCCCAGTTCTATCCCCCGGCTGAATTCATGGCAACGAAGGTCGAGCTGGAAATAGCCGGTCATCGGTTCAAAGCCGAAGGCAGACTGAACAGCTCTCCGGGCTGGAGAGTACTCAGCGAACAGGATCTCGGGGAATACGAGAAGGCGGAGAAACAGCCGGACCTTCACAAGCTGCAGCAGTCGGATTCCGGCACGGTGGAGTCAGCCGAGGCTGTTAAAAACTTCACCAAGCCCCCGGCACGCTACACCATGAAAACCCTGCTCAAGGACCTCACCGCGGTGGCCAAGTACGTGACCGACCCGGAAATCAAAAAGCTGCTCATGGACAAGGACAGCGATAAGCAGGACGAGTCCGGCGGCATCGGCACACCGGCCACTAGGGATTCCCATATAGATACGCTCTTCAAGCGGGGATTCCTGACCGAACAGGACAAGAAGATTCTCAGTACCGAGCTGGGACGCAGTTTCCACGACGCACTGCCGGACTTCGCAGTCAGGCCGGACATGACTGCTCTCTGGCATGAAAAGCAAAAAATGATTGAAGCCGGAGAACTCGATTACCGCCAGTTGATCGAGGAAGTGGACAGATCCGTGGCCGCAGAGATCGAACGGGTGAAGGTAAACGGCCTGAACATCGCCATCAAGAATGCCGCTGTCCACTGCCCCAAGTGCGGAAACGGATTCCTGAAAGCCAGAAAAGGTCCAAAAGGCAAATTCTGGGGCTGCTCGTCCTACCCCGAATGCAATGCAACCTTCCCCGACAAATCCGGCAAGCCGGATCTCAATCCAAAACCGGTCAGGAAGCCAGAAGCATCAGGAGAACACAAGTGCCCGGATTGCGGCAAGGGCCTGATACGCAGACCTGCCAAGCGCAAAGGTCTGTTCTGGTGGGGCTGCAGCGGATTTCCGGACTGCGAATTCCGGTGCTTTGATGAGGATGGAAAACCTAAACTGTAGGAGAAACACATGGCAATTCATGATGACTGTCCATGGTGCGGAGCATCAAGCAAATATATTGAGTGGGCATATTCAGAAACAACAATCCGAGACTTAACTCGAAAGCATTATCACGTTGAATGTTTGAAATGTATGGCTCATGGTCCAGCTGCAAATTCAAAATCTGAAGCAAGTGAACTTTGGAACTCAATAATAAGAGAAAATCAAAGAAGCTGGAAGCAAGAATTTGCAACGTTAATGGAGATTACAATTACGGCTCTAGATGTACTCGTCTTTGATGTATATGGAAATGCCTCAGAGAATGAGAAAGACAAATCAATTTTGATGGATTCAGTGCCAACATTTCAGGAACTTTACTGTCTATGGCGAGATTGCAATCTTCAGTTTTGTAACGAACTCGCAGCCAAGGAAGGCCAATATATTCGAAAGCGACTTAACTATCATATTGACCATGGTGCCTATGGAGACTTTTCAAACAGTTATCATATGTACCCAAAAAGCTGGCAGAAAACGTCATCGGACTAAAGATTATAGAGTTTAACAAGCAACCCAAGGAGTAAAAACATGTCCCAAAATGACGAAATCAAAAAACACCTGAACGAACAGGCCCATCGGATTGACCGGACTTTGACCGACACCTCCGGCGCGGCCATAGAGGTCGACCCGGATCTGGCAGATCATATGGGGGCCTTTGAAGAGGATGCCATTTCCCTTGAAGAGGCGGAAGACGCATCCTTTGATCCGTTCGACCCTGAAGAATCCGGAATGGAGGAATGACGCAATGACCAAAGAAAACACTCCATACTATCAGCGATTCGCTGAAGAAATCATCCAGAAGCTCAAAGAGGGAACAGCCCCCTGGCAAAAACCTTGGAAGCCTGGCGAATACCAGCCCGCCTTCAACCCTGTTTCCGGTGTTGTTTATCGCGGAATCAATCAGGTCATGCTTGGAGCCGACGAACAGAACGATCCCCGGTTCATGACCTACAAGCAGGCCGAGGCACAGGGCTGGCAAGTCCGCAAGGGTTCTAAATCCCGCACCATCGTTTTCTGGCAGATGCATGAATATGTGAGCCTGAAAGATGAAGATGGCAAAAACATCCTCGACGATGACGGCAAAATCCAGATGCAGTCGGTGCTGCTGGAAAAGCCTATTGTCCGATACTCCAACCTGTTTCACGCCAGCGACATTGACGGAATACCTGAATGGGATGGCCGGGAAATCACCTGGAACCCCGACGAGCGAGCCGAAACCATCCTGAATAATTCGGGAGCGGAAATCATCCACGACCAGCGGGACCGGGCTTTTTACACCATCGCCAAGGATGAGATCCACATGCCACCCCGTGCGGCCTTTGAGGACTCCGACAAATATTACGGAACCCTGCTCCATGAGCTGGGGCACTGGACCCGTCATCCGGACCGGTTGGATCGGGAAAACGGCCCGTTCGGCTCCGAAATATACGCCCGCGAGGAACTTCGCGCCGAGATAGCAAGCTGGATGATCACCTCGGAGCTGGGCCTGAGCCACGATCCGAGCCGTCATCTCAGCTATGTGGACAGTTGGGTGCAGGTTCTTGAAAAGGACCCTTATGAAATCGTCCGGGCCTGCCAGAGCGCGGAGAAGATCAAGAGCTACACTCTTGCCTTTGAGCAGCAGCAAGCTCAGGAACAAAACAGGGAGCAAGGCATGACAATGTCCGCTCAGGACAAGGAAAAACTTGATAAAAGGGAAGCACAGTACGGAGTTCCGGAAGAAGGCAAGATCTGGCTCAAGGTACCCTTCTCCGAGAAGAACGAGGCCAAGCAACATGGAGCCCAATGGGATAAGGACAAAAAGATGTGGTTCGCTCCCAAGGGAGCCGACCTTGAACCTTTGAACCGCTGGCTGCCCGAACAGAAACCTTCTGCGCAGCTGGAACAACAGCCGGAAGCGGCAAAACAACCTGCAACAGAGAAAACCTATCTCAATGTCCCGTACAAGGAAAAATGGCTGGCCAAGAAGCACGGCGCACTCTGGGATAAATCAGCAAAACTCTGGTTCGCTCCCACCGGCACTGATCTGGAGCCGCTGGCCCAGTGGCTGCCCAAAGAAAGGATCGTCGCGCCCGAAACAAACGCTGTGCTGGAATTCGCAAAAGCCCTTCAGGAAGCAGGTCTTGATCTTCAAGGCCAGCTACCGATCATGGACGGTAACCTGCAACGCGTGCCGATAGTCGACGGTAAACCCAATTCCAAGGACGGAGCCTACATGGGCTTTCTGGACGGAACTCCGGCCGGATTCATTCAGAATCACAAGACCGGCCTGAAGAGTAACTGGAAGGCCGAAGGACACGAACTCACAGAGGAACAAAAGGCCGAACTCAAGGCTCAGTCCGCCCAAAAAAGAGTCGAGCGGGAAAAGGATCTGGCCGAACAGCGCGAAAAAGCCTCCAAGCGAGCATTCGCCAAGTGGGCCAACGCCGCAGGCTGGGCCTCGGAACAGCAGGAGTACCTCGCGAAGAAGGGCGTCCCGAGCTACGGAGTCAAAGTTAACGAACGCGGGGATCTTCTCGTGCCTGGCCGGGATGCTAACGGGCATATCCACACTCTCCAGACCATAACACCGGACGGCAAGCTCTTTGAAAAAGGCGGGCTCAAGGCCGGAATGTTCCACACCATTGATCCCGGCGAAAAGATCGGCAAGGGCGGACCAATCCTCATCACCGAAGGCTACGCCACAGGAGCAAGCATACACATGGCAAGCAACCTGCCAACTGTTGTGGCCTTTGATGCTTCGAACCTTGAGCCGGTCGCCAAAGCCTTGAAGGCAAAATATCCGCAAAGCACGCTGGTACTGATGAGCGACAACGACCATCACCTGCAGCACAATGTCGGAATTGAAAAGGCCGAAGTCGCCGCAAAGACAGTAGGCGGCCTGTCGATCTCCCCGAACTTCACAGAAGAAGAAAAGGCTCAAGGCCTCTCCGACTTCAACGATCTGCACCAGTCGCGAGGGATAGGAGAAGTGAAGGCACAGATATCCAGAACCATCAAAATTGCGAAAAACATGAAGGCAGGTGAACTGCCGCTGGCCATGGCAATGTAAAGATAACAAGCGGGTCTGAGGGGGGCCGCTTAAACTCAAGGAAAGATATCATGAAAATAGATCATACCAACTCTTTGGAAAACCCAGCATACGCTATCAAGGACGGTCATGAGCTGGTTATATGTGATGAATGCGGAGAGGAACTTGTTTTTTCGATGCAGGATAACTACCATCAATTTTCGTTGGGACTGCGTACTGTCCTTTATTGCCTGCGGGTGGCTGAGGTAGAAGGCAACATTCCCCCAGTACCGGAAGACTGGTGGATCAATGTTGATTTCAAGCATTCTCTCGGTAACATTTTCAAAAATTACCCCAAGCGAGAATAGTAAGTGAATATATACAAGCTTAAGACCAGTGACATCAATTACCAAATGCTATCCCGTGAAGGATTTGAAATGGCTACCAGAAAACTACCCCCATATTACGAAAAGCAGGAAAGAAACGAGTTGCATTTTGCCGTATGCCCTGCCTGCAATAATCCAGTGCAGATAATCGGTTTAAACAAAAGGTTGCAACACACTGACCGGCCCTACGCAAAGCATTATCACAAATCCATAGTAGGGCTCGCCGTCTTCAACAAAGAAGCCTTCGAAAGCTGCTCACTAGCTCACCCCAGGAAGAACCTGTCCAAGGACGACCGTAAACCTATTTGCACAGACCGCGAAAGACAAATTCTCCTCTCACTGCAAGAGAATTTTGATCAGGTCGCGTATCTTTTCCAACTCTATTCAGGAATTGTCATGACTCCGCATTTAGCTAAACAAATGCTGGAATGGTTCGTAGCAGAACAGGGCCACTTATATCGGGGAGGCAGTCTTATCAATGCCCCTTGGGTGTTTGTATATTTATCCAGAGCACAAAGCCTTTGGGGCCGGAAAATCAAGGATGCGGAATTGCAGGAAGTACTCAGCAAGAAAGTCCCCACTGGATCTATTAATGAAAACGGGCAATTCATAACGAAAGGGCAAGAAAAGGTTTTTTTCTGGTTCGCTAACCATAAGCAGGGCAAATCCACAGATAACGATCTCAAAGAAACAATGGATTTCTTCGTGACTTGCGACGAAAAAGATATTTTTAATAAAACAATTACATTTGACTATGAGCTTTTCCAAAGACTTATAAATACTCCAGTCGAAAAACGAACATACAAAGAAACGTTCACAGAGCTGGCCCAAAAATACCTTGGCTAGACTCAAACATTTGACGTTACCTATGACAACTTTCAATAGCCAAAGCGGTGAGGTAAATTCCAGCCGCAGATTAACCCATAACAGGATAAAATTATGGCGAAAACTGGCTTACTCGTTAAACTCGCAACAAAACTTGCTGACGACTGGAGGGCATACCAACAGAAGGAAACGACTTTTGAAGCCCTCGCTTTTCAAGACGGCCTGAAAGACACTTTAAAAATGTATAAGGAACTGGCCGAAGCTCAAGATCCTGAAGCCATCTTAAAAGCTGAACAGATCGCAATCTGGGGGGGGATTGCTGCTTTTCATTTAAACACACAAAACACCATCAATAAATTAAGCTAGTTGTCAGCACATATACAAAGATATAATTCAAAAAGAGAAACAATCTACAACTTCTTTTCTCAAATCCGCCGTAAGACCGTACTCATCAGCCAATCTTTCAAAATCAGCCAGACTTTCCTGCACCTGCTCAATAAACCGGAAAGCTTTTTTTTCATTCAGGTTGGCAACAGCGGCCAGCGCGATAAGTTGCTCTCTTCCGGGAGCCCTCCCCTCGCCCATAACCATAGTCGACTGCTCTCCGTTCGGACCGTGAGAATAGGTCAGGTCATAAGCCGGAGCAAAGGTCCACTGCCCAGACTTGTCCATCAGAAAAGTAAAATTCTTGCCATGATCATCACGGTTATGCGCAAACACATTAAAGACTGCCAGACGGTAAACCTTTTCCACTTCCTTCTGGCTTTTGGTCAGTATATAAGTCAGTTTTATCAGATCCTGATAATCCAAGGCCGGGACACGATAATCAGCTTCGAGCAGACCACAGGCAGTGTGCATGTGAAACCTTTCATTGCCTGCTGAATCAAACCGCCTGACCCCAAAATACCCCGGCCCGTCCTTGGCTGGCAAAAGCTCTGTTTCAGGCATATCTATACCTGCATTACGGGCCATGATTGAATAGACATACTCAAGCACCCCGCTTTCCCTCCCATCGTGTGTATTCGGAAATTTCACAATCCACGGCTCTGAAGAATCATCAGGGCACGAATGAGTCCCGCCGCAGGCAAGTGGAAAACACTTCATGGTTCCGTCAGGGCATCTGTTGACCAAGGCCTTCGGCCTTGCCCCGGCTGAAGATCCATTCAGATGCAGTAGGGCTTCAAGCACATCCAACGGCGTGCCTTCAAGCTCTTCCGCCAGCACTTTATGAGCATATCCGGCAATCTCATCAAGTGTTAACTCTCGTGGCTCAGGTTGTGAAACAGCAGGCTCATACTCAAGTACCCCAAGCCCGCGCAATCCGACATAGGCCAACCTGTCGAGCGGGGTTATCCGGCTGGGATGTATGCCCATGGATCGAAGAAGCCTTTCCATAAGCAAGCGGCCCCAACCGTCAGGCAGGGAATCATAAAACACACCAGGAAGACTTTCAAAGGGGGAACGGCATTTTAAAAACTTGTTTTTAAGGGGCAGCTTGAGAGGAGAAATTTCAAGACCTGACCTAATAAAATCGTCTGAATACTCAAAATAAATATCGCAGCCCCGCTGTGCCAGCACTCCAGCATGATGGCGATCCATTCCGAAATTGCAAAAAACATCAAGCTTTTCATGGCTGTTACCGGCCATACTCATTTCCCCCTCCCCCGCTGTCGTTTCCTTGGAGTGCTATCCTTGAGAACCTGATCCATAGAAGTAAAATCCTGTTCTTTAATCTCTGTAATTTTAACCAGCTCATCAAGGATATCCAGACAAAAACAGATCTGAACGAATGACTCCAGAGAGATTTTTCCTGTTCTCTCAAACTTCCTGAGAGTTGAAAGCGGCACTCCAGACTTTTCGGCCAAGACCTCTTGAGTCCAATTACGGCTCAACCTTTGCTCACGGATATTGAGCCCCAGCACTTGTGGGGTTTCAAAGGGGATTTTTCTTTCAAAAAATGACATCATAACATCACTTAAACACACAAAACGAAGCTAATCAACATCATCATGACACTTATTTAAAAAAGGCTTTATCTAAATAAGATTAAAACTCCAGTCGAGATCGTTGCAACCTGCCGTGTTAATATTCCTCATATTCGATATAACTTTTAGCGATATCAATAACCTGCGAATGAATTTCCACGTCAAACCATTTTTTGAAAAGCCTTCTATCCCGCTTCTCAGGCCACAATTCCACTCTCAAGTCCCAGGACTCCAACTCAAGCTCAAAGATTTCACGGCTATTTTTTAAAATATACTCCAGAGCCCTGGCATTATCCTCATACTCAGGCACCAAAAAAGTCATACAGTCATCATGGATATCCGCCATGGTTATCTCGTGATGATCCGCGGCACCTGGCAACGAGTTAACCCAATCCAGGAATGGCTGCCTTGGCTTAATGATAGCTACAATCCTATTAATGACTTTCATACAACATCCTTATTTTTTAAAATATATTTTGATCCAAGACCTGCGATTTTGATTTGTATAAATCACACCAGCACCACACCATTTATTTACATCACCAATGACATAGCCCGTGAGGTAGACACCATTGACCAAATCGCAGATGATCAACATATTAACCTTAAGGCGTCATAAAGTTTATTTTATTAACCAAAGACTTATTCAGTTATGCCCAAAAATTCACTTGCCGCCAAATCAATTTCGACCAAGACAATTGCCACGTTGAAGGCTCTTGTCCAGAATATAAAGACTGCACGCCTTCGGCGCGACATTACACATCAGGAAATGGGTGACCGCACTTTATGACCCGCAACAGGCTACGAAAAGCTGAACAGGGAGATCCAAGTGTCGGGCTTGGAGCCCTTGCACAGGTACTAGAACACCTTGGTTTTATTGACCAGATTATACTGGTAGCTAAACCTGATACAGACGATCTTGGCAAGGCTCTTGAAATGAAAAACAAAAAAAAGAGCAACGAGAAAACGCATTCGGGAACAGGATCAAGATTTCTAGTCAGGGATGAACAGTGAACAACGACAGTACATATGTATATACATATATTACTCAGAAGAATGGTCTTCAACACCCTGTCTATCCCTGTTTAGTAGAACTCTGCATCAGCGACACAGCCGACAAATTGTCCAATTATCTTCACAACCTCACTCCCGAACGAGAACGTCCCTTACGTCGAATTTCATTCCCCGCAACAGATACATTCCTACCAAACATCATCCTTGCAAAACCCTGAGCCACCTGCTCTGCCCCCGGATCATTTAGACTGAAGAAAATCTTATCTCCATTATCCTTGATCATGCCGCCACTCTTAAGCGTGTAGAGAATGTTTCCAGACGAATCGACACGCCAAGTTGATCTCCGTGATCAAAACCAAGTAGAAGATGATTTGCAACTCCGAAACCGAACTGTTTTCCATTGATTTTAATATTAAGAGCAACTATAGAGCATCTCAAAGGAGAGTCTATATGCTTAATTATCCTATTTTCTTGATGTTCTTAGTTATACTGGCAACCTCTGGCTGTGGGAAATTTGACGTAATTAACCGTCCTGCTCCTGAATTACTACAGGCTGAGACAGTCTGTATTATTGACGATCCTGAAACGCGAGAGGGCTTTAAAAAAGCTATGCAAAACTGGTTAAATAAAGAGAACATAAAAAACCAAATCGTTCCCGCAAGTTCGAAAGTCGATAGCTGTGCATGGACCATGCGTTACTATGGCAGATGGTCTTGGGATTTGGCTTTATTCCTTTCAGATGCAGAGATTACAGCATACAAAAATGGAATTGAAGCTGGCGAAGTAAACTTGCGAGTAGGCCAATGGGATTCACATAAATTTGAAGATGGGGATAACCGTATCTACAAAATGATGGATATGCTTTCAGGTAAAGTTGATCGCTATATACTTACAAACCCTAAAAAGAAAAAGTCGGACTAAACCAATCAACGTTGTGATATTCAACCGGGCAATAATCCCGACTCAAACCAGAGCCATAAAGCCTCATAGATATAGCACAGGAAAGACCACGCCTCCCTGATCAGCTAAAGGCAATTGACTTTTCAAAAAAATAACGTTTTTTTTAACAAAAACTATGCTGGAGGATATATGATCAATAGAGTGGTTGCTGTTCTTCTCATTGCTGCATTTATGTTTTCGTCCCTTGGTTGTGCGAAAATAGGCAAGGCAACAGGCCAAGCGGTCAAGGAAGTCAAGGAAATGCCCGGAGAATTCAAAAAGGGCTACAAAGATGGCCGAACTTCACAAGAAGATAATATTTAAATTTAACAAGTGATTCCGCAAACAGGGGCCTTGAGCCCCTTTTTGCTTGGGGAAAAACATGTCACAAATTGCTCTAATTACAGGGGCCAGCAAAGGCATCGGTGCAGCCATCGCACTGCAGTTAGCAGAAGACGGCTACGACATCTGGCTAAACTACCGTAGCGATGATGAAGGAGCGGAAAAGACAACTGCTGCCATCCGCGAAATTGGACGAGAATGCATCATGCTTAAGTTTGACGTTACTGATGAAGTAGCTGTTGAAAAAGCTCTTTCCCCTCTACTGCAGAAAAAAGTACCATACATCGTGGTTAACAATGCCGGATTCGCACGCGATTCAATCATGATGATGATGTCTTCAGAAGACTGGAACAGGGTTCTGCAGGTCCACCTAAGCGGATTTTTTAATGTGACCAAACCCGTGATTTCACGCATGCTGCGCAAACGGACTGGACGGATAATTAACATCGCTTCAACTTCCGGTGAAACAGGTGTTGCAGGGCAGACAAACTACTCTGCAGCCAAAGCAGGACTCATCGGGGCCACCCGGTCCCTAGCCGTTGAAGTAGCTAAACGAAACATCCTAGTAAACGCGGTTACCCCCGGTTTCATCGAAACCGACATGGTCGCGAAGCTTCCAGTGGACCAGATAAAAGACCAGATTCCAATGAAGAGGCTGGGGACACCGCAAGAAGTTGCCGGAGTGGTATCCTTCCTCTGTTCGGACAAGGCATCCTACATTACCGGGCAGACTATCGCTATAAACGGCGGTATTCATACCTAGTGAAGTGGTTAGTAGCTCAACCATCGGATTCACATGCAAACATATCAACAGAATTAATATTCCCTTAAAAAATAGGTTTTTTAAGGGCTATAGACTTAGTCTTCGGGAGCTTTTCTTTTGTACAAAGTGGCAATCACAGGCATCGGCGCCATTTCCGTTCTTGGATCAAGCCTTGAAACCATTGCCGAAGCGCTTAAGAACGGGCGTTCCGGCATTGATGTTGACGAGGAGCGGGCAAGGCTCGCCTTTGCAAGCCCGCTGACCGGGGTGATCAAAAATTTTAACCATCAAGAATGGCTGGGACGCAAACAACTTAAAACCATGCCTGATTTCGCAGTGCAGGCCTACGCTGCGGCAAGGCAGGCCTTAGAACAATCCGGCCTTACCGAAGAGGATCTGCACAACGATGAAAGCGGCCTTATCTTCGGTTGTGACTCCAGTTGCATTGCCGCAATTGAGCAGGTTGAACTGCTAAAAGAGCGTGGCGAAACGGCACTAATAGGTAGCGGCGCTGTCTTTCGTTCCATGACATCCTGCGTGACCATGAACCTGAACACCCTCTTCAAAACCCGTGGAGCGGCCTGGACCATCAGCTCAGCCTGTTCAAGCGGGGGCCACGCTGTTGGTCAAGCTTTTACCCTCATTGCCTCGGGACAGCAGGAACGAATCATATGTGGAGGCGCACAGGAAGTGAACTGGCAATCCATGTGTAGCTTTGACGGGCTAGGGGCATTTTCTTCCCATATCGAAAATCCTGCACAAGCCAGCCGCCCATTTGATAAAAACCGCGACGGGCTTGTTCCTAGCGGCGGTGCGGCTGCCATCATACTTGAACGTTACGAATTGGCAAAAAAACGTGGAGCCGAAATTCTTGGAGTAGTAAGCGGATACGGTTTTTCCTCAGACGGAGATCATATTTCAGTTCCAGGCAGAAATGGACTGGCCAGAGCAGGAGCTAAGGCTCTCAAGCAGGCAGGACTTACACCGACGGACATAGACTATATCTGCGCTCATGCTACATCCACCCAGGCAGGCGATGGCGCTGAAGCAGCTAACATACTCACCCTTTTCGACAAGAATTGTCCACGCATTTCCTCCACAAAATCCATGACCGGGCACGAGCTGTGGATGTCTGGGGCGAGTCAGGTTGTCTACACAACACTCATGAACCGCTATGGATTCACTGCTCCGAACATTAATTTCACAGAGGGGGATGAAGAGACAGCACGACTAAATATCTTAACTGAAACCGATATCCGCCCCCCGCAAAAAGCCTTGCTCAATTCAGCAGGGTTCGGTGGAACTAACTCCTGCCTCGTACTTGAATTCTAATGGACGCTTACGATTACATCGTTGTTGGTGCAGGGATTTCGGGCATGACCTCCGCCCTGCTACTCGCCAAATACGGACACAAAGTCGCGTTGGTGGAGGCCTTTGCTTTGCCCGGACCGACCGTCCGCGGATTCAGCAGACAGGGCGTACATTTCGAAACAGGCATTCACCTCATTGGTGGACTTGGTGAAGGCGATCCTCTGGACATATACTTCAAACATCTTGAAATCAGGGATGAACTAGTCAATATTCCTTTCAAAGAAGACGGCTGCGATTGCTTTCGCTTTGAAAAGAAAAACATCCAGGTCTGCCTTCCATACGGGTATGAACGGGTCCACAGGACTTTAGAAAAAGCATTCCCTTCAGAAAAAAAAGCCATCGGCAAATATCTGGAGCGAATCAGAAACATATTCAACTCTTCAGCTTTCCTAAATTTTGATCTTGATTTTAGCCACGATGACCTTGCCCATAAAGAAACAGAGTCCCTACGCGAATACCTTGATTCTCTCACGGATAATCAGGAACTCAAGGATCTGTTCTGCTGCCACACCTTGCTTTACGGGACATCACCTGATCAGGCCATGCTCTCGACCCACGCCCTCGTTGCCGGATCATATTTTCTATCCTCACATACCATTGAAGGAGGAGGTAAAGCTCTTGTTAATGCTTATCTGAAACAACTCCAAAAGCACGGGGTTGATATTTTTTGCGGCAAAAAGGTCATACGCATTAACCATGATATAGATAAAAATTTTAAAAGCTTGGTACTTGATGGAGGCGATGAGTTAAGGAGCAAAATCTGCATCTGGTCCGCGCATCCGGCCTCAATGCTTAGTTGCACTGAAGACGGAGCTTTCCGACCAGTCTTTAAACGCAGGATCAATGAATTGCAGGAAACAGTGTCAGCGCTAATTCTTTTTGGGATCGCCACAACTCCGGTAGAAACATTACAGGGGCGAAATATATATCTATGGCCGGGATCAGATTACAGTAAAGTCCTTTCCGGCAAGACAGAGATGACAGAAAACGCAATTTTCCTTTCAGCCGGACAAACTCTTGGTAGTAAGGGCAGGCAGAGCATAACCGCTATCATGCCTTGTAACTTTGACAGATTCAGCAAGTGGAAAGACTCAGGTCTATGTAATAGACCACAGGAGTATATTAATTTTAAAGTTAAACTCATGTCCAAATTTGAAAAACAAGTTTTCAGCCGCTGCCCCGAATTGAATAATAACGTAAAATTCGTTGACATGGCAACTCCGCTAACCTTGCGCGATTACACCCTTTCCCCATACGGCAGCATGTACGGAGCGGCCCATACTATGTCACAATACAATCCCCTTCCGGCCACAAAGATCAACGGACTGCTTCTCGCAGGACAGTCCATTGTCGCCCCAGGAGTCATGGGTGCTGTCGTTTCAGCCTACCTGACCTGTGGTTTTATCTGTGGACACGAAAAATTACACGAGGAACTTAGATGCATTTACAACGCGTAGTCATAACCGGAATGGGCGTAATCTCCCCGCTAGGCTGCGGAGTTGCGGAACTATGGAACGGACTTCTTACTGGCCGTTCAGGACTCAGCCGCATGAAAGATCTTGAACTCGTCAAGGGCTTGCGCCCGCGCATAGCGGGCCGTGTCCCGGAAATAAAAACCAAAGCCATTCCGCGTAAAGCCCGACGGACTATGTCAAATCTTTCCATTTTCGCCGCTCTTGCTGCGCTTGAAGCAATTGATCAAGCCGGGCTGGACGAAGCCACCTTGACCGGAGGAAGGACCGGACTTTCCATTGGTTCCACTACTGGAAGCTCACAAGCTCTCGAACAGTTTTTCAAACTCTATTTACCGGAAAATTCCCTCAGCGCAATCCGTGGTACTGAATTTTTCAAAATCATGAATCACAGTGCTGCCGCCAATCTGGCACAATTTTTAGAACTCAGTGGAAGGGTAATTGCAGCCTCGGCAGCCTGTTCAACCGGATGCCAAAACATAGGACTTGCAGCTGAAGCCATTGCAGCAGGCAAGCAAGAGGTCATGCTCTGTGGTGGTACGGATGAGCTACATCCCCTGACAGTAGGAACCTTTGATATTATAGATGCCGCTTCAATTTCAGATGAATCTGATTATACAACCGCGTCCAGGCCCTTTGATGCTACCCGTGACGGTATTGTCTGCTCTGAAGGGGCGGGCATCCTAGTTCTGGAAAACTATAACCATGCCAAAGCACGTGGGGCTAAAATGCTTGCCGAAATTACAGGATTCTCGTCCTTGTGCGACAGCAGCAACATGGCTTCCCCCAGTGCAGACGCTATCGCGCGCTGCATGAAAGAAGCCTTGAAGGATGCTGGGATTTCCGAAGCAGACATTGATTACGTGAATGCACACGCTACTGGCACTTTACAGGGAGACGCTTCCGAAGCACAGGCTATTGCTAGTCTGCTCGGCGAGACCCCCCCGGTCAGCAGCCTCAAAGGACATCTGGGACACACGATGGCTGCCAGCGGGGCTATCGAGACTATAGCTACAGTGCGTATGATACAAGAAAATACCATTATTCCTACGGCAAACCTGATCAATCCGGCCGATGAGTGCTCTGCAATAAACAACGTCTTGCATTTGCAGGAAAGACCAATTACATATGCGCTGAAAAATAACTTCGCCCTTGGCGGTATAAATACATCGCTGGTTTTGAGGAGATCATAATGACTGACGCAGAAATCATAAAAAAAATTAACTCCGCGCTTGCAGAAGAATTTGAACTAGATTTGGATTGCATGGTTCCTGAAGCAATCTTCAAAGACGATCTAGACCTTGACAGCTTGGATGCTGTGGATATGGTTATTGTTTTGGAACAGGAGTTCGGAATCAAAATCAAGAAGGATGAATCCTTCAAGGCTATACGCTCCCTCGGAGATTTACACAAATTTATCCTGAATAAAAAAGACGAAGCCGTTTAATACAAGCGGCTTTTTCAACCGCCTAGTTTTTACCCAATGGACCATTGCCTCAAAATTATCTGGATCAACGTTGGAATATATTTAAGTATCATTCTTTGGACTCTGACCGGAATCATCATTTCGCCACTCTGCTACATCTTCTTGACTCATATAGTGGGCCGAGAAAAATCAGAAACCTTACGCAAAATGATCTGGTACTATGGCTGGACCAGTTCAAAATTGATGTCCCTATTCGTAGATATCAAATGGCCTGAACAACTGAGACTAGACTCTCCATGCATCATCGTTGCCAATCATGCGTCGTTCTTTGACCCCTATCTAGTCTCTTTCCAACCACAACGTAACATCTGCATGGCAGTACGTAACTGGCCCTTCAAAATTCCCATCTACGGATTCTACATGAAACTTGCTGGCTACATCAATGTGGAGACGGATGATCTGGACGCGATTCTTGAACAGGCCAAAAAAGCTGTTGAACAAAAAGCAACACTGATGTTCTTTCCTGAAGGAACCCGCAGTAAGGACGGCAATTTGAACCGCTTCCACTCCGGTCCCTTCCTCCTTTCCGTACAGACCGGTTTGCCCATTGTCCCGCTATGCATTACTGGGACACGTAAAATGCTCCCCCGGGGGCATATGCTTATCCATCCTGCAAAGGTCCGGGGTAGACTCCTTGCTCCCATTCACCCGCAACAATTTCAAAACACACAAAACATACATATTGATTTGCGCCGCGCGGTTAAAAAAACTATGGTTGCCTGCATTCAAGAAATGCATAGGGAAACCGACATCGATTTTCACCAAATTAACTAACCAGATGAGGACATTACAGATGAAGATTCTCCGTATTGTTGCTTTTGTACTGATCACCTGCGCACTCTTTCTCAGCGGATGCAGAACCGCTCCCATTCAAAATATTGAAATGGCCCCAATAATATCCACAAGCCAGCAGGATCGATCTTTGGAAAATGTGAAAAATGCGATAATCAAGGGCGGATATAGCCTTGGCTGGCAAATGAGTGATGTTGCACCCGGCCACCTTGTGGGTACCCTGAATATCCGCTCCCATCAGGCTGTAGTAGACATCACTTACACCCCAAAAAATTATAGCATTAATTACAAAGACAGCACGAACTTGAAACATAAAGGTAACGTGATCCATAGCAACTACAACGCTTGGGTCAAAAATCTTGCCAACGCCATCAACCACGAATTGTTCCAGATTTAGTAAAATTACTGACGAGAACAACTATGAATTCAAGCCGTTGTTGGGGCAGTTCATTTACCGATGCTGACATTGAACACACCCTCAAAAACAGGCAGTTGCTTACTGCAGAACTCGAACTGAGCAGAGTCTGTGACCTGCGCTGTATCTACTGCTATGCCTCATCAGGGAAAAAACTCAACAATGAGCTTGAGTATGATGAAATTACCACCGCAGTGGACCAGTGCCTGAACCTTGGTGCACGTAAGATCATTATCCTTGGCGGGGGGGAGCCTATGCTCTACCCCCGTATTATGGATGTGCTCCATTATATACATAATCTTGGCTTGGAGATTGAACTCTTCAGCAACGGGACTAGAATTACTCCTGAGACTGCATCAGAGCTGTTTTCCCTAGACGTACAGCCGGTCATCAAATTCAATAGTCTTAATCCAGAAGTGCAGGACCATCTGGCTGGCAAGAAAGATGCTCACAAGGCTATTCGCCAAGGCCTCAACAACCTGCTTGAGGCCGGATACTCCAATGGGAATCTTCCGATTGGTGCCCAGACCATCATTTGTCGCCAGAATTATGAAGAAATACCGGAAATGTGGCGCTGGCTGCGCTCTCGCCAGATCATCCCCTATTTCGAAACCATTACTGATCAAGGACGGGCCAAGGGCCGTGTAGAACTGGCACTAAGCCCTCAAAAAATTGGTGCTTTGTTCAACGAACTTTCTCGCATCGATCGAGAAGAATTCAGTATACGATGGGAGCCCAAACCTCCTGTAGCAGCATTTTCCTGCAAAAGGCATTTCTATTCCTGCACAATTACCACTACAGGTGATGTAATTCCCTGTCCTGGAGTAGACATTGTCGCAGGTAACCTGCGTATAAACTCTCTGCAAGAAATAATCGAACAGAATGTTGTATTCAACAATTTACGCAACATTCGCCACACTATCACCGGACCGTGTAAGACCTGTGATTTAAGATCCGAATGTTACGGCTGTCGAGGTATGGCCCACCATTTGAATGGAGACTATTTGTCATCCGATCCGCTTTGCTGGCGTATTTAACTATGGAGTTTTTATATGAATCTTCCCATCGAAGCTAGAAGGCTACTACCACATCGCGGACAGATGCTGCTCATTGACAGTGTTCTTACTGCCGAAGGAGATGCAGGAACCGCGTTGGCGGACCTTTCCACACAGTCCATTGCGCTGGACTCGGACGGCAGTCTGCTAACACCGTTCTACATCGAGCTGCTCGCTCAGGCTTATGCCGCAATATGTGGTTATCAACTACAGTCTCTCGGACGCCCCATACCCGAAGGGTACCTTGTTGGGGTTCAAAAATTTCATATAACCTCTCAAAAAACCGCAGAATTCAGCAGCAACGAACTGCTAATAACCGTACAAATTGTGGGTAATTTTAACGGATTCGCCGTAGTTGAAGGCACAGTAAGTTGTGAAGAAATAACTTTAGCCGAAGGCAGGATAAAAGTCTTTGTTCCGCAGGAAGAGTCCATAGCCGAGCTTTTAGCACAGGCAAAATCCGTGGAGACTGCCCCCTTATGGCAATTGTAAAAAAACTATTTCTGTTCGTTCTGCTATTAATCGCTTCAGCAGAAAGTGCTTACGCAGACAAGCAGGCTGATTTTTTAAAAAATTTGCAAGACCGTGCACAGTCTATATATGCCATAAGCAGCGAATTTAGCCAGCAAAGTCACGTTTCACTTTTCGCAGACACTATGAACTCCAGAGGGAACTTCTACTTTGCTCGCCCGGACAATTTACGATGGGAATACACCGAACCATTCGTATCCGGTTTCTTACTCAATGGACATCAAGGATTGAAATGGGATGCGGCAACGGAGGAACCAACCCCGGTTAACACGGCAACCTCTCCGGAAATGACGATTATTTCCGAACAGATACTAGCTTGGACGACCATGGACATTACGTGGTTGCAATCACTGTACTCCATCAAAGTCACTGATTATTCCCCGGCAGCTATGGAGCTTACACCTAAATCGGACAAGACAAGACAATTTATAAATTTGATCCGCATATTTTTTGCTCCCGGAGCAGACCATCTCAAGGGCATTGAGATGCATAGCCCTGATGGAGACTACACAAAAATAATATTCTCTAATGTACAGTTAAATAAAGAATTACCGCAGGATATATTCCTAAAGCAATAGACATGTTCTTCCCCAACCGACATAATAATTCAAAACTAAACACAAAATCACAATTTCTAAGCACGCTGTCCCTGCTAATTTTCTTGTTGATTTGCTCCATCCCCTTACTTTCGGTTTCTTTTTCCGAAGATATTTCGGCGATGATTCCCAGTGGAGAGAACGGAAAGGTCAGTCGTGATTTTGCGTTACTTCAAAAGGCTCCGCTAGCAGGAAAAATTCTCATCTCTATTTCCAGCGACACACTGGATGAAGATAAACTATGTGAAATAGCCTTAAGCATGACCACAAGGATGAATACTCCGCTGCTGGCTGAGTCCAATTCTTTGGAAACAACTCCACTTGAAATAATAGACTATTTACTCAGCCAAGCTCCAAACATAACAACCAAAAATGATATTAAAAAACTAGAAACGCTTACCCACAGTGAAGCGATACACAAAAGCTTAACTAACGCAAAAAATGTTCTTCTTTCGCCAACAGGCATAGGAATGCGCGGAATTATTGCTGCAGACCCACTCAATTTACGCCTGACCTATTTACCTAAAATAGCATCCATGCAGAACCTGCCCAGCACCAAAAAAGTAGGAAACCGATTTTTCGTTACCGGAAAAAATGCGCTCTTGCTTATCGCAAAGACCAATATTCCCATGACTGATTCTCAAAACGGTCAACTCCTACTGGAACGCTTTACAAAAATAAAAGAAGAAACCATGGCTGAATACAGCCTTAGCGAAACGAGCATTCAGATTAACTTATTGAGCGGACATAGCTACACCGTCGCCAATGCCACAATCATCAAGCAAGACATACTAAAGGTTTCTCTCATCTCACTTGGCGCTTTGTCCGCGCTTTTTTTCTTTTCATTCCGGAACAAAGGAGCCTTAAGTGTATTTCTTGCCCCTGGCGTGGCCATCATAACCGGGCTAGGATGCTGCGCATATGTTTATAGTAATATGTCTGCAATTGTCATAGGTTTCGGTGCAGTGTTAATGGGAATATCCATAGACTTTGCTGTGCATATCTATTTTGCCTTAGCGGAAAACCATAGGGAGAAGAGAAGTGCCTATCAAAAAGTCTGTAAGCCAATACTTTTCGGAGCCGCAACATCATGTGCCTCATTCGCTTCGCTATATATTTCAGGCATTCCTGGAATTAAACAGCTCTCCATATTCTCTGTAGCCGGAATTTTTGCGTCTTGTATATACGCCTTGATCATTGTCCCTCAATTCTGCAATGAATTTCCATACGCAAACAAGGCTCATGCTTATCATCAAATTAAAGGCAATAAGAATATCATCTTGTGGACAACCGGCCTCATATTGGTGGCATCTATTATATGCGCATTGAACAATCATTTTGATACGGAGCTGAAAAATTTGGGTTATATTTCAAAAGAAATATCATGCACAGAAAAACATTTTCAAGAAAAATGGGGTAGCGTCCGATCCCAATCCATGATTTTTGCATCCGGAAAAACGATAGACGCAGCCTTGCATAACAATGAAAAAGCATGGATGGATATCAAAAAAAATCTTTCCGGTATTGAGGCGGTAAGCCTTGCAGAAACCCTACCTTCATACAAAACCATTGAGGAAAATAGAACGCGCTGGTCATCATTTTGGAATGAGAATGCCGAACATACGACACAAGCTATCCTCGACAGCAGCAAACAACTCGGATTTGCGCCCAAAGCGTTTCTCTCAGCAATGGACCGTCTTTCTGCTACGCCTCCAACTCTTGATACCATAACATTTAGCTCAAGCCCTCTTAGTTTTCTCTATGACTTACTCATTCCTCCCTGTGATAACGAACAAGAGCAGTTGGTCATGACTCTCCTCCCAGACAGTCAGCTAATAAATGACTACTACTCTCCCCAAAAAGAAAAAGAAATGGGCGTGCACCTTGTTTCCCAGTCGCGCTTCAAATCTAACCTTGAACAGGAGATGAAACTGGACATCATAAAGTTCATATCCTGTTCTGGAATAGCGGTGGCTGTACTGATTTTCGGACTTTTCCGAAATCTACGCAGAGCAATTTTGGCTCTTTTCCCAGCAATTTTCGGAGTAGTAGCGACATTTGGCCTACTTGGCCTTTTACAATTTCCCCTAAATATTTTTCACATTGTAGCTTTACCTCTTGTAATCGGCCTTGGAGCCGATTACGGAATCTTCATGGTTTTTCAGGAAATTAGTGCCCCTTCTTTATGGACCATCAAAGCGGTCAAAATTTCTGGTTTAACAACACTGGCTGGCTTTGGAGTGCTTATATTTGCCAAACATCCTTCGCTACAATCATTAGGTGCTACAGTTTCCATCGGAATTACGGCAGCTCTTTGCTGCGCTGTTTTTGTGCTCCCACAGCTATTGCACCTAGTCGGAGATAAACGTGCATAAATTTTCAGCCAAGTTGTTCCTGCTAGTCCTAATAGTGTTGGCCGGCTGCTCTTCACATAGCTCAATCAACAAGATAAAACCCGTAGCTTCAACCTCATACATTCTGCAACACTACGGAGTACTTTCTATAGCGGGAAATCGAATACCCTTACGCGGCATGTTGCATCTAAACCCAGAACAGCGAACCGCTCGGGTTGTCATGCTGAACGACATCGGCTTAAAACTGTTGGTAGCTGAAATTATTGCCTACGATACTGGTAAGTTTGAATCAAAACTGTTGTTTGCATCTCCATTCCTACGCATGATTCCACCTTTTTATGACGAATCAATGCGTTGCATTTACAAGATGTACTTCACCCAACACCAAGCTGATTCTATGGGAACAAAAATCTCCACTGAAGGGATAAAAAAGATCGGCAATCGAGAATTCGCTACCCACACTATTATCAGCGAGTTGCATGGCAACTACACTCTCGAACTATTTCTCAATTCCGGATTGCAAAAGGATTCTTAAGAGCATGGACATATACAAACTTATTTCAAACTACCGTAGCAATCTTGAAAAAACGGACTCAGGGTACACCTGTTCATACGTTTTCAGCGAATCCTTCCCTGGGTTCGATGGCCACTTTCCCGGAAATCCTATATTGCCCGGAGTTATCCAGACTCTGCTCGGACAACAGGCTTCACTGGAAGCTTTGGCTTACGAGTACCCAGAGGAAAAATTTACATTACAATTAGTGACCCGCTGTAAATTCCTGCGTCCAGTCAAGCCAAGGGAGAAGCTATATCTAAACTTCATCCTTACAGCTAAAGACCTAGGCCATATCGCCCTCTGCTCGCTTTCCGTCGACGGCGAAACAGTAGCATCTTTCCAGCTCCTCTTTAGCAATGAGGCCGTGCTATGACGCGTAAATCTTATTTTTCTAAAATTGACGGAGCTCCAGAACCACTGCGTCATATAGTAAAGCGTAAAGTTCGTTTCGAAGAAGTGGACCCCATGAATATTGTATGGCATGGCCGCTATCCCAGTTATTTTGAAGATGGGCGTACAGCTCTTGGAGATATGTACGGTATCGGTTATCTGGATTGCTATCGTAACAACGTGGCAGTACCTATCAAAAAAATGCAGGTAGATTACATCAAACCACTCCACTTTGGTGAAACATTCAGCATTGAAACATTACTTCATTGGACCGAAGCCGCACGTATGAATTATGAGTTCATTATCCGCAACTCTGCAGGGGAAAAAGCCACAACCGGATGCACTGTCCAGCTCTTTGTCAAAGACAATCAACTCATGATGTTTCAACCTGACTTCTTTGCCGAACTCTGCCAGAGATGGAAGAATAAAACTCTCGCTCCCCTTTAACTGGGTCTCCCTTTAGAACCACCATGTCAACTGTATTCTTAATTTCAGCGAACACCAATGTAGAGCCGTATCCGGTGTATCCCATTGGAATGTCCGTGATTGCAAGAGCCTTGTATGAAGCTGGACACAAGGTCATCCAGTACGACATGCTCGCTGCTGGCAACTCCCTTGCCCACCTGCGCTGTGCAGTTGCTAAAGCAAAACCTGATTGCGCCGGAATCTCCATCCGCAATGTGGACAACGTGGATTCATTCACTTCCCACACAAACAGATATGTTCACAAGGCTAAACTCATTGTTGAGGCACTAAAAGAAGCCGGAATTCCGGTCATTGCAGGAGGAGCAGGGTTCTCCCTACTACCTACGGATATTCTTGAATATACTGGAGCAGACTTTGGCGTTGTAGGTGAGGGTGAACGCAAAATGGTACAGCTAATTGAACGGTTAGAGCAAAATAAGGAAGTGAAGCAGATTTATGGAAGAGAAAATGAAATTCCTGGCGATGAAATTTCAGCACCACTCTGGGACAAACAATTGCTGCATTACTATCTCAAAGAAAGCGGTGTCATCAACGTGCAGACGAAACGCGGTTGCGAGCATAGCTGTGCCTATTGCACCTATCCCCACCTTGAAGGGCACAAGATTCGAATCCGACCAATAGCCGACGTTGCTGATGAACTTGAAATGCTCTGCAACTATGGAGCAGACAACATTTTTTTTACCGATTCCGTATTTAATGATCGAGAAGGACATTATCTTCAACTGGCAGAAGAAATTATTCGCCGGCAAATAAACATTAAATGGTGTGCTTTTTTTCAACCCGGACCGATCGAAAAAGACGAATTGATCATGCTCAAACGCTCAGGTCTGCAAGCTATAGAGAGCGGAACAGACGCAACCAGTGATGCGACTCTCAAGGGCTTGCACAAAAGTTTCACTTTTGACGAAGTCATAGAATTCAATAATCGCTGTGTGCAACAAAGAATTCCATGCGCCCATTATGTAATCTTCGGAGGCCCCGATGAAAACATGGACACAGTTCGCGAAGGAATTGCGAACATGAACTCTCTACGTAACTGCGTGGTTTTCTCTTTCTCTGGTATTCGGTTACACAAAGGAACACCTCTATTTAGTAGAGCTGTTAGAGAAGGCTTACTTGACCACGATAAGTCTCTGCTTGATCCTTTTTATTATTTCTCCCCCCATCTTGATAAAGACGAAATGAACGCGGCTCTGACCGCCGGATTCAAGAAACGCAGAGATCGGCTGTTCCCACCAGATGAGGGGCAACAACGCATTAACATTATGAAAAGGTTTGGATTCCGGGGTATTCTTTGGGATCAATTGATTAAATTCGATGACATTTCCGAAAAGACACCCACTACTCAGTCTTTATTAGATTCCACCCATGAAAACTAAGCCACTGATAGTTATACCTGTGTACAACCACGGCACTACTTTGCGTGACGTGGCAATACGGGCAATGAAATATTGTGACGTTCTCATTGTTGATGACGGTAGCACTGACTGTGGTTCAGATAATATCTGCGACCTTGAACTTACTTTGGTCAGACATAATGAGAATCTAGGCAAAGGGCAAGCTATCATCACTGCAGCAAAAAAAGCACTTGAGCTTGGCAATACTCATATTATCACCATTGATGCTGATGGGCAGCATTTCCCAGAAGAGATTCCGCTATTCATAGAAGCAATTCAGCAATACCCGGAAGCCATCTTCGTGGGCAGCAGGAATTTCAAGGTACAAAATGTACCTGGAGCATCAAGATTTGGGCGCAGTTTTTCCAATTTCTGGCTGAGGGTACAAACCGGAAAAAAAGTAAGTGACGTACAGAGCGGATTTCGGGCCTACCCTCTGGAAATTTTCTCCATAATTAAGACGTCAGAATCCCGTTATGCCTTTGAAGTAGAGATCTTAGTTAAATCTGCATGGGCGGGATACGAGATCAGAGACCTACCTATTGAGGTTCATTATCCTTCCCCCGACAAACGGGTTTCCCACTTTAACGCTATCAAGGATAATGCTCGTATCTCTCTTCTGAATGCTAGATTAACCATGCGATCATTTGTACCCCTACCCCACCGCCAGTATGATAGAGACGAACAAGGGAAGATATCTCCAATACACCCCCTGCGGTCACTACGCATACTGCTTTCCAAGGATGAAACACCTATAAACTTGGCAATTTCTGGAGCCATAGGCATGTTGCTAGGCACCTTACCCTTAATTGCCATGCACTCCATTGCTATCATTCTCTGCTGCTGTTTTTTCCGACTAAGTAAGATCACAGGACTAGCTGTTAGCCAGTTGTGCATTCCTCCGCTCGTACCGGCCCTGTGTATCGAGGTTGGGCACTATATAAGATACAACAAGTTCCTGACCGAAATTTCCTTGCAGACACTAGGATACGAAGCTCTGAATCGCCTCTATGAATGGGTGTTAGGCTCTCTTGTGTTGGGACCAATATTTGCTATAATTATAGGCATTACGATCTACATTATGGCATTTGCCATTAAACGTTTTTTTGATATGAAACCACAATAATTTGGGACGACCATTTTGAAAAGCAACAAAAAATGGTCCAGCAAAAGTCTGGCCCCCCTTTTTTTCCATAACATTTTTTATGGGCTGATCCGACTGCTAGGCAGAACAGGAGCATACTGTCTGCTCTTTTTCGTAGTCATCTTTTACACTCTGCTACCTAGAGTAAGCAAAAGACCGGCTGAGTATATCTATCGCAGGTTCGGACCGCAAAACGTGCTAAGTAGAATGAACCATACATTTCTACTCTACTGGAATTTCGGGAAAATGTTAGTAGACCGTGCTGTTCTACGTATTATGGGAGATTTCAATGCGATTGGTAAGAATGACGACGTACACCTGTTGCAACAACTATATGCGAAACATAAGCGACTAATCCTGCTTACAGGACACGTTGGCTGCTGGCAGATGGGTTTTTCCTATCTAGATTTTCTGGACGCGCCTAAGGCGGTGGTCATGCTCATGGAACATGGTGATGTAGATAAGCATTCCTTCAAATGGAAGATGTACGGCAGTGAAGGAAAAGAAAAGGAAATTACAGTCATAAACCCAGCTGCCCCCCTTGGTGGCACGCTGGAGATGCTCACGGCCCTGCGAGAAAATTCAGTTCTCTGCATAAACGGCGATCGAACCATGGGTGAAAGTAGGCACAATGTGCTGGTTGATTTTCTAGGCGGTAGAATCGAACTGCCAATAACCCCATTCAAAATTGCAGCAACCACGGATACACCTATAGCCGTAGTCTTTTCATCCCGTAGTAACATTGGGGAAGGTCTTTTCTGGGTGTCTAAGGTTATCCACGTACCAACAGGTACAGGCAAAGGGGGCATACGAGGAGCAGCGGCATTTACCCCCTACGCACAAAAATTCTCCACTGAATTGGAAAGGTATTGCCAAGAAAATCCCTACCAGTTTTACAATTTTTACAACATGTGGAATTAACAACTCTTTACAAGGAAACAAGATTGCATACAAAATTAAAAGAACTGCTCATCGAAGAGCTTAACCTTATTGACGTAAGCGCTGATGAAATTGAAAATGATGATCCCCTCTTCGGTGATGGATTGGGCCTTGATTCTCTTGACGCTGTCGAAATCGTGGTCCTGGTACAGAAACATTTCAATGTAGAAATCAAGAACATGGATGAAGGAAAAATAGCCTTTCAATCTATAAACAGCCTTGTAGATTTCATCAAACAAAGACGAGTTTAATGAATGGACCATCCCGTAAGCATCTGTGCAAGTGGTTGTATCTGTGCCGCTGGCAATGATACCAGCACATGTTTTGAAACAATGTTAAATGGTGCTGTCAAGCCTTCTTTTGCGGCCGACTTTTATTTTGATCAACCCATGCGCTCACCTGTCTTTGCTGTACCTAAAGAATGGTTATACAAAGGAATTCATACTCCTGCACTAACAACAACAATGCAGCTGCTTTTTCAAGCAGTGGATGAGGCATTAACTCAATCCGAAATTACTCCACAAAAGTTATCTGGCCTGAAAGTGGGGGCCTGCATAGGATCCTCCACCGGGGCTTCGCTCAATTTCCTCTCTTTCTACAAGCAATGGCGCGAAGACAAAAAACCTTACCTCGAATCAATAGAGAGTTACCTGAACTGCAACCCTGCCACTGCCCTAGCTGAAAGATACGATTTAAACGGACCAGTACAAACTGTAACAAATGCGTGTTCTTCCGGTACGGACGCTATCGGTATCGGGGCTTCATGGATCAGGCAGGATCTTTGCGATTTAGTAATTGCCGGGGGAGCGGATGCTCTGAGCGACATTTCTTACACCGGATTCTCACGACTGATGATCACAAGCCCAGAAAGATGCCGTCCTTTTGACTCCTGCAGGCTGGGCCTTAACCTTGGCGAAGGAGCGGCAGTACTTATCCTTGCCAGTGATAAAGCAATACGGGAACTTGGACTTAATTCAATAGCTCAGGTCATGGGTTACGGGACATGTTGCGATGCCTACCACCTGACTGCCCCGCACCCCGAAGGCCCCATGTTGAAACAGGCCATTAACGAAGCGCTCGACCGTAGCGGTATCAGTGCTGACCAAATTGGCTTCGTTAATGTTCACGGTACCGGAACTGAAAACAATGACCGCATTGAAAGCCAGGTTATCAGCGAAATTTTCCCAGGGACACCATTCACTGGGATCAAGGGTTTTACCGGACATACCTTAGGTGCTGCCGGAGCTATTGAAGCTGTTATGACTATCATTTCCCTACAAAACGGATTGCTAATGCCTACCAGCGGATTCCGCAAAACCGCAGTTGGATCAACGATAAGTCCTATCACTAAATGTACGAAAATCACTGCCGAATATGCCCTTAGTGATTCACTAGCATTTGGAGGCAACAACTCTGCACTTGTTTTCAAAAAGGAGTCCGCATGATCCGTCTCAGTCTTCATGGAATCGGGACTGCATTGGCTGATGGAACCGACACTGTTGACACGTCTGATCTTAATTCATATTTCGCGCCGCGCCGTTTACGCAGAGTGGACCATTTTACCCGTATGGCAATGCTCGCTGGGTGCCGTGCCCTCCATGACGCAGCAGGAACTGGACAGGAAGACCTGAAGGCACAGCTGCCACTGCCAGATAACATGGGCATTGTCATCAGCACAGGATACGGACCTTCTCAGACCATATTTGAATTTCTGGATTCCATTATTGATCATGGAGCAGGGTGCGCCTCACCACTGGCATTTGCCCATTCGGTACACAATATTCCAGTGGCAACCATGTCCCTCTTCTTTAATAATCCAAAACCATATACCACCATCTGCCAAATATCTGGTCCATTGCAGGCTGGGTTACAGACCGCTGGATGCTGGTTGAACGAAGGAAGAGTGCAAAAAGTACTGTTTGGTGTTGTTGACGAAAAGACCCTCCTACTGGAGGACAATACTAAACGTTTATTGGAGAAAAGAGGATTCACAAGCGAACCTATTCCGATCGGAGAAGGAGCCTGTTTTTTCCTGTTCGGCCCTGCAAACGAAGCAGAAAACTCAAAATACGGCATTCTGGAGTTAGAAACCCTTTCAGCCCAAGAATTACAACAGGCAAAATTACCCTCACAAACCTATAGTCCGGCCCGCTCACTGCACAGGCTGGCCGAACTGGGTATAACCGCCACGGCAACTCAACAAACAGATATGGTCTGCGCCGCTGGACCGGAACTGATCGCAGCAGTCATGCAATCATGTCCTAGCTGCTGTATTGAACAGTCTAGAAACAAATTTGGGATTATTTCAACAATAGTGAAAGGCTGATCCATGTTTAAAAGATTAAGACTTACGCCGTATGATATCGGAGAAATAATATCAGCCACTCTGCTTGCTGAAATGGATTACAATCAAAAGCTGATCCATTGTCAGGAACAGTCTATAGCCAAGGAGTTCATCCCTAGTACGAAGACACTTCAAGAACCGGGAAGACTTCTTGAACGAATCGCCCTACAGTTTACAATCGATTCGACACGTCTAAGAGACAAAAGTATCTCCCAAATGTCGGAACTGATTTTCGCAAAGACTGGCGGAAGACCGAAGCAACTTACATTTTTCACGTCAGGTAGTACCGGAGTCCCTATTCCGGCAGTCTCCAGATTTGCAGATCTTGAACAGGAAATCCTCTCTCTTTCTCGACTTTTTACTGACCGCAAACGAATTGTCAGTTTTGTCCCCTGTCACCATATTTACGGATTCTTATTTTCCATTCTACTGCCCAAAGCTCTTAGAATTCCAGTTGAATATAGGGCAGTACTACCCGGAAAGGATCAAATAAAGACCATGGTCAACGGCGATCTAGTCATAGCCTTTCCCCTGCTCTGGAAAAAGCTAGGAAAACTAAATTGCCGATTCACTGAAAATGTATACGGAGTAACCTCCACAGGGCCATGTCCTGCGGAAAATATCAACAACCTACAAAAACAAGGACTTGCCCGCATGACGGAAGTATATGGTTCATCGGAGACAGGAGGTGTGGGCTTCCGCCACGACCCAGCCTATATGTACACCCTGTTCGAGCACTGGAAGAAAAGCGGAGACTCCACCATCGAAAGAACCTCGACAGACGGAACCAAACAACTTCATACCCTGCAAGATAATCTTGAATGGCAGGACACTCAATTCAAACCGCTAAACCGATCCGACAATGCTGTCCAAGTTGGAGGTATTAATGTTTATCCCTCGCGAGTGAAGCACATTCTCATGAAAAACCAGCATGTCCGAGACTGTGCGGTGCGTTTGATGCGCCCAGAAGAAGGAGAAAGATTAAAATCTTTCATAGTTCCCGTTGATGGAGTTGACCTAGCTGAACTTGAAAAAGAATTACGGATGGTTGCGTCTACGGAGCTTTCCAGTCATGAAAAACCTGGGAAGTACGATTTTGGACCATCAATACCGCTCTCGAAGATGGGCAAGTTAAGCGATTGGTAATATTTGGGACTCCTTGTAAAATGGATTAACGATTAATAATGACAACATTTAATCAGCATTCAATTAATAGAAGCGCAACAAGATCCTTTTCATTCTTACATAGTAAGTCTACCAGCTAGGGATCAGTCCGTTTTCGTATAGCATTTCAGATCAAGTCGGAACTAATACATCTTACCACTTCGGCACCTCCAACAAGTTATCCATTCATCTTTACAACCTCACTCCCGAACGAGTACGTCCCTTACGTCGAATTTCATTCCCCGCAACAGATACATTCCTACCAAACATCATCCTTGCAAAACTCTGAGCCACCTGCTCTGCCCCCGGATCATTTAGACTGAAGAAAATCTTATCTCCATTATCCTTGATCATGCCGCCACTCTTAAGCGTGTAGAGGACATTTCCGGACGAATCCACACGCCAGGTCATCCCGTCCAGAACAGGCTGTTTTTCTTGATCAGACTTATTCCGTCTCGCTTCCTCGGCCTGCAGCTGCAGCATGGCGGCGATTGACAACAACCTGCGCTTATCCTTCCACGCAAGGCTGGAGTCTCTCCTTATGCGGCTTTGATTCAGCTTCAGATCAGCAACTCTTGTGTCTGGACTTGAAGAATCCGGCAACGAGGTGGTTATGATGGGCTCTTTGGCTGAACGCAGGACCATCAGCGCAACCTCATCGCCGTTCTCGGCCTTCCACTTGAGGAATTCATTCCACCTGGCAAACGGAGTTTGAGCACGCAATTCCGCCCGTTTTTCTGCCATTTCACCTTTAAGGGCTTCGAGGCTTTCGGTTTTTCTACCGTTTGCCTGAGCAATCAGGCGACTCCGATCCTTGCCGCCGAGCTTTCTATCATGCTTGAGAGCCTTAATTCTGCTGTTCCAATAAGAACCGATTTGTCCCCAACGGGCATCCTGCTCTTCACGCAGTGATTCGTACGCCTTTTTCCTGCCTGAAACAGCTTCGCTAAATTCAGAGAACAGCTGACCCCTAAGCTTATGCAGAGGTCGATAGACATACCTCTCCTTCTCGATTACGGCCAATTCTAACGGTTCCTGGTATAAACCGAGCCTATCTTCCAGCCTGTCCTTGGTAAAACTCCGGTCAAGCCTGCTGGCCTTGATGGCCGTCCCGGAATGGCGGTCTTTGATGCTGCAACCATTCCCACGCAACCGGACTTCAATACCGATCTGAGCCAACGATTCGTGGAATTCCTGCCAGTTTCGCGCGTTATCCAGAGACGTCAGAACAAAATCCTTGCGCTCCTTTACGTATGAATCAAATGACTGCTGCCCGGAATGAGCCTCATAGGTTGCAGCCCGGTCATTGGTTCGCTTGGGTTCCTGCTCCTTCTGCCTTCCGTTATCAAACTTCAGGCCGAACTTTTGCTCCAGCTCACGGTGCAGCCGATCACGCTTATAAAAGTCCCGATACGGCTCGTAACGGGTCAGCTTCTCTGGATGAATCATATTGTATGCGATGTGCATATGGATATTGTTGGTATTCTTATGAACCCCGCAATGCCGTTGATGTTCCTCAAAACCCAGAGCCCGGGAAAACTCCAGCTCAATCTCCTTAAAGTCTTCCGGAGTCAGGATGGCTTCATCCTCAGGCCTGAAGGAGACAATCAGGTGATAGGTTTTCTCCCTGCCGGTACGCTGGTTAAGCTCCTGAGTATCAAGAACCTCCTGAATCGCCAGATCGTAATCGTCACCGGCCCAGCAACCAGCACACCAGGACATCAGAGTCTTTTCTCCCTTGTTCTTGGCATCGGCGATGTAGTTGGCCAGTCGCCGGTAGTCATCGTTCTGGGGTTTGCAAGTAATCCTGCGGCTGATCATATAGATCTGACCTTTGCTACAATTTCTTTTTGGGCCAGCCTGATATCTTCCAGAAGTCTTTCAACATCAATTCGATGTTTGTCATCATCCAGAATCCACATCTTGAGCAGCCCACCCAGACGGCCCAGGTCGGCGTTTGTTTTCAAAAGGTCAAGCCGGGCCTGCTGGTCAGTGCGGCTCTTGATCTCGTGCCCCAGTGCAATACGCTTAAGGAACTCCGAGACAGAAAGGCTGCACATTCTGGCACTGCCCGTAATTGACTCAAACTCCGCCTCTGAAACATATGATTTAAGCACTTGCTTCTTTGAGGGCACGGCGAAGTCCTGTTTCACAATTAATTCCTTCCCAAACAAGACTTACCGCATGATGAAGGTAAGCTTTCGGAATCTGCCCAAGTGACTCAATTCGCATTTTATTACAAAGATTGGTCACTAACTCCTCTCGAGAAGCAGCTCCGCAATGCGCCCAATAATCCAGTAGGCCGTTGACTGGAGACAGGTCCTCTGACGAACAGGGATCACTCCCCAATAATTTCGGAGGGACAACACTTCTGCAAAGGGTAATATATGTCCAGGCACTATTCAGAGTAAGTGCATCCATGTCACAAATATCCTGAATCCGCATTGCGGCTTCAATCTGCCGCTTACCTTCCTGCCAACTGATATTTTCAAGATAGCACCAGTAACGAGCAAACCCTGTGAATGCAGCTATAGCCTCGGGATTGGCCTTTTTAATCGTTAGCTTCGCCTCAACCTGCGGAGTGCTCAATCGGGCTTCCATTGCATTAAAAGCTTCAAGAAACTTAATTTTCCACTCCATAGACTTCTTGCCAGTGAACCCCATCGCCAGCAGGGAAAATCCGTCGCGAGTCATGTTGAAGGCAGGCTGTTCTTTATTCTGCGAATTTATATATGAGGACGGCTGAAAATTCAGCTGTCGAAAATCATCAGGGATTTCCAATTCATTTATTGATTGAAGCACATTCTTATGCATCTTTTCAAAAAGCTCAGCCACAACCAGCGATGAAACCATCGGCTGATTATTATTAACGACCAATTCTACTACAGCTTTTACCTCTTTGTTTTCATTACTCTTTTCAATCATCGCTTTACTCCATATCGGTTGCGGTTAATGTCAGCGCAAAATTAAGGAGTCCTCAATTTTGCAGCAACAAGCGTTGAGCCGAAGGCGAATAAGCCAATCTCAGCCCCCAGGCTGAGCAGGACGTAAGGTCCACCACTTTGAAAAAGTGGTACTACCTTACCTGTCCTGCCTTCGGACTCCGCAGGAGTATACGCGATTTTGCGGTAAAATTTCAAATTATTTAATTATTACTGCTATTTCTTGTTGTTTCTCGCTTGCTCTCGTTGAGTCTTGTTAAATCTCAAATAGCCCTGTTAGTTCTTGCATAATCTTGCTAAATCTCGTTAATTAAACACGTCAGTATGGATTGTGCTGAATATTTTTTTTCGCATCCGCATGTTTAAGGCTTTGCAATTACCACATTGAGCGAGTGCGACCAGGCATAAACATCAGCTTACACACTTAAATAAAACACTTTTTTAAAAAATCGGAATTTCGAATTACATGACTCAAAAGCTGACTCTCTCCAGCCTTGAACGCAAACTTTTCAAGGCCTGCGACATCCTCAGGGGCAACATGGAAGCCTCTGAATATAAAGAATACATTTTCGGCATGCTCTTTCTGAAACGTTTGAGCGATCAGTTCAACAAAGACCGCGCAACACTGGCAAAAGATCTCACCGCCAGAGGCATACCGGAAGAAGCTAAAGCCGCTCTTCTGGACAGTCGCAACCAGTACACCTTTTATGTCCCCGAATCCGCACGCTGGGAACAGATCCAGCACATCAAAAAAGATGTCGGCTCCGGTTTGAACAAGGCCCTTGCCGCAGTGGAAGAAGCAAACCCTGAAACTCTTCAGGACGTGCTGAAGTCCATCAACTTCAACCGCAAGGTCGGGCAGCGCACCCTTGACGACAGCACCCTTGTCGAATTCATCCAGCATTTCGGAAAAATCCCACTCAGCAACGACGACTTTGAATTTCCCGATCTTCTGGGCGCGGCCTACGAATTCCTCATCAAGCATTTCGCGGACAGCGCAGGCAAGAAAGGCGGTGAATTCTATACCCCGACCGAGGTGGTCCGCACACTGGTCGAAATAATCGAACCGCAGGAAGGCATGGGGATTTACGACCCCACAGCCGGGTCCGGCGGTATGCTCATCCAGTCCGCAAAATACGTTCAGGAATGCGGCGGAAACGTGAAGAACCTGTCTCTGGCAGGTCAGGAACTGGCCGGAAGCACATGGTCAATGTGCAAGATGAACATGATCCTGCACGGCATCGTCAGCCAGGACATTCGCCAGGAAGATGTCCTGAAAAGGCCCCTTCACCTTACAGATACGCACGAACTCAAGACATGGGACCGGGTTATCGCCAATCCGCCCTTCTCACAGAACTATTCCAAGAAGGAAATGCAGTTCACCGACCGCTTTGATGTCTGGCTGCCCACCACAGGCAAAAAAGCCGACCTCATGTTTGTGCAGCACATGGTTTCCGTACTAAAGAACAACGGCAAATGCGCGGTCATCATGCCTCACGGAGTGCTTTTCCGTGGCGGCGAAGAGCGTAACTGCCGCGCGAAATTCATTGAAAAAGGAATCCTTGAAGCCATCATCGGCCTGCCCTCCGGCCTGTTCTACGGAACCGGCATCCCGGCCTGCATCCTTGTGCTCAACAAAGAAGGCGCAGCAGATAGAAAGGAAGTGCTCTTCATCAACGCAGACCGCGAATACAAGGAAGGCAAAAACCAGAACAAGCTGCGCCCCGAGGACATTGCCAAGATCACCCATGTCTACCGCAACAAGCTGGAGGTTGAAAAATACGCCCGAATAGTCCCGGTGGAAGAGCTCACAAAAGAAGATTTCAACTGCAACATCCGCAGGTACGTGGACAACTCCCCGCCGCCGGAACCGCACGATGTGAAAGCGCACCTTCACGGAGGAGTACCAGTCTCGGAAGTTGATGCCCTAAACGATTATTTCGACAACTTCCAAGGGCTGAGAGACCTGCTTTTCAAGCCGAGGGACGAGGAATATCTCGACTTCACCGACGCCATTAACGGCAACGGCAGCATCAAAAAAACAATCGAGAACTCCAAGGGAGTGCAGGATAAGCATACCCGGTTCCGTGAGAGCCTTGAAAAATGGTGGCTGGCCAATATCGCGGACATCGCAGACCTTAACAACACCGGCAACGTCTTCGAGTATCGCCGCAAGTTCTTTGATTCCATTGCCGAATCCCTCGTGCCGGAAAAGATACTCGACCTGCACAAGGTGCGCGGCGCATTCGCCAGCTACTGGGAAGATCTGGACAGCGATTTCCGCTCCATAGCCGCCAGCGGATGGAGTGCCGTGCTCATCCCGGACGACAGTATCCTGCAATCCCAGTTCCCGGAAATTCTACAAAAGGTGGAAGAAGACAAAGGCCGCATAGCCGAGCTGGAGTCCATATTTGCCGCCGCAAACGAAGCGGATGCAGAAGAAACCGAAGCCGAGGATGAAATCACAGCTTTGCCCAAAGCAGTCGTGAAAGATTTCAAGGATGAAATGAAGGACTGCAACAGCCAGTTGAAAACACTGCGCAAAGACCTGAAGGATCTGAAAACAGACCTTGAGCGCATGAATAAATCCGGCTCCGCCCAAACTGAGATTGATCAACAGCAAGTCCGGATTGTTGAGACTGATTCAAACATTAAAAAGTTGAATGCGGAAAAAACCGCCATTGACCAGAAATTAAAAAATCATGCTGCTCTTGAAAAAGAACTCAAAGACCTCAAGTCCGGCATCCGCGTGGTGGAAAAGCAGATGGATGATCTGGTTGAGAAAGCCCGGGAAAAGATCAGCGAGGGCGAAGCTAAAAAGCTGATCCTTGAACGGTTCCATGATGAATTAGTTGACAGGTATGATGAATACCTGCGTCAACATCTGCGCGGGTTTATCGCCAGAATTGATAATCTTTGGGATAAGTATGCCGTGACTTTGAATGACATTCTTGCTGAGCGGGATCGCGAGGCGGAAGTTTTGAGTGGGTATTTGCGGGAGTTGGGGTATGAGTAATTGGACGACGATAACACTTGCTGACACCATTTACTCTTCAGACTCTGGAGAATGGGGGAATGACCCAAATGGCTATAATGAGGTATGGGTGTTGCGGTCTACGAACTTCACGAATTCTGGTAAAGTGGATTACTCAAAAGTTATTAAACGATCCGTCCCGCCTTCAAAAAATAAACTATTTCTGAACAAAGGAGATATAATTTTAGAAAAATCAGGGGGAAGCCCGGCACAGCCCGTTGGAAGGGTTGTCTACGTTGACAACCTCGCAATCTCTCCTGCAATTTGTTCAAACTTTTTACAAAAACTATCTGTTAAGGGAATATATGATCAAAAATTTATTTTCTATGTATTCTTTAACCTATATAGATCCGGGGCTTCACGAAAATATCAGCAACAAACAACTGGTATAATCAACTTTAAACTCAATGAATATTTACGTGAATCAACTGTAATCCCTTGCAGTATTACCCAACAACGCAAAATCGCCAAAATCCTGACCACGGTAGAGAACCAGATCGAAAAGACCGAGGAACTGATCGCCAAGTATGAGTCGGTAAAACACGGCATGATGCAGGATCTTTTCACCCGTGGCGTGGACGAAAACGGTAAGTTGCGCCCCAAACGTGAGGATGCCCCAGAGTTGTACAAGAAGACCGAGCTGGGGTGGATTCCGCGGGAGTGGGAGGTGGAAAAGTTTGGCAACTGTGGACGATGGCAAGGAGGTATAACTCCGTCAAAAGCTCAAAAATCTTTCTGGGAAAATGGAACATACCTTTGGCTGTCTCCCAAAGACATTACTTCGTCGATTCTTAAAGAGTCTGAAGACCATCTTACTGATAACGCTTTACAAAACAATTCGATCCAACTGTATCCGCCTGAATCAATAATTATTGTATTTCGGAGCAGCATTTTACGCAGAACATTTCCAGTCGCTAAATGTATCAGGCCATTCACAATAAACCAAGATCTGAAGACACTAATTTTATTTGACAACTTCAATCAAAATTTTGTTTTTAATTTTCTAAAACATTCTGAGCAATTAATCCTTAGAAAGGCAGTTAAATCCGGCACCACAGTTGAAAGTATAGATGGTAAAACATTTTTTAACATTCTTATACCAAAACCTAATTTAAACGAACAAATACAAATAGCAAACATCCTTGTTGCCTTTGACAAATATCACAATGAAGAACACTTAACCCTCGCCAAACTAAAAAACCTAAAAACCGCCCTTATGCAAGACCTGCTGACCGGCAAAGTGGAAGTGACACCTGACCCTGAGGACCAGTAAATTATGAGCAGCAACAACTCCCCATTTTCATTTAAGATATTCCTCCCCGACGGAACAGTCGACGGTTTGCGCATCATCGGCAAATCGCACTGGACCGGCAAGGGTATTGTCTTCAACCGTTCCAATTACAAGGAAGCATCAAAGCGGGAGGAGTTCCAGAAAACCGGGGTTTATATACTTGTGGGAGATGCCGAGGACGGCACGCTGCCGACCATTTACATCGGCGAGGGGGAACCGGTTATCCGCAGGCTGAACAGCCATTACGCGGACAAGGATTTCTGGAACTGGGGAGTGTTCTTTGTTTCCACCGACAACAGCCTGAACAAGGCCCATGTGAAGAATCTTGAAAGCCAGCTCATAGAACTGGCCACAAAAGCCAAGAGAGCCAAACTTGATAACTCAGTTGGTTCACAGGCTCCTACCCTCAGCGAATGGGAACAGGCCGACGTGGACAGCTTTCTGGACGACATGCTGAGCATTTTCCCCCTGCTTGGCCTTTCAGCATTCAGGCAGACAATAAAGAAATCCAACAAAAAGTACCCTACTCTCGCTACCTGCGGCAGCGGAGTTTCCGCCAAAGGGCAGGATACGGATGAGGGTTTTGTTGTCTTCAAGGGTTCTGAAGCCAAGAAGACACATGCCCCGTCCATGCAGAATTTTCTGGTCAAGATGAGAGAAGAGTTAGTGGAATCCGGCGTTATTCTTGATGAAGGTGACAAGTTTATGTTTTTGCAGGACTACACATTCAAATCTCCCAGCACTGCTGCAAGCGTTGTTCTGGCCCGCAATGCCAACGGCAGAATTGAATGGAAAAATGAACAGGGTGTTACGCTTAGAGACATTCAAACCGAAGGGATGGACCTTTCACAGGAGTAGAAACAATGCCCGAGTATTTTCATAAGCAAAAAAAGATAAAAGCTTCATGGCGTGCAGTACAAATATGGCAAATTCTAGTTGGATGCGCGCATAACCAGCAACTCATTACATATGGTCAAATTGCCAAAATATTGGGATACAACGGGGCTGGTACTATGAACGAACTGATCGGACGCATCATGTACTATTGCCAAGACAATAAACTGCCGCCTCTAAGCATTCTTGCAATCAATATAAAAGATGGAACTCCTGGTGAGGGTTTTGAATTAGATACTAATATTTTTGAAACTCTTGATGAAGCACGGATGAAAGTATTCCATACAAAATGGTACAAAATCATTCCCCCCTCTGCCGAAGAGTTTGAAGACATCTGGAAAAAACACGAAAAGTAATTATGGCTGAATATCTCATTGTAGAAAAACCGTTTCTGGACCAGTTGGAAGCCCTTGGCTGGAAGATTACCGACCAGGGACAGGGGATTCCCCATGATCCTGCGCGGAGTTACCGCAACAGCTTCCGTGAAGTTGCCCTGCTTGAGGAATTCAAAAGAAGCGTCAGGGACATCAACCGGACAGATGACGGACAGGAATGGCTCACCGACAAACAACTCGGGGACCTGTACAACGAGATATTCCACCACCCCATGGCCGGGCTTATTGAGGCCAACGAGAACGTGCTCAAGCGGCTTTTCAAGGCACAGGTGGACGTTAATGAAATTACCGGTGAAGCTGATCCGGTAGTAAAACTGATCGACTTCGACAATCCCGCGCGCAACAGCTTCAGGGCGATCAACCAGTTTCGCATCGACACTCCCGGCGGAGTAAAGGACTTCATAATTCCCGACATAGTGCTTTTCGTTAACGGGTTGCCGCTGGTTGTTGTTGAATGCAAGGACACCAATGAGTACACCTCCAACCCCATCC
Organism: Maridesulfovibrio sp. FT414; assembly: GCF_050916235.1. GTDB lineage: Bacteria > Desulfobacterota > Desulfovibrionia > Desulfovibrionales > Desulfovibrionaceae > Maridesulfovibrio. The sequence continues at coordinate 595,289 of NZ_CP104854.1, forward strand.
ATGAGGCAATAGAACAGCTCAGGCGCTACAGCGACCAGCGTGAACAGACTATAGCCGACGGCCTTCGAGAAGGGGAACAGGCCCTATTCTTCTCCAACCAGCTCCTTATAGCCACCTGCGGCGATGAAGCAGAATTCGGTTCCATTACCGCCAACGAAGATTATTTCTTCGCCTGGAAAGATATCTACCCTGTCAAATACAAGGAATACGCTCCCCCGCTCGGCAGGGAAAGGGCGCAGGAAATCCTGATTCAGGGCATGCTGCCGCCGGAAACACTGCTGGACATAATCCGGACCTGCACAATGTTCATGGATGTGGGGGAAAACCGGGTTAAGGCCGTCTGCCGATACCAGCAGTACCGCGCCGCCAGCAAGATCATTGAAAAGCTGCGGAGCGGAGATACGGCCAAAGAGCGTTCCGGTGTGGTCTGGCACACTCAGGGGTCAGGCAAATCCCTTACCATGGTCTTCACAGTCCGCAAGATCCGGATGTGCGATGACCTCAAGGACATCAAGATCCTTTTCATGACCGACCGCAAGGATCTTGAAAAGCAGCTGGGCAGAACTGCGGAATTAACAAGGGAGAATGTCACCTACATTCAGAGCACCCAGGAACTGCGTAATCACCTGCATACGGACGCTTCAGACCTCAACATGGTCATGGTCCATAAATTCGGTGAAAACAATCATACAACCGGTCCTGAGTACCTTGCAAAAGCCCTTGATGCTCCACGCAGATTTGAAAATTTCGGCATAGTCAATCCTTCGGAACGTATCGTCATCATGATTGACGAGGCACACCGAAGCCACAACGAGGATCTGGGCTATAATGTTTTTGAAGCCTTTCCGCACGCCACCCGCATCGCCTTCACCGGCACTCCCCTTTTAAGTGGCATCAGCAAGGCCCCGACAATAGATAAATTCGGCGGTTATATCGACAAATACCGTTTGCAGGATGCGGTTGAAGACGGGGCCACCGTACAGATCCTTTATGAAGGGAAAACCGCCGACACCGCAATTTACGACAAAAACGGATTTGACCGTAAGTTTGAAGACCTTTTCAAGAATCGCACGGATGAGGAAATTCTGGAGATCAAGAAAAGGTACGGAGCAACCGGAGATATTCTTGAAGCCGAAGGCCGGATAGAGGAAATCGCTACGGATCTCGTAGATCATTATATTGAAAAGATCCTGCCCAATGGATTCAAGGCCCAGGTTGCAGCCAGCTCCAAACTGGCGGCGGTGCGATATGTCAAATACATCCGCAAGGCCCTTGAAAACCGCATTGAACAGGAAAAAAGCAAACCGGTTCCGGATCAGGATCTCATTGCAAAGCTGGAACTACTTCAGGCATCCGCAGTACTCTCCGCCGATGGCACAAATGATCCGGCCATAATCACCAATGCAATAAAAGAAGCGAAGCGGCTCAATGCCGTTACCAACTTCAAAAAGACTTTCTCCCCGGACAGGCCTGAAACCGGTATGGCTTTTCTGGTTGTCTGTGACCGGCTGCTGACCGGCTTTGATGCCCCCATCGAGCAGGTCATGTATATCGACAAGAAGATCAAGGAGCACAACCTGCTCCAGACCATAGCCCGAGTGAATCGAATTGCAGACGGCAAAAGTCGGGGCTACATTGTCGACTACATAGGGCTTGCCAATCACCTGCAGCATGCCCTTTCCATATACGGCAAGGATGATGATTACGACGACATCCAGATGTCCATGCTGGACATCAATTCAGAAGTACCGACCCTTGAGAGCCGCTACCGCAGGCTGCTCTTCCTTTTCAGCTCCAACGGCGTTGATGAAATCGAAGACTTTGTTCAGCAGCGGATTGATGATCCCGAGCTGGAATATAACATCGTCGAGGATGCAATTGGAATTCTTGAAAACATCAAACGTCGTGCAGACTTCGAAGTCTATTTCAAAAAATTTCTCCAAAGCATGGACATCATCCTGCCTGACCCTTCCGCAACACCATATAAGATTCCGGTAAAACGGTTCGGCTACATACTTGCCAAAACCAAGCAGCGTTACAAAGACAATTCTCTTAACATTACCGGAGCGGGAGAAAAGGTAAAACAGCTTGTAAACGAGCACCTGATCAGCCTTGGAATAGATCCCAAAATTCCACCTGTGGAACTGTTTTCAGCCAATTTTGAAGAATCGGTCGAAGAAAACAAAAGTACCAAGGCTAAAGCCAGCGAGATGGAACATGCCATCAGAAAGCATTGCAAAATCCAGTTCGGGAAAGATCCGGAAGCGTATGCGCGCATGAGCGAAAAGCTTGAAGCCCTGATCCGCAAGCACAAGGAAGATTGGGATAAACTATACAAAAGTCTGCTGGCTCTGTGTGAAGAAGTTCGCAAAATTGAAGATAGGCCGGTTGATGATCCATTCCTCAGGCTTACACTGATGACAACCTTCGGAACCACAGAAGTAGACGAAGAGACAAAAAGAAAAACAGCAGCTCTAATTGATGAGGTGCTCGATCATCTTCAAAAAACAATAGGCATTATTGACTTCTGGAACACCCCCGTGCGAGTTCGAGAACTCAAAGGGGAAATCAGTATTGTACTGGCCTCAAGCGGCATCCCGGAAATAATACAAAATATGGATAAGGTCGAAACTGAGCTGGTCGCCCTGGCAAAACACCGCCACAAAGAGCTTCTGGCACTTGTTGATGACAGAAAAAGATAAAAGACGTGCCTAAGCATAAAGACATTGAATACAGCCTGATACGCAGCAATAGAAAAACAGCAAGCTTGCACATAGAAAGGGACGGATCAGTCACATTGATGATCCCGGAAAAATTATCCGACAGCGACGCCGACAGGATAATCGAGAGCAAACTTTACTGGATCTACAAAAGTCTCGCGGAATGGGAAGATCTTAATGCCACCAAGGTTAATAGGGAATTCGTCAGTGGGGAAGGATTTCTTTATCTTGGCCGTTCGTATCGCTTGAAATTTGTTGAAGAGCAACATATGCCGTTAATGCTCAGAAACGGATACTTCTGCTTACGAACTAGTAAGCGAGGCAACCAAATCGAACCACACGAAGCTTTTAAAGAGTTTTACCGAGCCAAAGGAAAGCAGCGCATTCACGAACGGGTTGATCTTTACCGCAAAATGCTGGCTGTTAAACCTTCAAATATCCGAATCATGGAGCTAAAACATCGCTGGGCATCGTGTTCAAGGAATGGTGCACTGAATTTCCATTGGAAATGCATGATGGCTCCGCTCCTTATTCTGGACTACATCGTTGTTCATGAACTGGCACACTTGATCCATCCGCGTCATACATCGGCCTTCTGGAACGAAGTGGACAAAGTTTTGCCTGATTATTTTGAGCGCAAGGAATGGCTTAAGAAGCGTGGGGCTGAGATGGATTTATGAGATAACAATTTAGTCTGGTAAACCTACAAGTTATAATTTCTCACATGGTCGATATTCACTAAAATTACTTTTCAAAGTAACATAACAAGATTCACAGCCCTGTCCTATATAGGACATTCCACAGGAAGGAACCTCATAAAAAGAAAATTTAATAATATTTTTAAAATCAACCGGGAGATCATTTACGCATTTAACCAATTCACACAAAGAACTTCCACTAGCTACATCATTATGTTTGGCATCCACTGGGGCGACATATGGACAAATAGTGATAAGGTTAACATTACGTTCTTTTAACCATTCTACAGATTCAACAAGCAAAGAACTTTGGCTAATATTGCTATACAATGGAAGTCCCCACATCAAGTATACTCTAGTTTTAGCTCCTGCATCATGAATTAGATCAATCGCTCTTTCATAAACAACATCACAATCTGGACGTCCTAATCTCTTAACGGCCAGCCAATCACCCAAACATTGCATTCCCATAGCAAGTTGGAATGTTTTAACCCCTGATTCAGAAATTATTTTCTTCAGTATAGATTTATTAACAAATCTAGGCACACTTTCGAAAGTAAGAGAGGTAATATTGCCAAGTTTAATAATTCGCAAAATTTTATCAAACTTTTGCGAATTAATTTCACTTGGATTCAATATTGATCCATCGTTATAAACAGCAATAGCATGAGGTTTATACTTATCTATAGTCTTCGCTAGCACATCGGCTGGCTCAGCTTTTGGAAGTTGTTTAGCAAAATAAGGGAGGTAACAAAAATTACATGATGCTGTTTTGCAGCCGCCTGTTGACAATATAACCTTGAGCCTATTTTCCTTAAAGTCAACCCACCTAGCTCCATAGAAAGAAGACATACTGGGAAAATTTTCTTTTGAAATTGTGTTAATAAAAAATTGCTTTTGTTCTTTCTGATATTCCCAACACGAACGGACCTTGCTTATAGAACAAGCCAAAATATCACCAACAAGAGAAATTGCTTTTTCTAATTTGTCTTTAGAAGGCAACACACTATCGCTGCAATATAATTGCAATATTCTATCACCTTCGTCTAAGTTTTCAACAACTGAAATTTCAGACAACTTATGCACTTTAATTTCTTTTCTATCAGAAGGGTCGTAAGTGTAAAATTTATGTTTATCTGATTCACGAATAAATTTCGAAAGACTTGTTCTTAAAGCTATATATTCATCACCTTGAGATTTACCATTTGAAAAAACTTTCAATCCCTCTATAATTATAGAAGATTTTTCCTTATCGACCCCAGCCCGATCAAGGCAATTCTGAATTTCGCTAATAAACGTGCGATGGGAGAAAATCCGTTTCCCGTAAAGCTCAATCATTCCTGAACATGCACAACGCACAGCTTCGTGGGCAATAAATCTTGTTACATAGCTTGCAGTAGTTGAACTCAACCTCCTGTAAGCATCTCTAAGCTCGAGATAAAAACTCTTATGCAGCTCCATTCTTGAAATTTGAGCATCATGCTTCATATAGTCTTGAAGAGACTTTCGCCAACTATCTTCAAGATTATCAGAATTAGTACCTACAATGAAACTTTCTGAAAGACATAATCCCCATTCAACATCTGAATTGGCGTTTTTTAACCACTTATGAGAGACCACATTAAAATCAAAAGAAATTCTTTCCAAAGAAATCCTTTCATATCTATGAAAGCCTTCAAATTCATCTAAAACCAATATTAAATCAACATCCTTAGAGTCTTCGCAGCGTGCAACACTACCAAAAAGTAAAAGCATATGTTTCCTATTCTCTAAAAAGCCATTTTCGTAAAATTTATTATAAATTTTACGTATATGGTCTCTAAAAGAATAAGGGTTCATACATTTATGCTTTACATTTTCTATTTCTTCAAAAAAATGTAAAATCATATTTTCCTTCATCTGAGGAGAAATAACCATATCTATGCTATACCCTTCTATACTCTTCAATGTCACTTAAAAACGTTTTATATTGAGCACTGCTAATTTGCATCTTATTAGGTAGTAAAGACTTCCACTCTTCATGAATTTTGAGCAGCTTATTAGTCCCATCTATCGAGAAATCGACTTCACTAAACAATAACAACTCTCCAATTGTAGTTTCAGGGGCAACCAGTTTAGCCAAGTCTCTAGCCTCACTTTCCTCAAGGCCTTTATTTTTAATAAAAAAGTTTGTTTTGGATTCCTCATTTGGAGGACCAACAGGAATAATCATATCAATACGCCCAGGGCGACTAATCGCTGCATCAAAGATATCAATATGATTAGTAGCTATACATAACAAGATTTTCTTTTCGTCATGTATTTTTTTTAATGGAGGCAACAATGCTCCAGTTAAGAACTGTTTACGTAAGTCAGGACTGTCAGAATCTCGGTCTGCAAAAATATGTTCCACTTCATCAAGCAGGACAACAACTTTTTCAATTTTTTGAAGATCTCCAAAAATTGTATTCGCATTAGCATAAACACTGTCCAAACCGCCTGACAAAAAATCTGAAACCGTTAGTTCAATAAACGGCCATCCGATGGACTTGGAGAGAGTCTCAACAATGGTTGTTTTGGCTGTCCCAGGAGGACCATAGAGTATTACGGCTGACGATTTCATAACCCCAGACCGCAATGGTTCTATCACCTTATTTTTTATTGCATCTTTATCAATAGTCTCAAGCATCATATCATCCCATTCAAACTTAGACTGAACTATTTTAGACTGATATTTTTCTTTAAGACTATCTTGAAGACCAACTTCCAACATTCGTGAAAATAAATTTAGGAACTCCAAGACTATAAGGTTGAACCACGGCTCGACAATCCGCTCCCTCAGGCTTGAATCTGAAACCAGCCAAGAATTACTATATTTTTGTTTTGTGATCCACTCAAAATGTTTATTAAAACAACTGATTAATTCGTCAAAATAAACTTTGCCGATGTCTGAAAGCAACAAAGCAACACAAGCATTGTATGCAGAAGAACAGATCATCCGCTTGCCATTTACAACAAAATTTTGGCTCTTCCAAATAGACTGACGTTCTGTAACTTCTCGCAATACATTAATAGCTAAGGGAACTATACTTGAAGCATGATTACTATTCTTTAGTACAGAAAGAGAAAACACAAGTTCCAAAGAATCAAACTCTTCCCATATCTGTGCCTTGGCAAGAGATATCTGGTGAGTAACGACAAATAGGCTAAGTCGATTTAGCAACTCTTGTAAATCATTGCCGTCTCGTTCGATTACACGCGAGGCCAAATAAACAACATACATTGACAACGAATAACTTCTTCTACCAAGAAGCCAATCGGTTATATATTTATCTAGCCATGATGCCAACGTTTCAGTAGCAACATCACCATTGGCAGCTAATGCCAACTGAGAAACATAATATGCTTCAAAAACTGTCTTTTCGGGGAGGTCGCAATCTAAACAAACTAGTTTTTGCTCCAACTCTGGAGTTACGTATTTTTGGTAGCACGCTGTTGGAGATTCTCTCAAAAAAGAATCTGCCCCCCCTAGGTATTCTTTACTATAATAAATTGTAGCAGCAGTGTTAATAGGACTACAAACCCCGGAATCTTCTTTAGAAAAATGCTTAATTCCTCCTCCATTAGTTCCAAAGGTTTGACTAAAACCGAATTCACTTAACCTAGCCAGCTCTTCTTTAACACTAGAAATAAGTCTCCACCCCATAACAACAAGAACTCCTTTTATATTACAGCATGATCTCAAATAGAGATTTAGCTTAAACCTTAAACACAAAATTAACAACAGCTGAGGTCTTCCCCTATTCTGTGCCGGTCAAATATAGAGAAATCTGGCCTTTTGACGTACTCCCAAAATTCTTTACAACTTTGGCGATGAACGTCTGACCGTTGATGCAATCTATAGAAAAATCATGAAAAGACGCGGTCGTGCTAAGGTTTTCGCAATGAACAACGGCAGTTCTGCCCGTATCGTCTTAGTGCGTAACAAGCATAAAAAAGACTGGCTTGCTCTTTTCTCCGCGGATACGAAACTGTCTGATGCCGATGTGGTTCGTATCTATGGAAAACGCTAGGACATTGTAATCTTTTTTCACACAATCAAACAGCATCTGGACTTGGAAAAAGGCTGTCAGGCCAGAGACTTTGATGCGCTTATCACGCACACCACCATCATGATGCGGTACCTCTTCCTCGCTTTGGAAAAAAGGCGAGATGACGATCCACGCACTCTCGGGCTACTTTTCCACGCCTGCTGCGAAGAAATGCGTGACTTGGATTACTTGGAAGCTCTCCAACGAATCTTGACTATGGCTTCGGTAAATTTGCCGAAAAACAAGATCTTGCAGAGCAGTTATGCCAAGCCATGATGGCTAAAGTTCTCTGGAGTTGCCCCTGCTAAACCGGACACCCAGTTACTTGATTCCCGCCGTCGGGAGACCGTCTCCGACGAGCTTCTGAGGGGCCCATTCTCGACGGTCCCCCGCCGACTCACATTGTGCTGATGCCTCGAGCTCTGATCGGATATACTCCCGTGGTGACTGCATCCGTAGTCCCTTATGCGGATGGTTCTCGTTGTAATCTTCAAACCAGTTGCCGATTCTGGACAGGACGTTCAGCGCATTTGGACGGTCTTTTACGTAGACGTAATCCCGTTTAAACGTCTTTACGAAAGCTTCGGCCATGCCGTTGCTTTGAGGACTACGCACTGGCGTAAAACGTGAGAGCAACCCGACCCCAGCAGCAAACGATACTGTTTCCCGTGCGGTATAACAGGAACCGTTATCTGAAAGCCATTCAATACGATACGGAGTTTTGGGTTGTCCGAATCGTTTCTCAACGCATTCAAGCATCAGATCACGAATCATTTCACCGCTGATGCCACAGGTTCCAGCAACATAGCTGATTACTTCCCGATCCTTGCAGTCAAGGGCAAATGCGACCCTCACGATTTCCCCATTGTCGCACTGAAATTCAAAACCGTCAGAGCTCCAACGGACATTGCGTTTTAATACGATAATTTTGCCTTCGTGTGTACGTTCAGGAGTTTTTCCCGTGTACCGAGTCAGAAGCAGCCCGTTAAGCTTCATAATACGGTAGACCCGTTTGTGATTGACTTTCGAAAGCCCCAACTCGCGAAGACGGTGGTTCAATCTGGCGCAGACGCGGCGATAACCATATGTTGTCCGTTTATCAATGATCTCCATGATTAACGGCAAAAGCCTTGTGTCATCCGCTTTGGAGTATCGAACTGGTCTAGGCTTGGGTTCATGAGCCAGTCGGTCATTTAAACGGGAGCGGGAAACATCCATTGTTTCAGCTACCCGTTTCACAGGATGTCGTCCTTTGGCAGCAACGGAATACGCGAGATCAGTTTTTTTTCGCGAGCAATTTCCAAGGTATCCTTCAGAATTTCAACTTCCATCGTCTTCTTGCCAAGCATTCGCTCAAGATCACGAATCCGTTTTTTAAGTTCACGGGCCTCCGATACTTTAACGACTTCGCCACCGGAACCAACTGCTACCTTGCCGCCTTCGCTCATAAGTTTCCTCCATCGGAAGAGGAGACTGGGAGCAACCCCGTTTTGTCTGGCAACGTAAGAAACAGACATGCCTGGAAGATATGACACTTCAACCATCCGCATCTTTTCTGCCACGGACCAGCGACGACGCTGAACCTGATTCACTACCTCTACCGTTTGAAATTCTTTAGCACTAGGTCTGGTCATAGGTATAGACCTACCTCCTAATTTCTTGGAGGTGTCCGGACGAAATGGGGGCTACTACATTCTCAAACAAGAATTCTATATCTACGGCTTAAACAAAGGACAATGACAAAGACCAAGGGGGGGTGCTGCATGATCTACAACTCCGAAAGTCAAGACTAAAAACTATCCATCAAAAATTAACAGTTAAGCTAAGTGTAAACCTCCCCAAGTTAGTGCCATCCAAAAGTAGAGTTTTCTTGGGGTGAATGTGTTTGGACATATTCGACAGGAGTCATGTCTCTGAGCGACTCATGGGGCCGCTCTTCGTTGTATTGACGAATCCAGTCTTCAGTTATGTCCTTGACCTCTGATAACGTTGAAAACAGGTAAAAATCCAAAACTTCGTTACGGAATGTTTTGTTAAAGCGTTCAATATATGAGTTCTGAGTCGGCTTACCAGGCTGGATAAAATCCAGCTCAACACCATTTCGTTCAGCCCAGTCCGCCAATGTTACCGAAATCAGTTCTGGACCGTTATCCATTCTCATTTTTTTAGGAAATCCGCGCCATGCAGAAACTCTGTCCAGCACACGAGTAATCCTTCCGGCGGGCAGACTTGTGTCTACTTCAATGGCCAAACATTCGCGGCTGAAATCATCAAGTACGTTGAAAGTCCTGAACATTTGCCCACTTATCAGCGAATCATGCATGAAGTCTATTGACCAACAGATATTTGCCTGTGGTGGAACAGCTAAGACTTCTGGATTCCGGGACGGTAAACGCTTTTTTCCCTTTCGCCGAAAGTTCATTTTTAGCATGCAGTAAATTCTATAAACCCTTTTATGGTTCCAGTGGTGTCCTTGCTTGCGCAGCAGGACGAATAATTTTCTGAAACCGTAACGGGGGTACCGATCAGCCAACTGGAGAAGCATTTCAATGATTAACGAATTATCTCGTGGATTAGGCTTATAGCAGTACACTGAGCGGCTTAAACGCAGTGCGCTGCATGCCTGCCGAATACTGAGACAAAATTCGTTACAAAGGTAGTCAACAAGGTCACGCTTCTCAGCTGGCTTTAAAGCTTTTTTGCTATGACATCCTTCAGAGCTTCATTTTCAAGGCTCAAGTTGGCAAACATGTTTTTGAGCTTACGATTTTCTTCTTCAAGGTCCTTCAGACGACGAATATCGGAAGCTTCCATACCACCGTACTTAGATTTCCACTTGTAGTATGTAGCCTGACTAACTTTGTAATCTCGGCACACGTCTGCGACTTTACGACCGCCTTCGACTTCTTTCAGGATCTTGATAATCTGACTTTCACTGAATCTGGATTTCCGCATTGAAACAACCTCCTTCATGGCTGTCTTTATCAGAAATCTCTACTTTTCGCTGGGCCTAATATACGGGAGGGCTACATAAGAATTAACGTTTACCCTTGCCTACTATAATCATATTATGATAAAAAATTTATAAGAGAGAAGCAGAAGAGCACAAGATGACGACTACATGTAACCAACTTGCTTATAATAACAGGAAACCATGCTCAATAATAATGATTTAAAAACTAGAGAATATTTGTGGAGCTACTTTGCGTTGCATTCTGAACAGAGACTTAAAACCTTCAATTTTTATCTGATAATGTCTGCAATTATGATTGGAGCATTTGCTAACTATTTAAAACCAGGATCATTATTTAAACTACATGCGATCATACCATTCTCGTTGAGCATTATCACATACATATTTCGGAAACTCGACGAGCGAACTACAAATATGATTAAAAATGTTGAAGAAGGATTAATCTTGTTGGAAAAAAAATCACAAACGGATAGTGATGAACTGTGTCCTTTTTTGTTGGACGAAAAATCGAAATTATACAGAAAAGAAAACAACATACGAAGTTACTCTAACTGCTTTAACGCAATGTTTACTCTCATAGGCACTATTGGCATTATTACTACACTTCTAGTCCTCGGTTTAGGAAATTAAGATAGATATAATGAATAATATAATCTTATTTGCCGCAAACGAAAATGAAGTTATGGGTATTTTTGATGCATTTTCTCTCATAGGGGCATCTAATAGAGAAACAAAAAAAATTGGAGGCATGGCGTGTTTTGACCTCGGAATAATTGGAGGCACACATATTTTCCTTTTTCAATGTGAAATAGGCAGCTCGACCCCAGGAGGAGCCTTACTGACTGTATATAAAGCAATTACTGAGCTTAAACCAATTGCTGTAATTATGATCGGCGTGGCTTTTGGAGCAGACAAGAAAAAACAAAAAATTGGTGAAATTTTAATTTCTAAACAAATTCAGGCATATGAATATCACAAAATACAAAATGGGACAGTACATTTAAGAGGAGACAAGGTCACTTGTGGCCAAACTCTTCTAAACCATTTTAGAAATGCTCAATATGACTGGAAAGGCACCAAACCATCCTTTGGACTCATTCTGTCTGGCGAAAAACTAGTAGACGATATTAATTTTAATAGACAGCTTTTTGACCTTGCTCCTGAGGCAATTGGTGGAGAAATGGAAGGAGGCGGACTCTATAGTGCAGCAAGCAGCGCACAAACTGAATGGATTATAATCAAATCGATATGTGACTGGGGAGACGGAACCAAAACAGATAAAGCCCAACGAGAGGCCTCCCGTAACGCAGCTGACTATGTTGTACATGTTATACAAAAAGGATATTGGATAATTAATGAGTCAGCAAAAAATATAACTGGATTGGAAAATGCGCCAATTACAGAGGAACTGTATGGTCGTGATACAGAATTAACCACTTTAAAGAATTGGATAAATAAAGAGAAATGTTCTGTAATTGGCATAGTCGGAATGCGTGGTGTGGGAAAATCAATGTTAACGTCCCACTTTTGCAGATCACAAATATCTAATGCGAATAGCTGTGACGCAAACCATTTTGACCATATAATATGGAAAGGGCTAGTAAATGCACCCCCTTTAATTGACATTATAAGCGACATAATACAAATAGTATCTGGTCAACCAAGAATAGAGCTACCAACAGACACAGATGCCTTGCTTTGCATTTTACTCGAATACTTACAGCATAAAAAATGCTTGATTGTTTTAGACAACTTTGAATCTATATTAGACCCTAAGCTAATCGACATAGACTCTTACATACAACAATACTCAAAACTCATTAAGAAATTGGGGAGTTCTAAACACTCAAGCTGTCTACTTCTCACTAGTAGCGTAGTCCCCAAAGCCTTGGCGGCACTAGAAGGCAACAACCGACCAACAAGGAAATTAGAGCTATTCGGAATTGATAACATAAACGGCATAAGAATATTTGATAGTATAGGAGACTTCACTGGTGCCAAAGAGGAATATAATAAAGTAATTTCTTTATACAATGGAAATCCATTAGCCTTAAACTTAGTGGCTAAACATATCAAAGAAGTATACTTAGGAAGACTAAAATCGTTCTTAGAAAAGGGCAAATCATTATTTAACGACTTGCAAGATCTTTTGAATTGGCATCATGACAGATTAACTTCACGAGAAAGAGAGTTGCTGTATTGGATTGCACTTAACAGAGAACCAATTTCTCTTGAGAGTCTTGAAAACGATCTGCTATCATATGAATCTCGTGAAGATCTACCCTCAACAATACAGTCCTTACGAAATCACTTCCCACTAGATAAACACAATAGCAAATTATTTTTACAACCAATATTTATTGAATTTGCAACAAAAAAAATAATAAAGAAAGCAGAAGAAGATATTATAAATTTTACATGTACCACTTTGGACAGATATGCCCTCCTAAAAGCTCTGGCAAAAGACTATATCCGCAAAACACAATTACGAATTATAATTAGTCCATTAAATGAAAACTTAATTCGCTCACTAAATGGAGAATCTGGATACAAAGCTCATTTTAAAAAATATATTTTAGAACTTAGAAAAAATATTGAACTTAAACCAAGTTATGCCGCAGGAAACATTCTAAATCTTTTATCTAATTTTAACCGCATAATAGATGGTTACGATTTTTCTGAACTTTCAATTAGACAAGCTTTTTTACAAGATTCACTACTCCACAATGTCAGGTTTACTAATTCAAAATTTAAACACTGTGTATTCCTCCAAACTTTTGGACCAATTTCCAGCTTAACAATTAGCTCTGACGGAAAACTGATGGCGGCTAGTGAGTCCAGTGGATCAATTCATATTTACAGCACAAACGACCTCCAAATCAAGGCAACTTTAACAGGCCATACTAACTGGGTGTTCGCTTTAGAATTTAGCCCTGACGGAAAAATGTTAGCAAGTGGCGGAGAAGATAAATCTGTAAGACTGTGGAGCACGGAAGACTTTACATGCCATAGTATTAGTCACCACACGAACTCTGTATGGACTGTAGCCTTTAATCCTAAAGGGCAAATCCTCGCTACAGGTAGTGATGACAACTCGGTTAAAATATGGAACTCGAAAAATGGTCAATGCATTAAAACTCTAACAAACCATACAGATAAAGTCTTTTCAGTCGCATTTAGCGACGATGGACACAAACTTGCTTCGTGTAGCGCAGATAGAACAATAAAAATTTATGATATATTTGACTGGGACTCCCCCCATACGATTGACGCTCACAGCAATGTAGTGAGGGACATCTCTTTTAAAAGTAATGACCAAATATTGGCAAGCTGTAGTTGGGACAAAACTATTAAATTTTGGAATCACAGCAACCTATTCTGCACTAACGAAATTACCGATGTAAAAGAGTGTATTCACTCAATCGCATTCGACAGCAATAGCAACAACTTTGCCGTCAGCGATGAAAGCGGCAACATACATATATACGACGCCGAGACTTTAGAGCTAATTAAAAAACTACAAGATCATACCGGAGAAGTTTGGAAAATAACCTTTGCAAAAAATACAAATCTTTTAATCAGTGGAGGATATGATCGAACAATACGATTCTGGGATACCAAAGACTGGAAATGCCTTCACGCCTTGCGCGGCTATATAAACTGGGTTCAAGCTACAGCGGTTTCCCCAACGCAAGACATCATCGTAGGATCTAACGCAGACCTTTCACTTGAAGTATGGGACGCCATCTCACGGCAAAGGATTAAACGGCTACGGCAGCATACAGGTTGGACTTTTGGAATAACTTTTAATTTCGATGGTTCAATGATGGCTAGTGGCAGTGACGATAAAACAATTAAAATATGGGACACAAAATCATGGGAAGTGATTAAAGTGCTCCGAGGACATGAAAGGTGGGTCCAAACTGTAGATTTTGACCATGAGAACAAAACCCTAGCAAGCGCGGGAGACGATAAAACAATTAAGATATGGGATCTTATCAAAGGCGAATGTGCATATTCTCTTTGTGGGCATACAGATGGTATATGGTCTGTTAAGTTTTTTAACAAAAAACCTCACATAGCAAGTGGAAGTGAAGATCATACAATTAAGATATGGGATCTTACCCAAAAAACATGCATAAAGACATTAACTGGCCACACCGACAGAATAAGCTCCATAGCTATCCATCATTCTGATAGATATATAGCAAGCTCTAGTGAAGATAAGTCCGTTATAATATGGGATTTAGAAACCGACGCACATACAATAATGAATGGACATACAGGATATGTTACCAGTGTAACTTTTGATAATACGGGAAATTTCATCATTAGCTGCAGTAAAGACAATTCTATAAGAGTATGGGATCTTAAAACCCAAGAATGCTGTCATATTTTTAATAACCATCAGTCGGGTGTGTGGTCAGTTTCATGCGACCCCAAAACCAACTTCATAATAAGCGGAAGTGAAGACGGAACGATAAAGGCATTTTCTCTTTCCCCATATCGCTTGGAAAAAAATTATAGTTCAAACAGGCCATACCAAGACACCGATATCACTGGCGTTAGCGGACTATCACCAGCACAACTACGCACTCTAGAAAGGCTTGGTGCTACTTCAAAAACAGAAAAAAAGATAACTCACGATTACAACCAGTTTGCAAAAGAATACTCCACCTTAGACATTGACGGGACTTACTACTTAGCATTCAGAGACATACCCAGCATCCTCAGAATGAACACGAATGGCCGCAGAGGCCTTGACTATGGCTGCGGAACAGGAAGATCCACTCGTTTTCTAAAAGAGATTGGATACAATATGAGCGGTGTAGACATAAGCCCAACAATGATTACCGAAGCTGTAGCCAGAGACAAACATGGTGAATATATCCAAATAAAAAGTGCTGAAACACCTTTTCCCAATGCCAGCTTTGATTTTGTATTTTCTAGTTTCGTTTTCATTGAAGTTGATAATTTAGCTGAGATTGAACGCATTTTAATAGAAATGAAAAGAATTTTGAAACCTGGGGGAATATTTGTTTTTGTAACATCCCCTGCTAGCACATATGATGGGAATTGGGTCTCATTTGACTACGACCTAAGTCATAATGAAAACGAGCTTACAAGTGGCGACTCCGCACAACTTTCGATAAAAGGGACCAACGTTGTTTTATACGATTATTTTTGGTCACAAGAAGACTATACTTTAGCCCTAAAAAACGCCAAACTATCTATAATAGACATACATCACCCCATTGGCAAAACAAGTGACCCGGTAAATTGGCTTGACGAAGCACACAAAGCATATTTTTCCATCTACGTTACAAAAAAAGACTAAACAGGATACTTAGACTAATATGAACACACCAATAACATGCTTCCCACAACATGATTCAAGTAAGCAATTTCTGCAAGAATCTTCAGATATAATGTACCAATATGCAAAAAAAAATTGCCTTAACAACCATACTTGTGATTGCTTCTGGTATCATTCATCATGGCAATATCTTAGACTTTTTGGTGGAGTTCACTCACAAGAGCTTCATTTTAACTCCTATAAGGACTTCTTTACTCAGAACCGACACAATGATTTGAATATTTTGATTAGTGGAACTGCTGACTATGCAATACTCCACCATCTTCACCCCTTTCTCATTTCCCATAGTAACAAAATTCAAATTTACATCATTGATATTTGTACTACCCCTTTAAAGATTTGCCAGTGGTATGTAGACAGACTGCAACTTCCAGATAACATAACATTTACTACAATTCGTGAAGATATTTTCAGATGTTCTTTACCAAACAATTTTTTTAATCTTATAACCTCTTACTCTTTTATTTCACGATTTAAACATGTTCAACAAAAAGAAATAATTGAAATTTGGAAAAAACTACTAAACAAATACGGATCAATAATTACGTCAGATAGAGTTATGCAGAGAGAAAGATATGATACGGCATTCAAAGAGAGTAATCTTGACAAAAAAAAATTTGTTGAAAAAATAATGACTAGATATAATCAAAAAGGCATTAAACTATCCATTACTAAGGCAACACTAGCTGCAATGGCCTACAAATATATTGACCAAATCAGAACTTATTCAATCGCATCAGATTTACAATTTAAAAATCTATTTTTCCCACTTAAAACTACACACGAAACAAAACTTATAAGAGGAGAGGCATCGACACCTTGGATATATACCTCAATTATGGCATCTAACTCTAATCACACCTCATAAAAAACTAAATATGCGTAAATTTTCTCACTCTGAATATCTTAAGCTTTGTTTTCATTGCCTAACAAAACACCGAAAATGCTTCAAAATACCTTACACTAAACAAAGTATAATAAAAGATTTACAATTTAAAAAAATTAAACAACTAATCGAAGTAGCATACAATTACACACCCTTCTATAATGAAAAATACAGAATACATAAAATAACCCCAGAAGACATTCGTTGCCTTGAGGATCTTTCATACTTACCCACAATTACAAAAGATGAATTAGCAGAAAGACCAACTGACTTTGTAGATCGTAGATGCAAACGATCTAAACTTATTATATCAAGGAGCTCAGGTACAAATGGCAAATTTGTCACATTATACATTACCCCCGAGGCATTTATAGAACAACACATCCAAGTACTCAGAATGCTGAAAGAAATGGATCCATTCTACAATTTTCTTTCAAAAGAACTGCTTTTATATACATCCGAGTACCCTTTTTCTAACATACTAGGAGCATACCGCGTTTTCTACATAAACAACTTGGCCCCCATAGATAAAATAACGTCAACCATAACAAAAGTTAGGCCTTCGGTTCTTGCTGCCTATCCATCTATCCTTCATGACATTATTGCAAATGCCCCATACGACATGAGCAAGTCAGGAATAAGAACAATAATAACAAACTCTGAACAATCGACTCAACTTGAGCGAAATAAATTTGCTCGTACATTTAACAGCCATGTATACGATGAATTTTCCTCCGAGGAACTTTCTGCAATTGCTTACCAATGTAAAAACCATAAATACCACCTTGTCCAAGATAGCTCCTATATAGAGATATTAAATATAAACTCAGACACCCCCACACCTATAGAAGAGACGGGGGAAATAGTTGGAACTAACTTATTAAATTTTGCAATGCCGCTCATACGGTATAGACAAGGTGACCTAGGTGCCCTTAGCACAACCAAATGTAGCTGCGGAAAAACATCCCCAGTTCTTAACAAAATATGCGGGCGTATAAATGATTCTTTTGTTAGAAAGGATGGAACAATAATACCTTCAGGTCGTTTACTAGACTGGATTTACAGACTTGTAATCACCTATGACCTACCAATCAACAATATTAGACTAATACAAAAATCATTCACAAAAATACAATTAGCAATCAACGTTAACGACTCAGATTTCTCTCAAAAAACTCAAAACAAAATAGCCAAAAGTTTCAAAGACCACTTTGGGCATTTTTTTGAAATAGAATACTTGAACTATGACTCAGACTACTCTTCAAGAGAAGGAAAAGTAAAACCCATACAATCTCTTCTTGACAAGCATACCATCCACAAATGCTACCTATAAATCATGCATAAGTAAAACCTAGTAAAAATAGTAACTGAAATGCTAGACGAAAGTGTAAACCTCCCCAAAAATTGACACAGTAAAAAGCATATTTTATTATACCATCCCAGAACTCAAGACTGCTCTGCAAAACAGCCAATAATTGTTTCACCCATTCTTATTGCGCTTCTGGATATCTTTTAATCTAGAGAAAAACGAAAACCAATGTAAGAATAACGAGCATCAGGCTGACTCCCGCTTCGATAAGCAGAAGACGCAACGATGTCACTACCAAACCAGCCCCCTCCTCGTAAAACACGAGACTCACCATTTTCAGAGCCTTTAGGATTTTTTATAGAATCTTCCGGGTATGCTCCATACCAATCTGCACACCACTCCCAAACATTTCCATGCATCTGATATAATCCCCATTGATTACAAGGAAGCTCCTTTACGCGAACAGTCTTATTTCGGGATCCATCAGACATTGAATGACTATATCCATTCTCACAGTCATAATTAACTAGCTCTGTATTTATCATATCTCCAAAAGAGTACCGTGTACTAGTTCCAGCATGTAGTAGCCCCCATTTCGTCCGGACACCTCCAAGAAATTAGGAGGTAGGTCTATACCTATGACCAGACCTAGTGCTAAAGAATTTCAAACGGTAGAGGTAGTGAATCAGGTTCAGCGTCGTCGCTGGTCCGTGGCAGAAAAGATGCGGATGGTTGAAGAGTCATATCTTCCAGGCATGTCTGTTTCTTACGTTGCCAGACAAAACGGGGTTGCTCCCAGTCTCCTCTTCCGATGGAGGAAACTTATGAGCGAAGGCGGCAAGGTAGCGGTTGGTTCCGGTGGCGAAGTCGTTAAAGTATCGGAGGCCCGTGAACTTAAAAAACGGATTCGTGATCTTGAGCGAATGCTTGGCAAGAAGACGATGGAAGTTGAAATTCTGAAGGATGCCTTGGAAATTGCTCGCGAAAAAAAACTGATCTCGCGTATTCCGTTGCTGCCAAAGGACGACATCCTGTGAAACGGGTAGCTGAAACAATGGATGTTTCCCGCTCCCGTTTAAATGACCGACTGGCTCATGAACCCAAGCCTAGACCAGTTCGATACTCCAAAGCGGATGACACAAGGCTTTTGCCGTTAATCATGGAGATCATTGATAAACGGACAACATATGGTTATCGCCGCGTCTGCGCCAGATTGAACCACCGTCTTCGCGAGTTGGGGCTTTCGAAAGTCAATCACAAACGGGTCTACCGTATTATGAAGCTTAACGGGCTGCAGAAGTGGGTCCACAAAACTGGACCACGTTTTAAGGTGGACATATAAGAGCCCAAGGAGGCTGTTTCATGTCCAAGAAGAAAAGAACCTTTTCCGCAGAGTTCAAAGCCCGTGTAGCACTTGACGCTTTGTCTGGTGAATATACCCTTACCGAATTGTCCACCAAGTATGGCGTTCATGCCAACCAGATTTCGAAATGGAAGAAGCAGGCCAAGGAAGGGCTTGTCGACATGTTTTCCGGCAAAAAAAATACAGTCCAACAAGATAATGCTGAACAGATAAAGGAATTGCACGCCAAAATCGGGCAATTGACGGTCGAAAAAGATTTTTTGCAGCAAGCCTTCGTAAAAATTTGAGCACAGAACGAAGGCGTGAAGTCGTCGACAAAGGGCATCCGTGTCTCAGCATTCGGCGACAGTGCAACATTCTTGGTTTGCAACGCTCAACATATTACTACCAGCCCATCGGAGAATCCGAATATAACCTGTCACTGATGAAACGGATTGACGAGTTGTTTATGGACTATCCATTTCTTGGGACTCGGCAGATGCGCAATATGCTTCGAGATGAAGGACATCAAGTCGGAAGAGGCCGGGTAAAAAGACTTATGCGCCGGATGGGATTAATGGCTGTTTTTCAGAAGCCCAGAACCAGTCAGAAACATCCTGAGCACAAGATTTATCCGTACTTGCTGCGTAATTTAGAAATTTCCAGACCAAATCATGTTTGGTGCTCTGATATAACCTATATTCCGATGAAAAGAGGCTTCCTGTATCTTGTTGCAATCATGGATTGGCATAGCCGGTCTGTTTTGTCTTGGCGAATATCCAACACCATGGATGCGGATTTCTGCATCGCCGCTCTTGAGGATGCAATGAACAGATACGGTGTCCCCGAAATCTTCAACACTGATCAAGGGAGTCAGTTTACCAGCTACGAATTCACTAAAACACTGCGAGATACAGGAGTCCAAATCTCCATGGATGGCCGTGGACGCTGGATGGATAACGTGATGATCGAACGCTTATGGCGTTCAGTAAAATATGAATGCGTCTATCTACGTGAATTCTTGTCTGGAAGCGAGTTGCGACAATCTTTGGCAAGGTGGTTTGACTTCTACAACAACCATCGTCCGCATTTTGCTTTTGACGGCAAGAAGCCAATGGAGATATATCAAAAGGGCAACGCCCCAGATGGAGTACCCCATCTGGACACTCGCAAGGCGGCATAACTTGTTAAACTGTCCACCTTAAAAACGCCGCTGAGTGGTCCAGTTAAATAGATCCACTTCTCCTGTCCCCAGGAACAGGCCCATTGCGGAGGGAAAGGGGATGGAGAGACGCTATTATCGATAAAACCTAAAGACATATTCTTGTTTTACTCCTGAACTGGCTGATCACCACGAGAAACCGTGCCAGATATTAAGATACATTTCACTCCGCAAACCAGCCTAATATGAGAGGGCAGTCCATACATCTCCGGCTACTCCTTTGGTCCTAGGACAAAGCGGAAACCGAAGTCCCGAAAATGAAGATCGGGACGAGACCAATTTCGATAGGCGGAACGCACACGTCCACCGAAAATGAGCCAACTTCCCCCACGCATAACGCGGGAATCTCCACTGTCAAAACCTTTAGGGTCTAAAGAAGATCCTTCAGGATATTCACCAAACCAATCAGCGCACCACTCCAAGACATTGCCATGCATCTGGTACAGGCCCCATTGGTTGCAAGGTAAATATTTCACAGGGACAGTCGTATTTCGATACTCACTTCTTGGTGCATGATCGTATGAACTATTACCATTGTAATTAACTTGTGCAGAAGTGATATTTTTACCAAATGAAAAAGGTGTAACTGTTCCGGCACGGCATCCGTATTCCCACTCTGCTTCAGTCGGAAGTCGAAAGTTCAATCCTTGATTTATATTCTCTACAGAACGCAAAAACTCCTGACAGTCGCCCCAAGACACACTCTCAACCGGCAACTGAATATCACTCTTAAATGAACTAGGATTCTTGCCCATGACCTCTGTCCATAGTTCCTGAGTACAGGCAGTATCAGCAAGCCAGTACCCTTTGGTCAAAGTAACTTCATGCAGGATTTCACCCCCACTTCGTTCCGGCTCGGCTTCTGGAGATCCCATCATAAAAATCCCAGGCCGCATCCAGCGCATAACCTGCTCCACGCCTTCAATCTGCAATGCAGCCCAAAGACCATAACGGTCCTGCCCCCAGGTACTAGCCCATTCCGGGGGAAAGGGTGACGGGGGAACGCCGTTGTCGATGAAACCTAAAGGCATTTGTATCTACTCCCAATCCTACCACACAAAACAACTTCCTGAACTTCCCCAAGCCGCTCTCTGCGCCGCAGTCCGCAGAAGCTCAACATTCCTATTGCGCATCCTATTACTATGTTGAGCATAAGGAAAAACGAAAACCAAAGCAGTCGTAACAGTCGGTCGGTTTAGCCCCGCTCCGACAGGCCGAACGCGCACGCCTGCCCTCGTCGTAACAGCTGCCACCACGCAAAACACGGACTACGCCTGAATCAGGACCTTCAGGGTCGACACTAGCTTTTTCTTGATATTTTCCATACCAATCCGCACACCACTCCAAGACATTACCATGCATCTGGTAAAGCCCTCACTGATTGCAGGGAAGCTTCTTTACAGCAACTGTACATTTTCTTTCATCACCTTTAGGCCAATCCCTGTAAGAAAAGCTGCCGTCGTAGTTAACTTGATCCGTCGTTATGACCTCACCAAATGAAAACGGAGTCTGCTTTCCTGCTCTACAAGCGTATTCCCATTGAGATTCTGTAGGGAGCTTAAGTTTCGTCCCATTAAGTTTGTCATTTGCGGTTCGCAAAAACACTTGGCAATCATCCCATGACACGTACTCAACCGGCAATTGGTCAGAACTTATAAATTTGCTGGGATTCTGGCCCATAACTTTATTCCACAATTTCTGAGCACAGGCTATATCGGCCAGCCAATAGCCCTTTGAGAGTGTTACTTCATGCTGTGTTTCGTTATCTTTCCGCCCTAATTCATCCTCTGGAGATCCCATCATAAATTTTCCAGGACGTATCCAGCGCATAACCTGCTCTACGCCCTCAATCCGCAGTTCAGCCCAAATCCCGCACTGATCCTGCCCCCAGGAACTGGCCCAATGCGGTGGGAAAGGGGATGGGGGAACGCCGTTATCGATAAACCCTAAACTCATATTTACTCTTGGTGTTTGAAAAAAGCGACGCACCGGCAAGTTTTCGGGAGATCCGACCTACATACCGGTGGCCATTTACTTTTTGCCATCCAAAGGACAGACGGGATGTGAGACAGGCCAATATGGCCCTCCGAGCACATATTAAACTACAGAAAAACGCAATCCAAAATAATTGGTTCTAGTGACAGGCCGGCTCCGACCACGGTCAGCGGAACGGGCGTTCCCTTCATTGTAAACCCAGCTCCCCCCACGCAGAACACGGTTTCCGCCAGAAATAGGCCCTTCAGGGTCTACTATAGGCTCATCTGAATATTTTCCATACCAGTCAGCGCACCACTCCAAGACATTGCCATGCATCTGGTACAGGCCCCATTGGTTGCAAGGTAAATATTTCACAGGGACAGTCGTACTTCGATACTCACTTCTTGGTGCATGATTGTATGGACTATTACCATTGTAATTAACTTGTGCAGAAGTGATATTTTTACCAAATGAAAAAGGTGTAACTGTTCCGGCACGACATCCGTATTCCCACACTGCTTCAGTCGGAAGTCGAAAGTTCAATCCTGGATTTATTCTCTCCACAGAACGCAAAAACTCCTGACAGTCTCCCCAAGACACACTCTCAACCGGCAACTGGCTATCACTCTTGAATGAACTAGGATTCTTGCCCATGACCTTGGTCCATAGCTCCTGAGTACAGGCAGTATCAGCCAGCCAGTACCCTTTGGTCAAAGTAACTTCATGCAAAATTTCCCCCCCACTTCGTTCAGGCTCACCTTCTGGAGATCCCATCATAAAAATTCCGGGGCGAATCCAGCGCATGACCTGCTCCACTTCCTCAATCTGCAATGCAGCCCAAAGCCCGTACTGATCCTGTCCCCATGAACTGGCCCATTGCGGAGGGAAAGGGGATGGAGGAAAGCCATTATCGATAAAACCTAAGCTCATATTTACTCTTGGAGTTTGAAAGAAGCGACGCACCGGCAAGTTTTCAGGAGATCCTACTTACATACCGGTGGACATTTATTTTTTTGCCATCTAAAGGATGGACGGGATGTGAGACAGGCCAATACGGTTCTCCGACAACATATTAAACTAGAGAAAAACGGAAACCAAAATCCCTGCTGAAGTAGTCCTGCGGAACCCTGCTGCGATCGGCTGGACGCGCGTACCCGCCGCTACCGATCCAACTGCCGCCACGCAGAACGCGGAGCCCGCCTGATCCAAGTCCTTTAGGATCCACTCTAGAGCCTTCCGGATATTGGTCATACCTGTCAGCACACCATTCCCTGACATTGCCATGCATCTGGTAAAGCCCCCACTGATTGCAGGGAAAATCCTTTACAGCAACGGAAGCCTCTCTGTACTCTCCTTTAGGACCATCGGCATATGGATAGTGACCATTATAATTCACTTGATCTGTCGTTATATTTTCACCCAATGAAAAGGATGTCTGCGTTCCGGCACGACATCCATATTCCCACTGGGCTTCAGTCGGGATCTTTAACTTAGGGCGGTTAAGTTTACCATTTGCGGTTCGCAAAAATTTCTGACAATCATTCCAGGAAACATTCTCTACTGGCAACTGGTCGTCACCCTTAAAGTGACTAGGATTATCGCCCATAACTTTTGTCCACAATACCTGAGTACAGGCTGTGTCAGCCAACCAGAACCCGTGACTTATGACCACATCATGCAGTGTTTCATCATAATTACGTTCAGGCTCATCATCCGGAGATCCCATTAAAAATCTTCCAGGCCGTATCCAGCGCATAACCTGCTCCACGCCTTCAATCATCAAAGAAGCCCAAAGACCGAATTGATCCTGCCCCCAAGAACTGGACCATTGCGGAGGGTAAGGGGACGGAGGAACGTCGTTATCGATAAAACCTAAATTCTTTGTATCCATTTTGCTCCCGCCATTAGAACCTCAGCAACAAAAAACTAAACACTAAAAGTGTATATCTCATCATCCCTCAAATCAAATGCTTGCGGACTCCACGCGCCCCTAACCTTAGTGCTGCTCCGCCACACAGCCCAAAAGGTCCTTGCTCCCTTATTGGTCTAGGGAAAAACGAAAACCGATACCCCTACCAAGGGAATCCTGCCGGCTCCTGTCACGGACGGCAGAACGCACGCTACCTCCGTAGTCTATCCAACAGCCGCCACGCAAAACACGGAACCAGCCTAAGTCAGCACCTTCAGGATCAAAGCTGGCACCTTCAGGATACTCTCCATACCAATCTGAACACCACTCCCAAACATTACCATGCATCTGGTAAAGTCCCCAGTGATTCCTTGTAAACGACTTCACAGCTACGGTACATTCTCTATACACACCTTCGGTACCATCCTTGTAAGTATATTTGCCGTTATAATTCACTTGATCTGTAGTTATTTTATCATCGAAGGAATATGAAGTTTGTGTCCCTGCTCTACAAGCGTATTCCCATTGGGCTTCACTCGGAAACCGAAGCTTTACCCCATTAAGCTTGTCACTGACAATGCTCATAAATTCCTGACAATCATCCCAAGATACGGAATCGACTGGTAACTTATCCCCTCCTTTGAACTCGCTGGGATTATTGTCCATGACCTTTCCCCATAATTCCTGAGTACAGGCTGAATCTGCCAACCAGTAGCCGTCGGTCAAAGTGACTTTATGCTGCACTTCATCATCACTTCGTTCTAGCTCACCTTTAGGAGACCCCATCAAAAAACGACCTGGGCGTATCCAGCGCATCACCTGCTCCACTTCCTCAATCTGCAATGCAGCCCAAAGCCCGTACTGATCCTGTCCCCATGAACTGGCCCATTGCGGAGGGAAAGGGGATGGAGGAAAGCCGTTATCGGTAAAACCTAAGCTCATATTTACTCTTAGTGTTTGAAAAAAGCGACGCACCGGCAAGTTTTCGAGAAATCCTACTTACATACCGGTGGCCATCTACTTTTTGCCATCCAAAGGATGGACGGGATGTGAGACAGGCCAATATGGTTCTCCTACCACATATTAAACTAGAGAAAAACGGAAACCATAATTACCGCTACGGTCATCAGGTCGGGCCCTGTAGCGGCTGGCGGAACGGGCAAACCTACCATTGCCAACCCAGCCGCCGCCACGCAGAATACGGAACTCGCCTGAATCAGATCCTTCAGGATCTACCTTAGCCCCTTCCGGATATTCGCCATACCAGTCAGCGCACCATTCCATCACATTGCCATGCATCTGGTAAAGCCCCCACTGATTGCAGGGCAATTCCTTAACTGCAACGGAACGCCATCTCATTTCCACCTTAGCCCCATCCTTGTATGGAAAATGACCATTATAGTTAACCTGCGCAATAGTGATATTATCACCAAATGAGAATGGCTTCTGCGTTCCAGCACGGCATCCGTATTCCCATTGAGATTCAGTCGGGAGCTGGAGTTTTGGACCGTTGAATTTATCAGTTACGGTTCGCAAAAAATCCTGGCAGTCACTCCAGGAAACGCTATCTACAGGCAACTGGTCATCCCCCATAAAACCGCTGAGATTATCTCCCATGACCTTTCCCCACAATTCCTGTGTACAAGCCGTATCCGCCAACCAGAAACCGTGACTTATGACCACCTCATGCAGTATTTCATCATCATTACGTTCAGACTCATCATCCGGTGAGCCCATTAAAAATATCCCCGGCCATACCCAACGCAGAACCTGCTCCACGCCTTCAATCTGGAGTGCGGCCCAAACCCCGTATTGGTCCTGCCCCCAGGAACTTGCCCATTCCGGAGGGAAAGGGGAGGGAGGGCGACCATTGTCGATAAAACCTAAAGGCATTTATATTCACTCCCTGCTTACAACACTAAACTTATCCCTGACCTTGAGTGTTGGTCCACAACGTGTCCCGAAAGGGGGGCACCCTTTCACGTCTTCGATTATCCTTTTAGGTCTAAGGAAAAACGAAAACCTAAGTCTCCCCGATTGGACGGTTCGCTCATGCCGCGGTTGGCCGAATGCACATGCCAGCTACGATCGTTCCAGCTGCCGCCACGTAAAACACGATTTACGCCTTTAGCAGGACCTTGTGGATCTTTAATAGGGCCTTCAAGATATTCAGCACACCATTCTCGGACATTTCCGTGCATCTGATAAAGCCCCCACTGATTACAAGGAAGACCTTTTACAGAAACAGTTTTCTCTCGATACTCGCCTTGGGCTCCACCGTTGTATGGATAATTACCGTTATAGTTCACTTGCTCTGTAGTTATATCCTTGCCAAAAGCGAACGGAGTATTTGTTCCGGCGCGACAGGCATACTCCCACTCTGCCTCAGTCGGGAGCCGGAGTTTTGGCCCTTGAAATTTATCATTCACAATTCGAAAAAAATCCTGACAATCATCCCAAGAGACATTCTCTACTGGTAACTCGCCACCTTCTTTAAAGTAGCTAGGGTTACCATCCATCACTTTTATCCACATTTTTTGAGTACAAACCGTGTCAGCAAGCCAATAGCCTTCACTCAACGTTACTTCACGTTGTCTTTCGTAACTATGCTGTCGCGCCAACTCATCTTCTGGCGATCCCATCATAAAAGTGCCGGGCTGTATCCAGCGCATACGCTGCACAACCCCTTCAATCGAAAAATCAGCATAGAACCCATATTGATCAAATCCGTGGACATTTGCCCATGACGTATCAGGAATTCCCACTTCAATTGTTTTTTCAAGCTGGGAGCGATTAAGCCAAAAACCATACTCAATTCCATCTTTTGGCTGTTGGACATGATCTGGAATGCTTCCTAATTGATCAACTTCGCTGGGCAATACCCATTTAATTTTTGAATCATTTAAAGGGAGAGTGACATGCAGGCCTTCCTGGTCTTGCCAAATGGAGTCAGCCCATTCCGGAATTTTAATTATACTCAATTCAACTTTTTCAGACTCACTTCTAAGTACCAATGACTGCTTAGCTGATAATGAAAAAATAAAATTCCTAGGCATAGAAAAACGCCTTCTCTCCCCCTGTTCCTCTATGGTCAAAGTAGGATTGACACGAATAGATGCGATTGGACATCCCCGTTTCAGCTGTGAATGCTCTTGTTCAGGTATTGCTTTTAAGGACTCACCTTCCTGCACAAACAGCCATATTTCATCCGGCCAACTATCCGTTAAATCAGGAACCTTATTTGGATCAAACCACTCTGGAAACAATACAGATTCACCAGCTTCCAAGGCTTCATTATTTGCATAAGCGAAAACTCTGTGCAGATTTGAAAATTCTTCATTCTTCGCAAGGAGGCTGAACTGACGCATTGACATCCGATTCACCCACTTGCAAAGGTCTTCTGAATCATATTCACCACCCCCATCGGCAAAACATTCTCCCAACCACTCAAGATATTGAATAGCTGCAGGGGAAAGCCCTTTTCCAGACATAAACCCACAAGTCACTTCTTCCTCAAGCTGAATTTCTTCGGGGAGAAAAGAGTGATATTTTTGTATGAGTTCAATCGCCAGCTGACGCCTATCAGCATCTAGCATCATAAACTTTTCACGCCAAACGTCCTGCTGTACTTTATCAAATTCAAATGCCAGTAAATGTCGATTCACTCGCTCATGCAGCCATACATTAGCTTCAACTGCAACAGTTCCCACTCGCATATCAAAACGCATTGCCCGCATAAGTTTTGGCTCTACACGTGTCGCAGGAGAAAGCAGACTTAAGAGCAGTTCCACATCTTCTGCAATACTTTGCCTTGGAGTAACTCGCTTTCCACGCCCTTTTTCTCCCTTAATTACAGGCAACGATTCATTTTTGTCCCAAAAGGCAAGTCGGTAATAGTCTGAAAGTTTTTCGTCGCATTGATCAGGAGAAACAGGCATCAACACAACAGGGCAGACATCAAGATTCTTTAACCATTGTCCAAACTCTATCCACTCATCCAAAGCCTTTCCAGATTTGTCATAACAACCTAAATCGGAAAAAATTAATAAAGGAACAGAAGAGGACTTTGGATGAAACAATTCTCTGCATGGACTCCTGAAGACCTCTGCCTCTGACATAGGCCCGTTTGAGATCCGATAAACATCCAAACGTCCCTCACCTGCAACCTTTGAAATCCCTTTGACTGCACCATTAAAATCATTCCAAAAAGGGAAAAGACGCTCATCATAATCAACAATAAGTTGAATCTGTTCAGCCCATGTGTGACATGGTTTCATAGGAATTCGATCAACTGGAAGAGCACGAGAAAGACACTTAACGGCCATCTTCTCGTCAATAAGACGGGAACGGCGAGAGCTACGCAGGGCCCCCTTTAAAAAAGGCCACAGTCTAGCCCAAGGCATCAGATAAGGAGCCTCTTGAGAAGGCTTAATGGCTACATTTTCAAAAGGATCGCTAACAACTGACTGCGCCTCATAGGCAGCACTTTCCTTTTGAGGCTCATCGGCAAAAATTTCCCGACTTTCAACATGCCAAAAATCTGCAAATACCCCCCCGGCTTGATCTGCAATCATTTTATCTTCAAGAATATCCGAATCCATTTTAGAGGGTACTACGGGAACAGAAGAAACTGCTATTTCCGCAGAAGCTATATCACCTTTCCCCTCACACAAATCTTCTTCATAGGAATACCCCAATAATTCAGCAAGTTCTTTATACGAAGCTTTGGGAAACAAACTTACAAGTTCCAACAAATCACTTCGCCCGACTGCGCCTTTCTTTTTGTTTTTGGAAGTCACTATAAACTCAACGTTTATCTTTGCTTAAAACAAACATTTTAATCTCATTGAGATGTTTATCTATATCCTCTGAAGAATTTGAAAGCTTATCCACGCCTCGAATAAAATCAATAAATTCAGCCAAGCTCGGTTTATGGCGCCCCTTGCTATTCCGACGATCTTCTAAGATTATCTTCGCAGCTTTTACAAGATACTCATTTTTCAAACCAACATCATCAGGGACCCGCGAGAGCAACCAGTCAATTGCATTAGTCTCTTCTTCAGGGAGTTCCATCTTGAGCACAAGACAGCGGCGTAAAAATGCAGGAGGCAACTCCCGTTCCTCATTTGTCGTAATAATAACTAAGGGAGAGACACCTTTCATGGATACAGGTTTCTGTATATATGGAACCTGAAAAGAACAATCAGCAAATGCCTCTAACAAAGAGTTGGGCACATCTGAATCTGCTTTATCAATTTCATCAATCAGGACTACCCAGCCATTTTCGACATGGTTTAGCTGCTTTTGATGTGGCTCGCACTGTCCAGGACAAGCAACAAATTTCTTCCTTGCCTCCACGTAGTCAAAAGCCCACCAAAGAATTCCTGGCGAAATAAACTTCTCCATTGAAAGTTCGGAATTAACATTGATACAACTAGACTCTGAATTGCGTTTAACTTGAGCTTCAGCCAGTCTGCGAACACCATCATATTGCCACAAAAGATCATTGGGTTCGGCTCTCGCTGTTAGGGTTTCAGATATAAAAGCTCTCCCCAATTCCTTAGCTGCGGCTTTCGCAAGCTCGCTTTTACCAATTCCAGGTTCACCTTTCACCAATAGAGGGCGATTTACAGCTAAAGCTGCGTTAACTGCAAGCTGGATATTTTCTTCCCACTTATAGCCGTCTATCATTTTAGAATTGTCTAATTTTATATAATTCGTCATTCACAACTCTCCCTAAATTTTTCTACTCGAAAAACTGCCGTAGCACTGCAATTTTTCTTCTCAACTCTTCAGCATTGCGTATACAAACAGCTTTATTTGATTGGTCATACAAAACGAACTGCAGCAATGGGAAAAATTTATTTAAGTCAGACACAACGTTTGAATTCTGATCCAGATCTTTGAATACTGCAAAATCATAATCTCCAAAACTCATTAGTAATTCATGTCTAGCTCTCACATCTTCTATATCATCCAAAAGACTCTCGTCAGGCTCTGTCAATTGCCCTTCATCTCTTGAAGACTTACATAGAATATTTAGAACCTTAGTTCTGGTTGTTTTATCATCTTTATTCCTAAAACCAGACTCTAATCCTTCAGAAATACTATAATATTTCCTTCCCTTCCCCCCCCTAAATTGTTTCTTAGTTACTGAGCTGATAAGTGCATCCAATTCATAAACTTCATCTTTAAAATTACACAGATACATATAGGAGAGACCTCCAACATGAACCTTGTAATCACTACTCATTCCTAGGCTAAATTCTTTTGAAACAAGAACATACCAAATAAAACTTAATACATCTGGAAGGTCACGATCTTCAAGATCATTTACATCGAACAAAGTATAACAAGCTCTGCTAAAATCATCACAAATACTAACTACGGACTTATTACGAATATACATTTCCGTAAATGAATTTATGTCCATTACGGCATCACCATCATTTTCATCGTGAATATATTTGATTATATTTTGCACAGCCTTATTTGCAATAACATTTAAAGCACAACAAAAGGCTAAACTTTTTAAAAGTTCCTCAAAACAAATATGCTCAATATTAGAGTCTGCTTCTGGCTTCAAAACAAGATTATCTGTAATACTCTCCAAGTCTTCCAATTTGGCGACAATACCTTGAATTCCCGAATACATCTCACCAAGCAAAGTAATTATCACCTGCTCCCCACCAGAAGCACGACTCATAAATCGAAAACAAAAATACCCAACAAAACGTTCAAGTTGGGCATAGAATTTCTGCTCTTCTAGTTCTCCAAATCGACTATACAGGCTATCGTATAACTTTGAATAATTGACATTTTTTATACACTCATCGAAACTCCCATGACAAATTGTCCCTTCAAAAAGCTTACTTAAATCTTTGTGTATTTCTGAATCATCTGAACAGATAACATCAAAAAAATCTGTATAATATTCGAGACCTTCAGGGAAAAAAATTAGGATATTAATTTTTCTTTTTAAACCAGCTAATAATGACGGGCTCTTAAACTCCAAACGCATTTTATTTAAAACACTATCAACAGAATCGCTGTAGCCTGCATTTCTAAACTCATATACCTTTACACCTTGCTCCCAAGACTTCATTATCAAAGGTATCTTTTTTATTAGACTTGAAGCCACATTAAAACAATCAACAGGCATAAAGTCGCTCTCTAGAATTTAGTAACTTTATATAACAAAGGAAGTACATCAATACTCCAACCCCAAAATCAACTCCACATATACCCACTCAAGCCAAACCTAATCCTCATCATAACATGAGCACCAAATATCGCATTCATCATACGGATCAAGCTGAAGCACAGACGGAACATCAATATCTATGAAGAACTCACAGCTATGACTCCTCTCTTTGAATGAATACTTGACGGCCACATAGACATCAATTTCATGAGTGTCCTCAATCAACTCATCCGTAACACGCCCAACACCTAAAGTGTCGTAAGAGGCCATTGCGTGGAATGTTGCATCAACTGAAACTAAAAATTTAGCATTATCGTTTGATTGCCCGATGATAGAAACGCCAGCTCTTGAAATAATTAATTCAATAAAATTAAAATCAACATTCTTAGCACCAAACACTGTAATTTTTTGGGCTAGTAAGTCTTGGTGTAATTTTTCCTCAATCTGCTCCCAACAATCATCAAGAACTGACATAGCCCAGTTTTGCTTTTCTCGAACTTCCACATCTTTAATGACTTCCTCTGGAACCATTTCGAACAACTCAATGAGTTTTCTCAGCACTGTAATTGATTTCTTTTTCTCAAAAGAACTCTTCCAATCATTATCGGTAGAAAAGACGACCAAAGGCTCATCTTGAAATCGATCGACAAGGGTTTGAATTGCAAATGCGTCTGGAAATTCAGCCTTTTTTTTCTTAGTATTTTTAAACGGGGGTTCCTGATTAAAATACCTATCAAATACAACCCTCGGCGAAACATCATTGCTACTTATCATCTCAACCTTAAGTTTCTTTTTAAAGGCCGAATATGCAGTCAAACTTAATTTTTTAAATTGCTCACCGAAAAAATCATTGAAAAGAAAATCACAAAGAAGCTGCTTCCATCAAAATTTATTTGCTCGAAGAGTCTGTTTGAGGTCAACGAATTGCTTACTTCTTGCGCAATCTTTATTGAGGAACAAGTAATCTTCGCCTTGATCTCTTCATCTATGATGTCGACCAAATAAACCTTAACAGCTCCAATCTTCACTAAAATGGCAAGACGTTCAAACACAATTGCCGAAAAATGGAACTTCATACCTACAATAAAGCTTGTATCAAAGGTAATTTTAATCATGGTCTTAGCCTTGAAAGGATCATCTTATCACTAACAGGATGTATTACATAAAAAATGAAAATTAAGAACACTGAACGAAGTCTGCTGGAAATTTAGAAACTACGTATTCTCTTTACCTTTGCCCTTGCAGACAACCGACATAACGAGCGAAACACCTATAAAGACAAACCCTAATATCTTCCACAAACTCTTTACCTTGTGTGACTTTTCAGAGATACAGGCGGGGCATAACCCCTTCTTAATTTCATTGTCTTCCAATCTCCTTCCGCATTGCTTACAAACGCTCATAAACTCCGCCTATCAATTCATGTGGTTTAAACTCAATTTCAATATACTTAACCTTATCTTCAGTTATTATCTTGCAGTCTTTGGTAGTTTTTAAAACCTCCGGAGCGGCATCTAGGAAACCTCCCCAGACATGTTCAGGAAACACATTTTCTCTAGCAGGTATCAATCTAGATTTTTGAAAAGCCAAATCAACTCTACAATCCAAAATCTTCCTAACCGAGTCAGACAACACATATGCAGCAACGTTCGGTTCTTCAAGAGCAACATAGCAATCAGAAATCGTCTTCACTCCCAAGACACAAGTATAAAAAGACTCCTCAGCTAACCCCAATTTTTCTTGAGCAAATACAGATTTATTTGTCCACCAGTTATCCCAAAAACCAACCGTAGCTTCAGGGGCCTCTTCGATTTGTACTTTTAGGGCCTTGATTGTCTTTTCAATACCGACATTCAAACTTTGCAGAGCATTGCAGAACAGTTCCTGCTTGACTGCCTGTTTTTTTGCTAACAGAGCCTGATCATAAAGATTCAGCCCAGCGTGTACCTCAGAAATTCTGTCATTATGTAAATCAACTCTAACTTTAGATATTTCTTGTTCAATACGATTTAGTTGCATTGCAATACTGACCAAAAGAATTTGAGCTCCAGCCGCCTTTGCTGCTTGTATTAAAGAAGGGGACACTGCTTTAAATTTCGCATGCTCAAGAATTTTCCCATCTTTATAAAAAACGCCCTTGATATTTCCTGCCGAATCTTTCAATAATTTGCCCCCTTCAGGGGAGGTGACAAGCTTGTATACGGTCTCTGGATTAAAACGTCTTACAAGCTCAGGTATACCCGAAACAAGTCTCACCTCATGCAAAACTTTACTTCTTTGGGATGCAATAAGATCATAACTATAATCTGAACGATTAAACCCAAGAGGCGACAAATATGGAATAACCACCTTTGACATATACTTTCCTTATACAACAAAACTTTAATAATTACTCCAACGCCCCAATCCGCCCCTCAACACCCCGAATCAAAACCCAATACTCACTCTCAGTCTTATGAAAATGCTTCTTCGCATATATGACTGAATCCACAGTCTCCACCTTAAAATTACCTACCAGCGGTCCAAAGGATGGAGGAAGGCGCAACTTGATTCGGCAAAAGCTTCAACGAAGAAAAATGTGTACCGACATTGTATTCGATAGAATTGCTTAATCAAGCTTTGATTGGAGTAGTAAATTTGAGAACTTCGCCGTCTTGTAGATGCCTGTCTGCAGATTATAATTTAAATATAATGCTAAAAATCAATTTTTACATTATATGTCTGAGGTTCTAAACTATACTCAGCTTGATTTTCAAAATCTGGTTTGTCGATGGAGTAAATATCGGGAGTTCCTGTGTCAGCTTTAAACACAATATATACATAGTAATTACTCTTTTCTATTGAAACCCGTAGTTCGTTTCGCGACAAATAAAATCCTCTGCTTAAATTATCTGCACGTGTAGCCTTAACTTCAATATATCTCTCTGCTCCGTCTTCTTCGAAAGATTTAATATCATACCCAGCACTATCATCTTCACTTGCTACATGCTCAACTCGATTAGCTAAAAGACTGAGCCCAGCTTCGGTAAGTCTCTTCTTTTCAAGAGCGAGAACAATCTTCTCCCCTCTATCGCCTAACCATTTCCGCTGCCTATTAATTTTTTCAAAATTTAATTTGCTTTTGCCTCGACTCTGTCCGTTTAAACCTTCATTAGTAGATGCAGACAAACTAGTTATAAAATTAGCACCATTTATTGCTTCATTGAGCGGTGGAACATCTTGAAAAGAACTTCTACTAGGGGCTTTAAAAATATCATAAAGTAAATCAGGCCATAGATAAGGAGAGTTGTCATCAAGAGCAGGCCAATTACAACGAGCCTCTAGCAATGTTTTCTGTAAATCAAATTCATTATTAGACATCACGGAAAGATTCAGTGAGTTTATAAAATGTTTTAAGTGTAGATGTGAATAAACTGGAAAATACAACTCTGGGTAATATATAAACAAAATTTTACCCTTGAACATTGGTGACAATTCATTCCGTATAATTCTTGCACGGTCTTCGGATTTTCCCGCATCAATTAAGTCCACAATATTTTTTTTAATTTCAGCAAAAGCCTGTGAGACATCTTTATGAATTCCGCCCCACTTCACTGAACAGTCATAATTTCCGCTCGATTTCGAATACCAAACACCAAATCTATTAACACTTGATCCTGTTATGCGACCAAGACCATCTAACTCCCTTTCAATTCTATAACAAAAAGACTTGTTACAAGCCCCTTTACCTAAAACATATTCGTCAAATTCAAAACTCGAGATTTTATCAACAGGATAGTCCCTGACGAATCTTTTCCGTAACACCTCATTCTGCTTCCACAGAGGTGTATTGTTTTCGATTATACGTTGTAAACTATCAGCAATGATTAAATTGAAATCGTTATTATTCATATTATCATCTAGTCTCACCCTAAAAACAACTAACCGCTCACACAATCACACCGATCACAAAAATACACCTAACTACACAATTTTTATTATAACTCAATTTTCAATCAAAAAAAATTGACCCACATTCCTTTAATAAATGCGGGCCAACCAGAATTACGCTCTATCCATTTGCTGCGTGCTCGGCTTCTCCGGGCTGCATATTTTTTTCAGCTTCAATTTCGCCTTCAATGACGGCTTTCATTGCCTCCAGCTTGGCGAGTCGAGCAGCCTTATCCATAGAAGTTTCTACATCCATCAGTTTTTTGGTTAACTGAGGCAAGCAATCCTTGAAGGAGTCCTGAGACTTTCTTAGAAAATCCCCCTGCCCAGTCAAAAGCCACGTACCGCTAACGCCAAACTTTTTACAAATATTAGCCAAGAAAACTGCTTTAGGAGCCCCTTTTCCATTCGAATAGTTGTCATAGCTTGTTGTAGAGATTCCAACGTCACGACAAAAATCAGCTTTCTTGAGCCCCAAGAATTCTCTAACCGAAAGGAATCTTTCGACAATATCCGACATATCAGAGCACACCATTTTTAGTAAAATCTTATTGACTTTTGGCAAGATTTTACATTATTCCTTAACTCAACAACACACATTGAATAAAAATAACCATCAACTGATTGAGGTTCCATTGATGATTAACCAAACTAACGACTCAGCGCAAGCCCCCTTTACAACTGAATCTATTCCTGACCACTTCCTGCGCCGTGCGTGGATGGAAAAGAACGGGCTCACCAATGTTGCGCTTGCCGAAAGATTCGACCTCACCCCTTCCAGAGTTTCCTGCATCCTCCGTAGCGGCGAATGCCCTCAGAAATACATCAAAATTTTACGCGACGAATTCGGCATGCCCGAAGAACTGCTCCCGGAGCGCAGCAGGGAAAAGAGCGGCCCCAAACGCAAAAAACGCTAATTGATTGGATCGCAGCCGGACGGAAAATACGCCTTCTTTCGCTTTGGGTCACGTTACACGCAGCATTAATCTAAGGAGCAAAATCATGAAGTTGACCGATTCAGTCCGCAAGATGGTTCTCGATTCGGATATAGGGGCAAGAGCCGTTGCCGCCAGAGTGAATAAAAAGCATCACGTACTGCTGAATGAACTCAATTCTGAAAACACCAGCCACAAGCTTGGTGCTGAACTCTTGATTCCGCTGATGAAAGCATGCGGATCTGATGCACCTGTACACCTGCTTGCCGCCGAGATGGGCGGACTATTTATCAAGCTGCCTGCCGAGAACTGCTCGAACACGACGCTTGTAAAGGCTGTGAAGGAATTCGGCGAACTTATTTCCGTGTACGGTGGAGCCATCGAAAAAGATGAACTCACCGACGAAGTCAAATTGCAGATCCGCAAGGAAGGCCAGGAAGCCATGACTGCCATTCAGGAACTCCTCTGCGGCCTCGACGCAAACGGGCACAGCCCCAAGCATTCTTTTGTGGAGTAAAAGCCATGACCAGAGACGAACTCAAAGAACACCTCCTGAACACACTTCCCCCTATCCTCTGCAGGCAGGGGGTGGAAAAGTACACCGGCGGGCTCATCAAGGCCAAGACTATGCGCATGCTTGATTGTCAGGGCGCAGGCCCGCTTGAAGGACGTTTCAAGCGCGGCCGCAAAGTCTTCTACTCCCGCGAACCGTTTGTAGACTGGTTCATTGAAGAGTCCGAGCCACTGGTTTAAAGCAGCAGCTGCGCGGCATTACGGCACTGATCATCATGAGTGTGAGTGTAGCGCATAGTGGTCTGGATCGTGGCGTGGCCCATCATCTTTTTAACAACAGGAAGCGGAACACCTTTGGCAACAAGCCGGGAAGCAAACGTATGACGGAAGCAATGAGCACAAAATTTCAATCGGCGGTCAGTGACGCCCTCATTCCATCCGAGATGCTTCATCAGGGTTGCAAAGTTCTGCCCGATCTCCCTGCGAATTTCTCCGGACGGTCCGGGAAAGAGCAAGGCTTCAACGCTTTTCAACCGGCTGACTCTGTAAGCCAGCATCGGCCTTATCTTCTCAGTGATGTAAGCAACACGACTCGTTCCGGCCTTGGGTCCGTCATCCGCCCCGGATTGACCTTTAATAATGATCCTGTCTTCCACCAGATCAATATCCTGTCTGGTAAGTACAAAAATTTCCCCCATCCGCATGCCGGTGTAAAGACTGAGCAGGCAGATGTCATGGCAGTCGGTGTACCCTCTTTCGGCTGCCAGCCCGAAGAATGCGCCCTCCTCTTCTGCGGAGCAATAACGCAGCCTGCGGTTGTTGAGCTTCGGAAACCTGACGCCCTTGACCGGATTCCCGCTCTTGAGCCAGCCGCGTTGAATGGAATAATTGCAGATCTGCCGAGTAAGGGCGAGGCACTGGCTGACCGTGGCCTTGGCAAGCCCCTTACCAGCAACGGTTGTCTTGAGAGCCTCAATGTGCTTGAAACACAGGTCGTCGAGGACAATAGTTCCGATCACCGGTTTGAGGTGGAGCCTGAAGCGTGTGCGGTCATGCTGCCAGCTTTTCTTATTGTTTCTGGCGTACTCGTCGATGTAGATTTCACCGGCTTCCGCAAAAGTCTTTCGGGCCTGCCTTTCAACAACCTTTGCTCGTTCCTCGGCATCCTTGATCGCCCTGAATTCCTCAAGGGACTGCGGACCGCTTCCGAGCTTGATGTTTGCGACGATTTCGGAACGAACCTTATGGGCCTTGGCCGGGGACCATCCCTGCGATGCCCAGCCGAGTCCCTCTTCCTTGAGCCTGCCTTTGACCTTATACCGGATCACATAGTATTTGTCGGGCTGAACTCCGTGCCTGCGCGTCAGATGATTGCGGCAACGAACTCCTGTAAACTTGGTTGCCTCGAATTTATTGGCGGCCATATCTGTCCCACTCCTGTCCCACTTATTTCTAATACACTCACAGACTTTACTGGATGTGTAGACAGAGTAATAACCGATGAATCTCTTGTATTCAAAGCGGTTAGGGACGCTAACTCACATGTGGCAGAATCTTTTTGGAAGGGCTTAAAATCCCTCGGCCTTACGGCTGTGCGGGTTCAAGTCCCGCTCTGGGTACCAAAAGAAAATCAAGGACTTACACACAACTTCACGGTTGCTTGTGAGTCCTTTTTTTGTGCCCAAAATCTGTTCTGTACCTGTAGCGCGCCAAATGCTTTTGACACTCGCGCTAAGGATGAGATCCACATGCCGCCCCGTGCGGCCTTTCAGGACTCAGGCAAGCATTACGGCACCCTGCTGCATGAGTTGGGAAACTGTCCCCATGTACCGGATTTAGAGTATATGCGTTTTGAATCGGGCATCAAATCAGCCACAACTCCAGCGCAGAGTCTGTAGGCCTACTGGATTCTCTTGAGTATTTATGTCGCCCTTCTCGACTCTTACATAAACGGAGCAACTCTCACTTCATGCCCGTCATCTATAGAGCCGCTCATTACTACTGCTGGCGACTGAGGTGGAAGGCAGCTTTCCCCCATTACCGGAAGACGGGTGGATCAATATTGATTTCAAGCATTCTCTAAGTAACATTATCAAGAACTATCTTCAGCGGGAGTAATGAACAACCATACACGCAACAGGAACCTGCATTAATCACTAATTGGAAACAAGGACACTGACAGGCTCTGTCACACCAACTTTACGCGCAAACATGTGAATTCGATCAATCTTATCTTTATCAAGCTCAAGACTCTTCCGCAAAAGCAATGCCCCTTTATCCGATAGTATATCCTCATAGAGAATCATTCCAGGAACTAATTCCTTTATACTCAGGGACTTTACTTCGTATCGAGCCTCAACCCCGAGCATTCCTTCAAGATAATATAGAAGCTCAGGATCATACTCCTGTGCTTTATCTTCAAGCTGTCTAAATGCCTGTCGCTGATTTTCATACAAATGGAGATACAAATCAAAATCAAGTGCAATGCGCAGGATCCTCCCGCCAAGGGGGATACTCTCGCCATCTACTCCATCCAACGGAGAACCGGAACCATCAAACCCCTTCAGTTGATAGGCAATCATTTCAGCAATACTCTGCATCCTTGGCAGTTTTTCAACAAGACTCTTGGCTACAACCGGATGCATTTCAAAAATCTCTTTCTGCTCTGAATTAAGCTCCTTACCCTGGAGAAACATTTCCATCGTTCCGGGGGGAAGGACAAGGAGTCCCAGTTGCGAAAGCATGGTCGCGATGTCATATCTCCAAAAATCTTTAACTCCTTTCTTTTGCGCCAGATACCGAACATACCTTCTCACCCTGCTAATACGTTCACTGGCTTGAGGATTTACCAAGGAAGTAATCTCGGTCAATAATTCCACACTTCCTTTCAGGGTTTGCTCCAGCAGTATTTTCTTGCCTGTTACAAGGTCATACTGTTTAGCGGCTTCCCGAATATTTTCGAGCAGGGTCTCTTTTTCGCAGGGTTTTGTCAAAAATCTGAATACATGCCCATCATTTACTGCCCCGATAGCATTATCCAAATCAGCGTATCCTGTAAGAATCATCCGAGTGGAATCAGGACTGCAGGACTTAACTTCTTTAAGAAAGTCAATTCCATTCATCTGCGGCATTCTATAGTCTGAAATTACAACAGCAATATGTTTATTATTCTTTAGTTCTACAAGAGCTTTTTCAGGGTCATCTGAAGTATGTACATCGTACTGACCACGCAATTGCCTCTTCAAGGAAGACAGCACATTGGGCTCGTCGTCAACAAGCATAATTGAATGCTTCATAGCTGAGTCCTACTCCCTTAGAAGATTGATCATATCTTTATCAAGCACATTGAATTGCACAATTCCATCCCAATTTTTGGCTATATGTGAAGTCCACTCTTCAATCTTCTTTCCTCCTTGACCGCGGAGAACACTGTTGTTCAGCACAAATCTATTGTAATCTTCATGAATTATTATGCACTGATGATCAATCATATTTGCCATGGACACCAGCATTGAAATGCTCATGTCATACTCATCATAGGAATGATGGTATCCTATACCATAAACAACCTCTCCAGCCATTCCCCATAACCCCATAAGGTAGGCTCCTACTTGCGCATGAGTTGTTCCAAACACTTCAAACTCTGCACTATGCACTGATTTACGTTCTTTGGAAACAATGTTCAAAACTTCATGGTATTGTTCCGGGAAATAACTCACCAAAATCAACTTCCCAACATCGTGCAACAAGCCTGCCATACGAGCTTGAACAATGGTTGCTTTATCCAATCCCTCGTACTCGGCAATAATTCTGGCAATATTTGACACTCTGAAACTGTGTTCCCAAAGCATTGTCAATGAAAAATCCGGCATGGATTTGCCATCATACATTGAAAAGAGATGAGTTCCAACGATTAAAGAACTTATGGTATCAAGGCCAAGCATTGTTATGGCCTGAAATATAGAATCAACTTGTGTTGGAAGTCCGAAATATGGAGAGTTGATCAACTTGAGAATCTTGGCCACAAGTCCAACATCCATGGAGATCAGTTCTGCTATTTTTTTTATCGAAGGTTCCTGCCTGGCGAGTTCCTCTTCAATTGATTTAAATACATGTGGCAGGACTGGAAGAGTTTCAATT
The DNA here is from genome assembly GCF_050916235.1 of Maridesulfovibrio sp. FT414. Classification (GTDB taxonomy): domain Bacteria; phylum Desulfobacterota; class Desulfovibrionia; order Desulfovibrionales; family Desulfovibrionaceae; genus Maridesulfovibrio. The sequence continues at coordinate 636,495 of NZ_CP104854.1, forward strand.
TCCGCAACAAGCTCTTGCATTGTGGAATCACTTAATATTTCTCTCGACTTAAGGGCGCCTTCGATTTTAGCTATTAAGTCACCGGCATCACAGGGCTTGGAAATATACTGATGGACAGATCGAATACTACGCACTACTTCGCTGAGGCCGACTTGCCCGGATAAAGCTATACGAATAGTTTTATGGTAATCCTCTTTTACCCGGCGCAAGAGTTCCGCTCCGTCCATTTCTGGCATACGAATATCTGACACGATTACATCAAATGGTTTTTCAGCAAACAGAGCAAGCGCGTCCGCACCGGATTCTGCAAACGCGAGATCCCAGTCACTCATCTTGAAACGAAGCATACGGCGAATAGCTCCCAATGCCTTCGGTTCGTCATCAACAAAGATTACCCGAATCTTACTGCTCATCTCCATTTTCTCCGGTCAGTTACTAACCATTATCTCGACACAATCTCACAAGGTGATAAATTCAAAAAATGGATTGTTTTCCTTCTAAAGCAACGCCTACAATGATAACCTAGATCAAACATATAAAGCCACCAAATTAAAAGCAACCGATACACCTAATTAATTAAGAGAACGATTCATGACAGAGCGAAACAAAAGATTCATATTTCTGGCCTCAGTCCTTGTATTTATAGCCATTTCTGCATCAGCGACTACGTCTTTTATTTTCTACAGAATGATAATCACAGAACAAAAGCGAAGCCTAAGTGAGCTTGTAAAAAGCCAGGCAATTCTGGCCTCAAATGCCATCCAGCACTATTTATATATGGAAGAAAAATTTGGCATCCCATTCAAGTTGAACGAGGCGATTGGCTTTATCGAGACCTCTCAGCAGCAGCTAAAAGAAAACAATAATGACAGAGAATATGTTATCGGAGTAAATATCGCTGGTGAACTAAAATATTTAATTATCAACGGTAAAACGATCACCGACCTTGTGAAGTTGCAGGATCGCGTCTCAGAAAACCTGTTTACGACCAGGATGTACACAGGAGCTATTACGGATTCCATCACTCAAACCGGACTGAATTCTGAGAACAAAAAAATAATTGCGGCATATAGCCCTGTACGAAGTGGTGATATTTCGTTGGGGATGGTCATTGCGTTGGACCTTGATTATATCAAGCACTCTTTTATCATAGCCAACGTCTACGTTTTTGCAACGTGCCTGAGCGTGACTTTACTGGGCCTCTTAATCTTCCGCAAATTCAGCAACCCAATTTTTGATACTATTGCAAAGGGGGAAAAAGATTATCGCACGCTTGTGGAAAACGCGAATTCATTGATCATAAAAATTGATTCAAATGGACTGATCTCTTTCGCCAACAGGTTTGCTACTAATTTTTTAGGCTCCAAGGGGAGTTCAATTGTTGGACTGTCCTTTCTGGACCTGCTTGGAGGAACTATTTCTGACAATCTCAGTTCGCCTCAAGAACTCACTATTTTTTTTGGAGAAGGATCAGGCCCACACGAGCGCATCTGCAAAAATATGCATGGAGACAACTTTTGGATTGCGTGGAGAACAAATATTTCCTTCCTCCCGAACGGAGAATGTAAGGAAATTCTCTGTATCGGAAACGATATCACATCAAAATACAAGGCACTTGAACAGCTGAAAAATAGTGAAGCCAGATATAAAAGTATCTTTGAAAACAGCCCGCTGGGCATAGCATATTCTGGAAAAGATGGAAGAATAAGCGACTGCAACGACAACCTTGCCGAAATCTTGGGGACCACGCGAGAAAAGCTGCTTGGTCTAGGTGCGGACAAAGTCGTCAATCCCAAAATGCACGAAGCGATAATAAAAGCAATATCAGGTGAGAAATCATATTTTGAAGACACGTACACTTCAATTACAGGAGGAAAAACAACATTTCTACGGGCGATATTCAACCCGGTTCTAAGAAAAGAACCTCCATTTGAAATGATTGCAACGATTGAGGATTTCACCCTCCGCAAAAAAATGGAACGGGAGCTGGCCGAAAGTGAGCGTCGCTTCAAGGGAATAGCCAAGGCCTCCCCTGTAGGCATCATAATTACCGATGGTGCGGGTAAGGTTCAGTATGTCAACAGGAGAACTCTTAAACTGTTCAACGCAACACGCGAAGAGCTTCTCGACAGTGCGTGGATATCTTATATGCATCCTGCAGATAGGATTAATGTTATTCAAAACTGGTTCTCGTCCACGCCTATAGCATGCGAACGTCTTGAATTCAGAATAATGAACTCAGACTCGACAGTTTATTGGCTGCTGGGCCAGATTGTCGAGATGGAAGACACTGGTAATGACACCCCTGGCTTTGTCATAACCATTACCGACATTTCTCCCTTAAAAGATGCTGAGCTTGAGCATAAACGCTTGACAGCTGTTCTTGACCAGAGTGCTGAAGCAATTTTGATTACCGATACTGCAGGAATCATAACTTATGTAAATCCGGCTTTTGAACTCATCAGCGGCTACTCTTCTGCTGAAATAATTGGTAAGAAGCCAAACATTCTCAAAAGTGGCGAACATGAATCTTCATTTTACGGCGAACTCTGGGAAACGATTTGCCGCGGGAATATATGGAAAGGACGATTCATCAATCTGGATAAAAATGGCAGACGTTTCACCCAGGACACAACAATCGCCCCGGTACGCAATGAAGAAGGAACAATCGTCAATTTCGTCTCCGTTGCCCGAGACATAACACACCAACTTATCATTGAGGCACAGCTCAGGCAGGCCCAGAAGCTGGAATCAATAGGAGAACTTGCCGCAGGAATAGCCCACGAAATTAACACCCCTACACAATACGTGATGACCAACGTCAAATTCCTTGATGACAGTTTCTCTGAGCTCATCACCAGTCTAAAGCGATTGAACAATATACGTAACCTGGTGCAGAGTAGCTCTTCCATGGGACGCATAGCAATTGAGGCAGAAGATTTAATAACTGAGGATGACCTCAATTATCTTACCGAAGAAATTCCAAACGCAATTAAAGAATCCACCGAAGGTCTGCGACGAATTGCTGATATAGTTAAGTCAGTAAAACAACTGGCACATCCAGGCGAGACCCAGAAGGGTTTCCACGATCTGAACGAGATTATTCGTGACGCGGTAACAGTTTCGACCAACGAATGGAAATATGTTGCCGACGTGGAAATGATTTTGGAAGAAGGCATGAAGCCTCAGAATTGTCTTAAAGGAGAAATGGGGCAGGTTATACTGAACCTTATAGTCAACAGTGCCCATGCGATAGAACAAAAATCCGGACGTTCAGGTTCAACTAAAGGAACGATACAAATAACAAGCCGAACGGAAAATGATTCAACGATAATTGCAATCACAGACACAGGGTGCGGGATGCCCAGGCACGTCATTGAAAAGGCTTTTGATCCTTTTTTTACGACAAAAACAATTGGCAAAGGAACAGGTCAGGGGCTTGCAATTGCCTACAACGTTATAGCCAATGTCCATCAGGGAAGTATTGTGTTAGAGTCTGAAGAAGGAATTGGCACCACGGTAACAATCAGACTTCCAACAACCAACTGACATTCATATTTCTTATAAGGTCGCATTAAATTTTAGGATTATACAATGTAGGCAAAAACTGCCTGTAAAAATTTTACCGGAAGGCAGAGCAACAGTTGATCTAGGAGTAGTGCATGAGCATAAAGTCGGAAAGCAAAAGCAGTGTAAAAAACTGTCACCTCTCTGAAAAAAATTCCATAGAATCGAATCTTCCAGATTTAAATTCGGTATATGCATCCATGCCCGGAATAAGTGCAGTTCTGGATACAGCTTTCAGGGTCGTCAGCGCCACAAGCGAATATTTCAGTGCTACACAGACAACTGAAAACATACTTGGAAAGGAAATTTATCTAATCCCCCCCCCGTTCCCGGAGAACAATATTGATGAGTACCAGAGTTCCTTAAAAATATCTGTAAACAAGGCTGCAGCAACACGCAAACCTGAAACGATGAGCATCAGAGAGCATGTGGTCACAACAACAGATGATCATGAAGGTAAAATTGACAAACGATACATAAGTTATTCCTTTTGTCCGATTTTAGATGCCAAGGGCGAACTCAGCCACATCCTATACAGGGCAGAAGATGTGACTCAATTTGTCAGAGTCGGAAAAGACGCCATTCTAAGGACTCATGAACATTCATATTCATGTACTGATGATGGTGCACCCATAAATGGATACTATGCTCCACTTATCATATTGTTCAGCAAGAACAATAAAATTGATTCAGCTATTTATTCCGCACTTGAGGGCAAATACAAGGTTTACCAGACATCCAACTGTGACTATAAAATAATCCAGTCACAAAATATGGCACCTGCATTACTCATTATTTGCAGCGATTGTGCATTTGAAATAATCGCTCTACTTAATTCAGTGCGAAGCTCGGATGAATCAGCAACTATCCCAGCAATCGTTATTGCAGATAAGTCCACAGATCTTCCTGCATCAATAATTTCAGACCGCTCCACACAGATTTTATACAAGCCAATTTCATCAAAAATAATCAGGACGCAGATAGATCAAGTAATCAGCAAAGCCCAGCGTATCCAGATTGAGCAGTCTCGCCTTGCCGCATTGGTCTCATCATCAGAGGATGCCATAATAGGAGCAAAACTGGATGGGACAATAACCGACTGGAATAAAGGTGCGGAAAGAATTTTTGGTTACACGCAGAATGAGATCATAGGTAAATCGGTCCAGCTTCTTGTCCCACCGGAAATATATACGGACAAAAATAAAATAATGAACAAAATTGCTCAGGGCGATCGAATTCAGCAGTTTGAAACAATTCGCATGCGCAAAGACGGTACCCGTATTAATGTCTCAACCAGCATCTCCCCAATACGAGACACCCAGGGCCAGATTACCGGGGCCTCGGCTATAACCAGAGACATCACCCAGAGAAAATTGACAGAGAAAAAAATGAAGTCTCAGGCTTTTCTGCTGGAAGAAATGGGTCAACTGGCAAAGGTCGGAGGGTGGGAATTTGACCCCAAAACAGGCAAAGGAGCTTGGACCTCCGAAGTTGCCAGAATTCATGACCTTGACCCAAGTATTGAAGCGACCGCTGAATTAGGTCTATCCTTTTTCCATGGCGAAAACAGAGAAAAAATTGAAATAGCACTACATGAAGCAATCACAAACGGAACTCCTTATGACCTTGAACTTGAATTAATCTCGGCAGCAGGACACAAAAAATGGATAAGGACCATTTGCAAGCCCAAAATTGAAGACGGAACAGTCACTTCGATACGCGGAGCTTTTCAGGATATAACTGATCTCAAACAAGCAGAGCTTGAAGCTAAGAGCAGCGAAAAAAAGCTGCACGATATTTTGGAAGCAGTTTCGGATTCATTGATAGTTGTCAACGATGATGGCCAAATTGTTATGGTCAACTCAGCTACACTGGACATGTTCGGTTATCCTAAAGCAGAACTGTTAGGCATGAATATAGATATTTTCGTTCCGGAACCGTATAAAAATGGACACGCTGGCAAGTGCAAATCATACTTCCAATGCCCTGATCTTCATGCCCCGTTATGGAATAAGAATATCAACATTCGGTCCAAGTCTGGCACTGAAATCCCGGTAGATATAGCTCTGGCATTGACCTCCATTGACAGTCTTCCCCATGCTGTTGCCTCCATTCGCGATATAAGCAAACGGAAAAAGGCCGAAGAAGCCTTAAAAGCGTCAGAAACAAAATTCCGGATAATAACCGAAAATCTCAAAGAATTAATTTATCGGGCAGATCGCAATACATTCGAAGTCAATTACGTAAATAAGGCAGCCAAAGATATTTACGGCTATACTCCTGAAGAGTGGCTTGAAATACCCCATCTGTGGGAAAAGACAATACATCCAGATGACAAGGACATGGTACTGGACTTTTTTGTACGCGCACATCAAGAGGTCAAGGATGCAACGATCGAATACAGGGTATTGGACCGTAACGGTAAAGTTCATTGGGTCCTTGACAACATGACATGGGAAAAGGACGAGACCGGAAATCCTGTCGCGAGACTGGGAGCCATGACAGACATAACAGATCAAAAGCAAGCCATGATTTACCTGACTGAGCAGGAGAAATATCTAAGGGAGATTTTGCGGGGAATTAAAGCCGCTATTCTCATAATAGATTTTAAAAACAAAATTGTTGAAGAGGTTAACGATGAGTTTATACGGATAAGCGGAAAGGATAAAGAGCAAATAATTGGCGCATCATGTGCTGAGACCCTTCAGTGTGAAGCCAAATGTCCAAAATGTGATGCAGATGGAGAAGTCATCCAACACTTAATTTTTAAAAATCGCAGCAGCATCATAAATACCGAGGGAAGACGCATCCCGCTCGAAGAAAGTTTTATTCCGGTGACAATTCGTGGTCAACAAAGGATTGTCGCCGTGTTGTTTGATATAACTGAGCAGGAATCCCTAGAGCACCAATTAGCGAATGCTCAGAAACTTGAATCCATAGGGCAGTTGGCAGCCGGGCTGGCACACGAAATAAACACTCCGGTTCAATACGTTTCCGGAAATCTCGCCTACCTCCGCGACTCTTTTGCAACGGTAATGGAGCTTCTGTCTCTTTGTGAAGACTCTTTTGGAAGAATGAAAAGCGATGAAGGACAGTCAATGCTTGCGGAATGGGAACAGGCCAAAAAAGATGGAGAACTGGATTTCCTCAAGGTTGACGTCCCGGAAGCGTTCAAGGATACCTTGTTCGGAGTTGAACAGGTCAGCTCCATTGTAAAAGCAATGCGTAAATTCTCGCACCCTGGTTCAGAAAAGATGCAAACGATCAACCTCAAAGACTCTATAGAAAACATCATTACAGTTTCCAGAAATGAATGGAAATATTCTTCTGAAATCGTAACGGAATTTGATCCGGACCTCCCTGTTATCTCATGCATGCCAGGCAGTTTCAACCAGGCGATACTGAATGTACTTGTTAACGCTGCGCACGCGAATGCCGATGCAACCGCAACTAACAAGAAAGGATCTATCACCATAACAACGGTCAAAAAAGGCGATATTGCGGAAATCACGATCAGCGACACAGGCAACGGAATTCCCGAAAAAATACAACATCGGATTTTCGATCCTTTTTTTACAACGAAAGAGGTCGGCAAAGGCACCGGGCAAGGCCTGGGGATCGTACACTCTGTAATGAAAAAACATGGCGGAAGCATCAATTTCAAAACGTCTCCTGGACAAGGAACCAGCTTCATCCTCCGCTTTCCAATTGACCAAGAAGACAAGAGTGGCAGCGATGAATAGCTCTTTAGCGGGCATATTTCTTCACTTTCTCGGGAGATATTTATGATTGAATCATTCAAGACGATAAGCACGGTTCTATTTGTCGATGATGAAAAACGAGTCCTGTCAACGATAAGGCGCTTACTGCTCGGAGAGCCCTTCAAAATCCTGACCGCGGAATCGGCAACTGAAGCTCTTGAAATTCTAGCAACAACGCCAGTGGATATTATAGTCAGCGACGAAAGGATGCCTGGAATGCGCGGCAGCGACTTACTGACTGAAGTGAGACGCCTTTACCCTGATATATGCAGAATCATGCTGACTGGCCATGCAAGCCTGGATGCAAGCATAGCTGCTATCAACTCAGGGCGCATTTTCAGGTTCCTACTCAAGCCAGTGACGCAAGAAGATCTTCTGGAAGCACTTCACCAAGGCATTGATGAACGGTTTCAATACAATAAAATGCTACGACTATCCCAACAGGCAGGTAGTGTCTGCAGTTTGGAAATCAATATAGATCAAAAAGGGAGACCAATATATACACGCTGGTCTGATAATGCCCGGACAATGCTTGATCTTGATTCAAGACAGCCTTTAGACTCTTTGGAAATACTCTTTAAGAGAGTCCACCCCGATGATATGTTGGTAGCGCGCAGGTGTTGTTTCTTCTGTATGGATCATAATCAGTGCCCTGCTGCCGAGTACCGCATTATTACGCCGGATGGACAATACAGATGGATTTCACAGACAAGCGATATAACCGTCGATGCAGAGAACAAAACACTTCGTCTGCTCTCAATCTTAAGCGATATAACCGATCGCAAAAGACAGCAGGAACAGCTCGAATATCAAGCCTACCATGATGACCTAACCGGGCTTGGCAATCGCGCTCAATTGTTCGATGTCCTTACAAATCACCTAAACAAAATATATAACTCAGGACATAAAGTTGCATTACTGTTTATTGACCTGGACAACTTCAAACTTGTAAATGACAGCTTAGGACATTCCTTCGGTGACATGCTGCTTCAAAACTACGCGCGACGCCTTACAGCGATACTTCCAAGCGGCATAGACGCTATTCGTTTGGGAGGGGACGAGTTCGCTATTGTCATCGTAGACTTTACTCACAAAGCAATATCACTTGCCGAGACTATCCAGTTGGAAATGGAGCATCCTTTCAAAATCGGCGAATACGAAATTTACATTACAAACTCCATAGGCATTGCTTTCGGCGATAAAGGCTCTGCCCCACTGACGATGCTCAGAGATGCCGATACAGCTATGTACGCAGCCAAGTCTGTTGGGAAAAACTCTGTTCGTGTCTTTGATGAGCTTATGCACGCCAAAGCCGCTCAGCACCTTAAAATAACCGGAGAAATGCGCAAGGCCCTCGCTCAGGATGATTTTTTCCTACTCTTTCAGCCTATCGTCGATCTTGAATCACTGCGGGTTGAAGGATTTGAAGCACTCTTACGCTGGCAGCATCCTGAAGATGGCCTGATAATGCCGGAGATATTCATCCCTGTAGCGGAAGAAAGCGGGTTGATTGTCCCCCTAGGAGACAAAGTAATAGAGATGGCCTGTGCACAAGCCAGGGAATGGGCAGCCAGCAAATCGTCCCCCATTCCTTTCATTAGTTTCAATGTGTCTGTCCATCAATTACGGCAAACTGATTTTGCAACGCGTGCAACAGACACAATTAAAGCTTATGGAATTGATCCATTTCTGCTGAAAGTCGAAATTACCGAAAGCGGTGTCATGGAAGATGCGGAAGCTTCTCTCCGTTTATTACATACTTTGAAAGAGGAAAAACTACGGCTCCAGATTGACGACTTTGGGACCGGCTATTCATCGCTCAGCTACTTACGTAAAATTCCTGCAGACAATCTGAAGATCGACCGTTCATTTGTTGATGGGATGGAATATGACGAAGAAAAACTGGCAATCGTCAAAACAATAATCTCCCTCGCAGATTCACTGGGTATGGATGTGGTTGCAGAGGGTATTGAGACAGTTGAACAACTGACCTGTCTACGGGAATTTGGCTGCAAATATGGACAGGGCTTTCTTTTTGACAGGCCTCTGGGCAAATCCGAAGCAGCCACAAGGATATTTTACTCTGACATCCTAAATTAATACATTTAAAAAATGGACTCACCCTAAACCAGCTTATACCAGACATTCATTGATTCAAACCCACCACCTATGTTGGTGTTATTGATCAGACGCCCGGAATACTCGTAGTCGCCTTTGGAAAACATGGAATTGATCCCATAAGAACCGGCCCGGGCAATGGTAAACAGGCATCTTATACCCGAACGCGCACAATCCTTTTCAAGTGCGCGCAATAACGCTCCGGCAATGCCCATCTTCCGACAGGCCGGGTTTACCGCAAAATCGGTCATCTCAGAACTGCGCCCATCGGCACTTACTTCAGCAGAAGCAGCACCGACCAGTTCGGCCCCTTTAAAAACGCCCGTAAACCTCACGCCCTCATCCATAGCCTTGCAGAGGTACCCAGCTTCATAAATTGGAAAAGGATAGGTTTCAAAGGTGTTGCGATAAAGGTTCGCGAGCTCAGGCGTATCCTGCGGCCCAAGCATACGCATACGCAGAAAGCTTGGAAGGGTTGAAACATTACCCTTTCCTTTTTTACTCCCGGCAACAGAAAGGACATGGTCGAGTTCACTCTGATTGTTCAGTTCCCTGCGCCAGGAATACCTGTATAAACTGAGAAAAACGCCATCATTACTCCCGTACATTCCAGGAACGAAAGCTTCCTGTTCGAACCCGCGGGAAAGAAACATGGGAGCATGAGAGTCAGGAACCTTGGCAAAAATCTTGGATAGATCTTCATGGACGGCAGCTTCAATCAGCGAATCAACCAGATTTACGTCCTCGCTTTCTTCTTCCGCAAACGACATCAGGTAAACGCGGTCGTTAAACTTGCCTATCTGGATGGAGCTTCGACCGATGTTCACAATTGCATCATGCGACATTTGAATTACGCTCCGCCCTTTCATTGTCCTCAGGAGTAAGACTCAATGTATCATCCCAATCGGAAAGGAGTTTTTCAATGCCGATGGCCTTTTCCTCAGCATCATCCTCCTTAAGCTGCAGATTGCAATCGGTACAATTGCGATCACAATATTTGCTCTCATAACAATCCGGTTCGGTATAAGTCGTAATAACCCCTTCGTAGTTTCTGAGAACAACCTTATTCGTCCCCCAGGAAACTATGTAGTTGGGCATGACCGGGATCTTGCCACCCCCCCCGGGGGCATCAACAACATAGGTGGGAACGGAAAAACCGCTGGTATGCCCCCGAAGACTTTCCAGAATCTCTATCCCCTTACCCACGGGAGTCCGGAAATGACTCAGTCCTTCTGAAAGGTCACACTGGTACAGGTAGTACGGACGGACACGATTCTTGACCAGCTTCTGGTTCAGTGTCTTAATCAGTCGCGGACAGTCATTGATTCCGGCCAGCAGCACACTCTGGTTTCCAAGGGGAATTCCAGCGTCCGCCAGCTTTGCAAGAGCCCTTTTTGAAGAGTCCGTAACTTCACGGGGATGGTTGAAGTGGGTGTTAATCCAGAGCGGATGATGCTTCTTAAGCATATTCACCAGATTGTCTGTAATGCGATAAGGCAGTACCACGGGCATACGTGTCCCGATGCGCACGACTTCAACATGCTCAATTTCGCGTATTCGGGTCAGAATCCAGTCCAGCTTTTCATCCGAAAGCATAAACGGATCACCGCCGGAAAGGAGAACGTCGCGCACCTGAGGAGTGTTGCGGATATACTCTATCCCCTTTTCAAGCTGCGCTGTAGATGGAATTGAATCCTGATCCCCTACCTTGCGCTTTCTGGTGCAGTGCCTGCAGTACATTGAACAAAGGTTGCTTACATGAAAAAGCACCCTGTCCGGGTAGCGGTGGGTAATCCCGGGGACAGGACTGTCTTTATCCTCGTGCAGCGGGTCGGTCATGTCGCAACGCTCAATCCTCAATTCGTCCGGGCTCGGAAAAGACTGCCGGAAGATCGGATCGTTTTCATAATCATCTACATCAATCAAGGACAGATAATATGGTGAGATTGACAGAGGGAATTTCCTCGTGGTCAGTTCATGCTTTTTCCTTTCGGAATCAGTGAATGATATCCCGAGAGCTCTTTCAAAGCTGGAAACGGTTTTGATCGTGTTACGAACGTGCCACTTCCAATCGGTCCAATCGGACCGGGAAGATTTATCATCAATTACTCCTGCCAATTCTTCCTGTCTTTCTGTGTATACAGTCATCATATCCCGTGTTTTTTATTAATTTAACAATGAGGACAGCACATGAATAAGCACCAACAGCAATGTCGGCACTAACGGCTGCAGGACGTTAAAACGCCCAAATATTCCTTTAATTAATCCGACTACTTTTTTAGGTATACACTTTTGTATACAATCGAATAAGATTTTAAAGTGTAGTCTTTGACCTCATTGCGGTGCAGGTATGAAAAAGATAAAAATACAATCAATGCAAATGAAGACATTACCAGATTAAACATGGCATGCCTTAGATTGATCTTCTCCAATATTACAGAATGCATAAATACAACTTAATGAAATTAAAATATTATTGACCAATTGAGATTTGCATCAGAACAGAATCGCAGCTCATCTGCAAGGCTATCAATTGGGTACTGACTGGGTACAATGAATACCCAATCAGTCAGGAACCGGCGTGATACTTCAGGTAGGAAATCAGAGAGGTGCTTTTGCCATGCAGCCCCAATTTACGGCGAATATTCTTGCGATGGGTGCGAACGGTATCAACGGTGATGGACAGCATCTCGGCAATACTTTCCGTACTTTTTCCCGCTTCAATGTAGCGGCAGATTTCAATTTCGCGGGGAGTTAATGCCAAAAGCAAACCCTCAAAATGGTCTCCAGTTTCACCAGCAAGAGCAGAAAGCCTTTCCTTGATAAATTTACCGAAACTTCTGCGCATCTGCGGCAACGGTTCTTTAATCATCCGATCAAGGGCAGGCAGTATCTGCTCTCTAACCTGCAAAGCAAACTCCTCATGCATGCCCCGTTTCTCCTCCTTCACCGACTCAATAACGGTTCTAAGGGCCACGTTCATGCCGTCCACCTGCTCCCTGCTTTCTTCAAGCCCGGATTCAAGTCGCTGGATATCACTCATATCGCGTAACCCGAGATGAAAAACAATTCCGGACTGAAGCCGGACCTTGTGCATAATCAACTCCACAGGAATTTCTTTTCCGCCGGAATTTATTGCTGTCAGAAGATCATCAAACGGAACAGGCAGTTCTGCGCTGCAGGTCTCGAAATATTTCTGCACCGTTTTGGCCGATTCCTCGCTGAAAATGTTCAGACAACTGCTCCCGGAAAGGGACGCCCTCCTCCCGAACAATTTTTCCGAAGCTGGATTCGAAGTAAGAATCCTGAATGAGGAGTCGGCAAGTATTGTCGGCCCCTGAGCGGCCTCAAACAGGGCATTGAAGAGAGAAATACTGTCATCAAGCGCGGCAATGTTATCTTCAATCCGCTCCTCGTAAGTCTCATGCAGTTCCATCAGAGGAGCATTATTGGTGACTACTGCCACATACCCTTCCGAACAGAACGGCCCAGCCAAAGGGATCAGGCGTAAAGAATAGCTTCCCCCGCTATCACCGTATGGAATTTCATGCACACTTTCAGCAGGGTACATCTCCAAGAATGAAACTATGTCTGTAGCCTCAACCTCAAGAAGACTCCAGAGACTGCGTCCGCACAACGGACCGTCAAAAAATTCTACAGCAGGAGGATTGGCCGAACAGATCCGGCCACAGTTATCTGTGAACAGGATAAAATCGGAAAAGGACTCAAATACCTTGGAAATATGTTCTGGAAGGCGTTCTGAATTATCGCCGTTGTCTGCACGCAAGAAAAATTCCTTTGCTAAATGATTGTCAGTGAAGGTTTAACATTAACAATCATTTTGGTTTAATTCAAACGCCCTCACTTGGATGTAAAATGAGAATTGGGCCACCGGCAGGACATTAAATGCATTTCTTCCAACTTACCCAGAACATCTTCTTTAAAGAAAAAAGTTCTCCTTTTGATGGGAATGACTACTAACCATCAAAAGGAGAACCTGTTAATTACGGCCGGAAAAATGTCAGGCTCTCAGATTAAATATCAGCGGTTACAGGCTACAGGACATTCCACGGAGTTTCAGCCATCGGCATATACTCTTCTTCCTGTGCCCGTATATCCAGATGCACCAATCCAAGGGGAGCAACTCTGGGGTCCGGTTCCTCAACCAGCTCACGAGTATCGATGGTCACGAAATAGTGCTTGCAGGAGTCACACATATCCACACGTTCATTTGTGTTCTCATCCGACTGCATGTATCTGAGCTTGCTGTAATCCTCACTTTCGCACCAGGGGCACATATTGCGCTTGAAGCGCCACTCATGACCGCACCCGGAACAATGCAGCCAGCGCTGTCCACCGTGAGACTTAAGGTATGCGTTATCCTCGCCGGACCTTTTGAGCAACGCCATGTCCGGAAAAGTTCCGCAGACCGGGCAGTATCCTTTGAGCCATTGCATATGCTCAATCTTCTTTGCTGATTCCGATTCCATCCGCACCATGAATGCCTTAAGGGACAGCATACCAACAAAAGCAAGCATCTGCTCATCTACGGACCATTCCTCCGCCAACGCAAAGATCTGATCACTCTCTTCATCCCAGAGCGCCTGTGCCAGCTCGTTTAGGTTATCAGCATCATCTGCGGCTGCCGCAATCTCATCACCCTTATCTGCGCAAGCCGGAAGCCCTTCAACTACCGCCGCAGCCATCAGCTTGAAGACTTCCCGGTACAACTCACCTGGTTCAGGCATTTTCATCTCAGCAAGCAACGGAACGCCCTGCTCAAAGCGCGGCGCATATGCATCCGGAATAATAAAACCTTCCCAGCTTTCGAGCAGCTCATCAGCCTTTTCCTGAGCTTTTACAAGCGGTCCGAAAGCATCAAAAATATTTTCAAGAGCGGGCATTCTCTTACGCAAAGCCAGAAGTCCGGCCTGAACATCACGTTTTTTCTTAGTGGACTTGTAGTCGGTCATATCTCTCTGCTCCTGAAATTTTCATAAAATGTATGCACAACAAGGCACTTCCGGGGCCCGTCTGACAGACTGCTGAAAAACGGCAATCTGCAGTGTTGCTTCAAAAGCCCCGGCAGCAGGGTAAATGCTGCCGGGGTCTTTCAATTATCCGAAGATCCGTTTAGCCGGTCTGGTCAGCCCGGCGAGGAATTCTTTACGGGTCACTCCCCTGCCGACACCGGAAGCATCGGCAGTGACGTGCTCGTAATAGAGGTCAGGCTTATCCATAACCAGATAGATCACGTTCACCTCATCCGCATCAATGACTGATGCGTTGGGGTAATCCTTTTTGACCTTGGCGAGAGTTTTCTCGGCAAGCTCCATCATCTCTTCTCGTTCACCGAAGTTCATGGTGCCGGTGGGACATGTTTTCACACAGACAGGAACCAATCCGGCCTGCTGACGGTCAAAACACATATCGCACTTGCTCATAAGTCCTGTTCCGCTGTTGCGCCGGGGAATATTATACGGGCAGGCTTCCCGCATTTCCTCGGCTTCGTCCGCGGCCAGACGCTTGGTAAGGTCGGTGAAGAGGACGGCACCTGTTGTTTCATCCTTTACGACCGCGCCGGTCACATAGGACTCAGCAATGTCCTTACAGGGAGGCACATCACAATGACGGCACTGGTCGGGGAAGAAAAACCACTCAACCTTACCGTTGATGCGGTGCTCGCTGAAACGGACAAGTTTATAGGTGAAAGGATTCAGGTCAGGCGGGTTCTG
This sequence comes from Maridesulfovibrio sp. FT414, assembly GCF_050916235.1. Taxonomy (GTDB): domain Bacteria; phylum Desulfobacterota; class Desulfovibrionia; order Desulfovibrionales; family Desulfovibrionaceae; genus Maridesulfovibrio. Next base: position 651,676 of record NZ_CP104854.1, read on the forward strand.
GTGCGAACCTCGCTGTTTGGTCTCAACCGCGGGCAGATCATGCCATTCCTTGCAGGCAACCTGGCAACCGCGACAAGCCGTACATCTCGAAGTATCGACAAAGAATGCTTTAGGCATTTTTTACTCCTTTGGACGGACCCATAAAGGCCCGGCTTGGTTTCGGGTTACTCGATCTCGGTGAGAGTCTTCGCCTTGCGAACATTCACCAGACATGCCTTGTACTCGGGAATAGTGGTGTTGGGGTCACCGACCGACGGTGTGAGACGGTTGGTTGCATCCCCGGACCCTCTGGTTGTCCAGCCGAAACAGAATGGCATACCGACCTCGTGGACGGTTTCACCCTTGATTTCGAAAGGAGTCATGCGCACGGTAACCATAGCGATTGCTTCCACAGCACCGCGGATGCTTTCCACGATGACCGGATCGCCGTTCCTGATGCCTTTTTCCTTGGCCAGTTCGGGGCTCATTTCAACATAGAGCTGCGGTTCAGCTTCCAGCAGAGCCGGAATATTTCTGGTCTCACCGCCTCCGCACCAGTGTTCTGTGAGGCTGTAGGTAGTGAGAACAATGGGGAACCGCTCATCACCGGGCTTGGCAAGCTTGTCCATATCACTGGAGGCAAACTTGTATACCGGGCTGCTGAGCTGGCTGGAGAACGGATGGCTGGTGATGGGAGTCTCCACCGGCTCGTAATGGTCGGGGAAAGGTCCGTCGTTAAGACCGGGACCGTAAAGCTGTCCATGGCCTTCCTTACGCATAATGAAAGGATAGCGTCCCTTACCGGTTGCGTTCGGCGGCCATCCGCCATCGGGAATGTCTCCTTCCCACTTGGAACCGTTCCATGCAATGACCGCTTTTTCCGGTGCCCATGGCTTACCATTGGCGTCAACAGAAGCACGGTTGTAAAGGATGCGGCGGTTGACCGGCCAACACCATGCAAAGTTCGGGAAGAGATTGATCTTCGCCTGCATGGGAGTCTGCTCCCAGCTGCGGCGTTTGGCCTTGTTCCCTTCTTCTTCGGTGTAGCTGCCGCAATAGAGCCAGTTCAGGCTGGAAGTGGAGCCATCATCGGCAAGGGCAACAAAGGACGGAACCTGCTGTCCTTTCAAGTATTTCTTGCCTTTGATCTCAACATCTTTGGTAAAGCGTCCGTTGATGCGCTGAGCGACATCCTCGGCATCATAGTATGCGGGCCAGTCAAGGGAGAGGATGGGTTCGGGGAATGTTCCGTTTTCCTTACCATAGAGCCGGCGGACATGGTTGATTATGTCCACATACAGTTCACCCATGCTCTTGGATTCACCCATCGGGCGGCAGGCTTCATAATGCCAAAGCAGCCAGCGACCGCTGTTTGATATGGAACCTGCTTTTTCTCCACGCTGGGCAGATGGCAACAGGAATACTTCGGTCTTGTTCTGGGCGGGATCGACGCCCGGACGATGCCAGTTGTCCGAAGTTTCCGTGTTGTGCAGTTCGGCAACAACAAGCCAGTCAAGATTATCGAGGGCCTTGCGGACCTTGTTGGAGTTGGGAACACTCTGCGCAGGGTTGGTTCCGAAAACAAAACCGCCCTTGATGTCGCCCTTGTACATACGGTCGAAGATGAAGATGTAGGAGTAATCCTCACCATCGTCCGCCTTGGGCAGCAGTTTGTATCCGAAGTCGTTCTTTTCGGTGGCATAATCGCCACGCCAGGCTTTGAGCAGGGAAGCCATGTATTTCGGCCTGTGCTGCCACCAGTTGGCACTCTGCGGGTCCTTGGAGACCGGGGTGGTTGCCTTCACGTAATCCTCAAAGGACCCCAGGCTGGCCTTGGGTACGGGCAGATATCCGGGCAGGATGTGCCAGAGAATACAATGGTCGGTAGACCCCTGAACGTTGGGCTCACCGCGCAGTGCGTTGATACCGCCGCCGGCCACACCTATGTTGCCGAGCAGCAACTGAAGGATGGCACTGGTACGGATGTTCTGCACGCCAACGGTATGCTGGGTCCAGCCGAGTGCGTACATGATAGTTCCGGCCTTGTCGGGCTTACCGGTAGCGGCAAACTCCTTGTAGACCCGGAGCAGGTTGTCCTTGGTGACACCGGTAGTCTTGGAGACATTGGAAAGGGAGTAACGGGAATAGTGCTTCTTGAGCAGCTGGAAGACGCAGCGGTCGTCCTTGAGGGACTCATCCCTTTTGGGAACGCCGTTCTTGTCCAGTTCAAAAGCCCATTTTGACTTGTCATACTTACGGGTTCTCGCATCATAACCGGCGAAAAGTCCCTTGGAGAATTTGAAGTCCTTGCCGACGATAAAGGCGGCGTTGGTATAGTTGGCAACGTATTCCTTGAAATACAGATTGTTCTCAAGAACATAGTTGATCATACCGCCCATGAAGGCGATATCAGTACCGGACCTCAGGGGAACATGGAAATCACATCTTGCGGATGTACGGGAGAATTTAGGGTCCACATGCATTACAGTGGCGCCCTTGTCCTTGGCCCGCAAGACCCATTTAAAGGAAATAGGATGGTGCTCTGCTGCGTTGCTTCCTATGATCAGGATGCTGTCAGCGTTTTCAATATCGCACCAGTGGTTGGTCATCGCACCGCGTCCGAACGACTCTGCCAGAGCCGCAACAGTTGCGCTGTGTCAGATACGTGCCTGGTGATCAAAATGCACCAGGCCGAGACCGCGTACACCCTGATGGACGACTGCACACTCCTCGTTATCCATCTGTGATGAGCCGAGATGGAAAATTGATTCTACACGGTTTACTTCCTGGCCCTTGGCGTTGAACCGTTTGAAGTCTTCATCACGTGTTTCCTTCACCCTGTGAGCGATGCGGTCAAGCACCCATTCCCAGCTCTTTTCTTCCCACTCGGTGCTGTAAGGGGCACGGTACATGGGCTTCTGAAGCCGATGATGGCTGTTGTGCATGGAAAGCATTGCTGCACCCTTTGCACACAGTGCACCTTCGCTAACCGGATAATCCGGATCACCTTCGGTGCTGACAATCTGACCGTCTTTGACATGTGCTATGAAGTGACAGCTGACCGAACAGAACGGACAGATGGAAATCACTTCCTTGGCGCCCTTGATCTTCAAACCTGCGGCATAAGCCCTGGCAGGAGAGAGGTCGAGGCCGAACTGGCTCATTCCGAGGCCTGCGACACCAATACCCGCAAGCTTCATGAACCCTCGCCGTGAAATGTTCATGGGAACCTCCTCAGTTTAAGTCAGGCATACCCCCAATCAGATCATTGCCTGACAATTATTTCGATGTTCACATGCAACGACAAAAATAAAATTAAGTCAATATTTTCAATGTGTTAGTTTTAACACATAAATATCAACAACGAGCCGCTGGTATTCTCCGGAAATCCTTACGGGATGCCAGGATCTTTCAATCATCGCTCACAAAACAGATTCGAATTTCCAATTTATTTTGAACACCCCACAGCAGGAGCCCAAAATCCTTTCCAAAAAGTGAACTACGGACGGAGCATCCCTATGGGGTGCTAATGTCCTCTCCAAAACTCTTGGATCGCCATGGAAATATTTCATCCGCCCTCATACGGGCATCCTGCTCGACCCTGTTGAACCACTCAAAATACTTATCGCGTACCACACGGCCCGCCTCGGTCAGGCGATATCCGCTGCGCCTGCTTCCGACGCGCTCAATCAACTGAAAACCGAGCACCTCTTCGGTCTGTTTGATTTTTCCCCATGCCGCCCGATAGGACATACCCATTTCCTCGGAAGCTTTTTTGAGTGAACCGCAGGTTTCGATCCTGTCGAGCAAAAGTAGACGCCCGTAACCGAAGAACACTCCCTCTGAACCCTCAAGCCACAGATGCAGCCTTATTGTCGGACAATGAGCATGCATCTGCGCCAATGCCGCAGTTGACCCGAATTCGGGCGGATCGAGATTCTTGTGCATTCATCCTCCTATTTGCCGAAAGGACATTTGGGGAAAGTGCATACCTTGCATTCCATGCAGTAGCCGCCGTCCGCCAGAGCAGCCAGATCACGGCGGGTGATATCCAGCCCGGCAAGAACACGGGGCAGAACCAGATCAAGGCTGGTGGTCTTGAAGAAAAGCGCGCAGGCAGGAACGCCGATCACGCGGGTATTTCCGGCCTTTGCCAGCAGAAGCATTGTGCCGGGGAGTACCGGAGCACCGTATAGGAGGTTGGATACTCCGGCATCCACCAGGCCGTGGCGGGTCACGTCATCAGGGTCGACAGACATTCCGGCGGTTGTGATAATCAGGTCACAACCTTCTTTCATGAGTGAAACGGCAGCATCCCTTATGCGGGAACGGTCGTCCGGCAGAATGACAGAGCGGACAACCCTGCTGCCCAGGGCCTGTACTTTTGCAGTGATGACAGACTCAAATTTGTCCTCGATAAGACCGTTGAAGACTTCGTCTCCGGTAATGAGGATGCCGACATTTTTCTTTTGAAGAGGAAGTATCCTGAAGAGGGGATCACCGTTAAGGGAAGATACGGCCCGGGAAAAATTCTCGCGGGAAATGAACAGCGGGATAGCTCTGGTCCCGGCGATGCGGGCCCCCTTCTTTACCAGAGAACCGCTTTTACGGGCAGCAACCATTACATCCGGCACCAGATTAAACCGGTTCATCATTTCAAGATCGGTGACCATGAGGCCGTCATGAGCAGCGCGAAGCGTAACCTTGCCCTCTTTGGGGTCACCGGCAGCCTCGACACCTTCGCCGGACATAATCCTGCCGAATGTTTCAGCAGCCTCATTTTCATGCACCCACTCCCCGGCCGGGATGTCACCTTCATCAACATAGATATGATTTTTGCCGATAAGCTGCAGCCGACATATATCGCTGGCCGAGAAATTGTGATCCTTGGAAAATTCCGGCCCCTTGCTTTCGCCTGGAACAATGCGGGTCATGTCATGTACTGCACTCCTGCCTTCAGCCTCACTGACAGGCACAACCCTTAAGCCTTCCGGCAAAGAAGCATGTGCGGACCTCAAACCGGAGTCCCGGAGAATGTAAGGACTTTCACCCTGACAGCTGCGGCAGATGGCACCGAAAGATCCCGGATAGGCATCACCGCAGAGGGGGCAGGTGGTTATACCTCCCTTGCTGCGCTTGATCAGTGCTTCAGGCTTGACCTTCACAGATTCAATCGTACAGACGGATGCCCCGGCCTTCCTTATTTCAGCATGGAGCCGAACTGAATCCTGTTCATGCTTGTGTTTGCGTTTGAAAAACCAGGCCTCCATTTCCGGCCATTCGGCCAGTTTTTCAGGGTCAACCCTTATGCGGACACCCTCACCGGTGTATTTGTCGTAGAGGGAGAGTGCGTAGATACCGAGATTGCGGACCTTGAGCCACCCGTTACCAATACTGCACAGGGAAAGCATCTGCACAGCATCAGGGAGACACCAGGAGGTCTCGGAAATTGCGTCAAACAATGTTCCTTCTGGAAGATGCCTTCTGGCCTCTTCCATCATGTAACCGCCAAGGATCAGTCCGGGGGCGGGACTGCCGTGAAATCTGCGGGCAGCTTCTATAAATTCATCATACGAGTACGGACCGACGGAATCATCACGAATGCTGTCAGGGCTTTCATGGCAGATGGCGGCTTCAAGATTCATAGTTTCTCCATGTGCTTTTAACTTTAATTATGCCATTTGAGGCATAATTATAAAAAACACCTGGGAACATCAAAGAAGCTGATCCTATGTATGGTTTGAAACAAAAAAGACTTATTCAATTATAATTTCATATAGATAGCAGGTTAATTTGTCTGATTTAAACAAATTAATCATCAAAAAAAATGATAGATAAACAATTTATTCATTTTTAGAACAGGGCAAACAACCTGACATTTTCATTCAACTTCAGCCGAGATATAATGCAAATGGGTCAGAATGGCTTCGCTCTCAGCATCCCGGTGGTTTTAGCTTACATTAATACAAGCACCCTGTTTATATAAGGGAGGCCGGTCCTATCAGTAAGGAGCTACTTAAACATCCATATCAAGATCACCCGGCTTTCTATCCGAGATATTGCCGTCCTCCAGATAGATAACCCGGTCTGCTATGTCCAGAATACGGTTGTCGTGGGTAACCAGCAGAACAGCACAGCCCTGCTTTTTGGCCATGTGCTGGAGCTTATCCACAACTTCGCGTCCGGATTTACCATCAAGAGATGCGGTGGGTTCATCTGCAAGGACGATCTTCGGATCTGCCGCAAGGGCACGGGCAATGGCAACACGCTGCTTCTGCCCGCCGGAGAGCCGGTCAGGTTTTTCGTTGTAACGCCCCTGCAACCCGACACCGTCAAGCAGCTCGTGGGCAGTCTTGACCGGATTGGGAAATCTGTCTCTGGAATGCACCTGCATGGACATAAGGACATTCTCAGTCAATGTCAGCGAATTAAGCAGGTTATGAAGCTGAAATATAAACCCGATAGATTTTCTTACCTCCAGCAGCTCCTTGGACGGGCAACCGTTCAACTCCCGCCCGAGGATCTTTACACTTCCGCTCTGGATGGACCTCAACGCCCCGACCAAGGTAAGAAAAGTGGTCTTTCCTGAACCGGATGGTCCGGTACAGATCACAACTTCACCGGATTTGATTTCCGTTGAAACCTCGTGCAGTACTTCATGGGCCAGAGAGCCGGCTCCGAATGTGTGGCTGAGTTTATCAACCCGGATCAGTACATCATTATCCATCTCTATTCCTGCCTGTATCGCGGTCTGCACATTTAAAATATTTCTGCCGGATCGGCATGCTGTACCCTGCGCATAGCCAGACAGCCGGAGATTACACACATGCCCAGCGTAAGGGAGTAGGTAAAGGCCACCTTACCGGGAGTGAGAATCATGGCCCAGCCGGTAACGCTGGAAGTATATGCATAGATAGCCCACGAGATCAGCGCCCCGGGCGGATAGCCCAGCATGGACAGAATCAGTGACTCCTTAAGGACCAGCCGGGAGAAGAACCCGTTGGGATAGCCCATCGCTTTGAGGGTGGCATACTCCGAAAGGTGGTCGTTAACGTCGGTGTAAAGAATCTGGTAGACGATGACCATTCCGACAATCAGACCCATGACTGCGCCGATTTCAAAAACAAACCCCACCGCGGCAGTATTGGCCCAGTAATCCAGTTCCTTCTGGATGAACTCATCCTTGGTGACGACGATAACGTCGTCCGCGTCCAACAGCTTGTTCAGCCGTACTTTGACGGCATGCGGATCGGTTCCCTTTGCCAGCCGGATCAGGCCGAAATTGACCAGCCCCTTCGGATTGTGCGGAAAGAGCTGCAGATATGTCGGAATACCCGTAACAACGTTGCCGTAGGCAATAAAAGATGTGCCCAGCCCGAATAGGCCGACCAGCCTTGTCCGGCGGTCCATGGTAACAACCTTGAACGGACCTTCCTTTTCAAAAGTCTCAACCACAGGGCCGTAAAGGTTCATTCCGAAACGGTCATAGAGGATGTCTCCGGTAACCTTCAGCTTATCTGTATTGTCCATTACACCGGGAATCTGCAGTGACAGGGTTCCAGGCATAACCCCCATTATGAGCAGTGAGCGGGAATATCCGTTTTCCAGATTCCTGAATTTTCCAAGATGCACATAGAACGGCTCAACCTCGGCAACTTCCCGGTCCGCCAGACACTGGTAAAGCCTGACCGAGGCAAAAGGATGATCCGCCCCCAGATACTCAAGGGACCGTGAAAACATGACCAGATCGGTATCAAGATGCCGATGCACCGCGGTGGCACTGCGCATCAGGGCATCCTTGAAGCCCAGCTGGACCAGCACAAGAACTACGGCAAAGGTTATGCCCGCGATGGCCGCAATCAACCGGCGCGGCTGGTTTACAAGCTGTTTCCAGGCCAGTGGAATTCGTTTGCGCATCCCCATCAGCACCTACTCCGCCTGCTTTCCGGTCAGGATGACCGTATGGACAAGAAGCCCGGTCAACGCTTCAACCTTCCGGGGATCATCAAGCCGTATATGAACCTTGATGACCCTTGCCTCGGTATTTTCCGCCGGATTCGCCGAAAAATCACTCGGCCGGTCAACCATGACACCTATACGTTCAACTGTTCCCATTAATTCCCCTGCAAGGGCCTTGCTGGTGATGATTGCCCGCTGTCCGGGCTGAACCTTGCGGATGTCATCTTCATAAACCTCGGCGACCGCCATCATGTGATCGGTTATGCCCATTGCAAGCACGCCCTTATTCCACGGCACGCTTTCCCCGTCACGGGCATATATTTTAAGCACAGTCCCTGAGACCGGCGCAATAATATCTATATGCCCAAGCTGATTGGCCTGACTCTGAATTTCAGCCCGACTCGCCTTCAACTGTGCTGCGGTTTCCTTGAACTTCCTGTCGGCCTGATCAAATGCTTCCTGAGAGACTGCCCCCTGCGCGGCAAGCGCCTTAAACCGGAGGTAATCCCGCTGGGCCTGCTCATAGGCGGCCTGCCGGGCAACTGCCTCAGCCCTGCTGCGCTCCACATCTGCGGGGAGTGTCTGCATGTTATCAATAATGGCTACAACCTGCCCCTGAGTGACCTTTTCACCTTCCTCCACCAGCAGCTTTGAAAGTCTGGCCGGGAAAATCCCGGACGGAGCCTGAAGTTCGTATATGCCATGCAGAGGTTCAATGTGCCCCAAGGCTCCAACTCGCGATTGCGAGAAATCCTTGAGTTCATCCGCCTGAATGCACGGTACGGTATAAACAGCCAGCAGGAGGACCAGTAAGCCTGCAACTGCCGCAGGATTTCTTTCAAAAAAAGTCTTCATAGACACAACACCTTTTAAAATGATTAGAACGCACATTTTCAGGATGCTAATTAACTTGAACCATACATTGCGTCAATGAGCCAAATAAAAATAGGTGCTCTCCACCCCTTTTACCCAGCAAGCCACTTGAAACTAAACAGCACAACATGCAAGACTATATTACCTTTGAAGAACAACTGCACGTATCCGTATCTGTCGAAAGGACACAGGTTTGTTCCATAAAAGAATCCCCCGGCTGCTATGCCGGGGGATTCTGAGTTTATACTGTTATTTTGCTGAACATTCCGTTTTTTACTCATTTTCAAGTTTGTGAATAAGTTCCATCAGCTGCTCAGAAAGGTCCTTCAACTGGTGAAGTGCAGACGTAGCTTTCGACATATCCGAAGATATTTCGAAAGCAATGTTGTTTATATCATCCATGGCCCGGTTTATTTCCTCACTGGACGCAGACTGCTCTTCCGATGCAGTAGCGATGGACCTGACCTGATCTGAAGTGGTCTCAACATAGGTTACGATTTCCTTCAACGAACCGCCGGCCTCACCGGCAAGTCCCTTACTCTGATCAACCGCCTTTGTTGTGCTTTCCATACACCGGATATTCTGCGAGCTGCTTTTCTGGATCGCGTGAATAACCTCTTCAACTTCCTTGGTAGCCTGCATGGTCTTTTCAGCAAGCTTACGCACCTCGTCAGCAACAACAGCAAATCCCCGACCAGCTTCTCCGGCACGGGCCGCTTCAATTGCAGCGTTAAGGGCAAGCAGGTTGGTTTGATCGGCAATGTCGTTAATCACATTCATAATTGAACCGATGCCTTCAGCATTCCTGCCCAGCTCTTCCAGGTTGACCCTCATTTCCTCCGAGAGCTCGCTGACATCATTGATGGAGCCGACCAGATCATTAACCTTTCCAGACCCGGTTTCAGCCTTTCGTTTGGAATACTCGGCGCTTTCCGCCGCCAACCCGGCATTCTTGGCAACCTCAAGAACCGTGGCATTCATTTCTTCCATGGCAGTGGCTGTTTCGTTCGCCCTGTCTCTTTGCTGTATCGTGAATTCATTGACCTGATCCACGCGAACTGTCAGGTTGTCTGCCGCATTCATTATGTTTTCAGAAATACCCTTCAGAACAGAAGACGCTTCACGCATTCCCTCCTGACGGGCTCTTTCAGCATTCTGCCGGGCCAACTCAGCCTCGTTACAGGCCTGCCGAGCGGCCTTGGCCGATTCGCCTGCTTCCCTCTCTTTGACCTCAACTTTCCGGATGGTATTCTTCAAATTGGAAACCATTTGTAAAATTGAAACCTTGAGGTCCCCAAGCTCTCCGTGAAAGGTTCCTTCCTCGAAATCACATTCCAGATCACCTTCACTGACCTTTTCCGCAAAGCTCTCTATAATTTTTACCGGCTTAATCAGCATCTTGCTTATTATAAAAGATAAAATCAGAATAATCAGAACATCAATCACTATAGTCTTGAGCGTGATACTCTTAATTTCATGATTCAAGGCTTCTTCAAGAATCTGCCGGGTTAGAAAGACCGTAACCACGCCGATTTTTTTATCCTGACGGACAATATCCTTGCTGGCGGACACATAAGCACCAACAGGAGGCTTTTCAACCTTCTGTACTTTTCCTGCGGAATCCTTTTCAAGGGCCAGAAAAACCCTTTTGCCATCAGCTTCATAAACAAAAACAGATGAGAGCTCATCCATTTCCATTTCTGATTTTATTACCCGCACTCCAAGAGCATCATTGAAATCCCATATCGGGGTGACCATTCCCAATGCGAGCCTGCCCGCAATTCTGTCTGCATTCTTTTCGAGGGCAGTATTCAGCTTTGCTCGAATTCCGTAATAATCCCTCAAACCGAACCCGAGGAGAATAAGGGTGACGACTGCCACCAGAAGAACGATAATTTTGACCTGAATGCTTTTAAGCAAGGCTCCCTTTCGCATGTTACCTCCATCTGGGAAATCGTTGAGCAGGACAGGAGAAAACTGTCTCCAGTCAGGCGGCCCCAGAAATCCGCCCGACTGAAGCATTTATACCATACAGAATTCCCTAGTTCCCCAGATAGTCTGAAACGATCTTGTCAATTTCGCCGTTGCTCTTCATTTCCGTGATAACTGCATTGAATTTTTTAACGAAATCATCCTTGTAAGGCTCAGTGCTGGCCTTGGAAAATCCAAGATAACCGTTTTCATTACTTACCTGGGTTCCCTTAAGAACCTGTCCTTCAGGTATTTTCATCTGCTTCATGGAATATCTTACTGACGCGTCATCGTTAACAAAGCAGTCGATACGACCGGTAAGAATCTTCTTCAGGTTGACTTCGTTGGTGTCTGATTCCTGAATCTTGAGTTCTTCCTTGTTAGGAACGGCGTAGCCGGAAATGATCCCGATCTCCAGATCCTTATAATCAGCGGGCCAGTTGGGGCGTGGGGAGGCCAAAGCCTCTTTGCGACAATATGCGGCAAAGCCTTCTTTAATGATGGGTTCCGACCAGGGTTCGATCCATGGGCGCTGTTTGGGGCGGTAGTACGGAGCAAAGCATGCGAAACCGCGACCGGTTTCAACAAGGTTCAAGGCTCTTTTCCAGGGAACGAGCTCAATTGTAACATCGTATCCGTCCATCTTGGAAAAAGCTTTCTGCAGGATTCTCACATAGATTCCGTCAGGGGTGTTTCCATCAAGGAAGGCATAAGGGACATAGGCATTTTCACCGTAAACAGTGACTTTCTCGGCCGAAAAAGCAAGCTGGGCACAAAGCAGAACAGACAGCACAAAAATCAAACCGGCAATTTTCTTCATCTTTTCCTCCTGTACGATGAGACTTTTAGAGCCTGTTATCAATATGCCTGATTTTGCAGCTGAGGGAAATAAAAAAGAACCTATTCTTAACCGGTGGACAAAAAAGAAGTCGTTGCAGCCAAAAGGTAAACAACCGCTATGGAAACAGCATATTAAGACTTATACCTTTTCATCAGATAACGGAAAACAACCGGCCCCGTCATACATGTAAGCAACGCCAGAAGTACAATACTATCCTTGGTCTGTTCATTCAGAAACCCTTCCTTGAGTCCGACAGCGGCAGCGGCAATGATCAGACTTAACCGGGAAGACAAAAGAGCCCCCGCCTTAATTCCCTCCAGCCATTTCATTCCCCACAAAGGGAAAATAAGGCATGGCAGAAACTTTACGAGGATGGACGCCATAAACAGAACCAGAGTAAAGACGATCCTCTCCGGAGTAAGGATATTGGCAATGTCAAATCCCATACCAACATAAATGAAAAACATGGGAATCAGAAAGCCGAAACCGATGACAGAAATCTTCGACTCCAGATTCTCCTTGCGCCGCAAAACAAATGAAAGGATGCATCCACCCATGAAAGCCCCGAGAACAGGCTCAAGATGCACGGCCTCTGAAAGGCAGATAAAAAGGAAAAGCAGTGCAAGGGAAACACGAACGCCCTGCTCCTGAAGAGTCTCGGTCAAAAGAAGTTTCTCGGCTTTCTCAGGATTCCACCAGGCCCAGAGTCGCGCTCCCCACAAAATAAAGGCAAATCCGACAAACAGCGGAAAAGGCGTCAGCAGATGCATCCCCACGCCGTTGATTTTCCAGAGCACATAAAAAGTTATGCCGAGCAGGGTAAGAAAGTCCGCAAAGGTCGCAGCAATAAGCACAGTCTGCCCGAAACCGGTGTTCTGGGCACCGGACTCTTTGAGCACCGGCATGACCAGCCCCAGTGAAGTAGTAGACAGGACCAGAACCATAAACGAATTCTGCGAAAGGAGTGCTGCACATCCCCAGGCTGAAAGCAGGGTCAGGCCAAACAGCACGAAGTGGAACGTAATAGCCTTTCTTCCTTGCCCTTTCAGCAATTTGAAGTCTATTTCCATTCCGGCCTGAAACATCAGAACCATGAAGCCTAGTTCCGCCAGAAAAGCGAGCCACTCCCCCCCCATCTGCAGATTGAGGAAACTTTTCCCGATCAGCACACCGAAAAGTATTTCCGCAACAGGAGAAGGAAGACCGACACGCCGACTCAAACCCGGAAGAAGGGCTGCAGCCAGACTGATGATCAATAGTGCAAAATCCTGAGATACAACCATAATTAAAACGCCATCAGCAACACCGAACATTCCGATGATGTCACAAGGTTCTCGCCGATATTGGGAGTAAGCAACCCACGGTCACGGTTAGTGCTGCCGACGATCATCAGATCATGCTCTGCGCTCAGTGCCGCAACCTCCCGCACCGGGTTGCCCCTGCGGGTAATGAGTTCAAACTTGGTCTTATAGATGTGACCGAGTTCGCTGGCACGGGCAAGAACCCGGTCTTTCCAGTCTCTGGTAACATCCCCGGTTATGAACTCGGGTTCTTCCACAACAGCGATTGATATTTCGCCTCCTATCTGCCTCTTGATGTCAACAGCGATCTCAACTGCAAGCTCAGCCATGGCCGATCCGTTGAAAGGCACAATAAAGCGGTTGTAGGGAGCTGTTCCCTTGGAAATAAGCACCGGACGGTCAATATCGTGGGCAAGGCTCACGTAAAGCGGTTTACCAAGGGCCTTGAGCAGGCCTCCCTCAAAAGGCGCGGTTACGACCAGACCGTAATTGCTTTCGCGGCAGCACTCACGAATAACTTCGGGCAATGAACCTTTAACACTGTCAATGCCGACTGAAATGTTCTGCGGCCAGTTGGTCAGATGTTCCTGATATGATTCCCGCGGTTCAGCGTTGAGCAGGGTCACATTCTTTATCTGGGTGTTCTGCGCGACATACAGGGCTTCATTGACTTCCGGTTCCACGCCGCTGAGATTTTTCCCCTCTTTCAGGGCCACAAGCATTCCCGGACCGTAGGCCAGCGGAAAATGGGGATTATTGCATTCAAGCAGCCCGCAGACATTCTGGAACACGGAACTGTCGCCGATAATCACCAGCCGGTCTTCGGCCCTAATCAGAGTGTCCGGCTTAGGGAAGTAAATGCCTTCGTTCCTGAACAGAGCCACAAGCTGCATCCCTTTGCGCTTAAGGTAACCCGCCCTCTTACCTACAATTGTGAGGTGCTCGGACGCGTTGACTTCCATTACATTTGCAGGACCAAGATTCAACGGGGTAACCCTCATCCTCGGATCCTGAAGGTAATGGTAAAGCTGCCCGGCGGCCATTTTTCCCAACTGAATGACGTTTATACCGTTCTTCCTGAGTGCGGCAGCTGTTTCAGAGTCATGTATAAATGCGGAAACGTAACGGACTCCGGCATTGGAGGCCATCTCCGCAATAATCCTGTTGTTCCTGTCTTCTCCGGTAATGGCTATAACATAATCAAACTCGCCTACGTTCACATCTTCCATGACCAACTGGCTGGTGGCGTCCTCAGCATGAATGTTCGTCACTTCAGGCGAAACAGCCGAACTCCGCTCCAGTTCTTCTCTTGACTTGTCTATAAGCGTTATCTCCCAGTCGTCACCAAGACGCCTGAGCAGCTCCCGGGCTGTCCTGCCCGCACCGCAGATGAGAAGTTTCATATCAATACCTGTCGACCCGCGAGAGTCGTTTAGAAAGGTTTTATTATTTGAGGAATGTTAAACTTACATGAAACCTCAGGCAAACGAAATAGGACACATCGCATTTACAGCAAGAAAGCCAGCCAGCCGTCCCTGAGATTAAGCCAGAGCCTACCACTCCATCAGACCTGACGAGATGTTCCTATTCAACGTTAACTTGTACAGACAAAGAGGATAAGGTATCCTGAACAGATCAGGAATCAGGTTTTACAGATAATAAGTGACAGACCTTGCTGCAGAAAATACACGTTACCCCACCACAACAATCGGGAGATAAGGATGCTTTTAAATAGATTTATTGCAAACATTTTGCTGATAAGCCTTCTGCTTTCAGCCGGAATCGCCAGTGCGGCACCAACAATCCAGAGTGCAACCGAAGTACAGGAAATAGCCGCGACAAACCCGGCTCAGGCCGAAACGCTTGTAAACCTGCTTCGGTATAAAGCGGAACTGGACACCCAGATCAGAATTGCCAGGAACAAACTCAAGGGAGCAACCCATTCCATGGACAAGGAAGCGCTGGCAGCCGAAATCAAGGATCTGAAAGATCAGCTTGATAATGTAGACAAAAACTTCGTCAAGGTTGCAACAGGACTGGACATTGCCGTTTTTGATGAAGAAGCCCAGCAGGGCTTTGCATGGCAGGAAGAAATCGAAACACTTGTCCGCCCGCTGCTGCACGAGCTCAAGGAAATGACCAAACGGCCCCGTCAGGTTGAACAGCTCAAAAGCCGGGTTGCCTATTTCGAAAGCAGGCTGCCCCGCGCTGACGAAGCAGTTGGCAATATTGATGCACTCATCGCCACGTCCAAGTCCGAGATTGTGAAGGCAGAGCTCAAAAAATTAAGAGAAGAATTCGTAAACAAGAAGACGGACATCAGCAACCAGCTCGATGTCGCCAGATTCGAACTCAATGAATTGATCAAGGATGACCAGTCCTTCTTCGAGTCTTCGAAGAAGATCATGGCCGTATTTTTCAAAAGCAGAGGTAAGAACATCATTATTGCCCTGCTCACCTTTGCGGGTGTTTTCCTGATTTTCAGACTTCTGGACAGGGGATTCAAGAAAATTCTCCCGGCATTCAAGGCGGCGGAACGACCGTTTTACATAAGACTGATTGAGGTGCTGCTCCTGGTCATGACCGTTGTAGCCGCGACTGTGGCTTCCCTCTTCACGCTGTACATTTCAGGTGACTGGTTCCTGCTCAGCATCGCCATAATTTTCATACTTGGAGCTCTCTGGACCGCTCGGGCAGGCTTCACCCGCTACTACGAGCAGGTAAAACTTATCCTGAACCTCGGTTCGGTGCGTGAGAATGAACGGATCGTGTACAACGGTGTTCCCTGGCGGGTGGAAAGTCTGCAGCTGTTCTGCAAACTGAAAAACCCTTCCTTAAGTCCCAGCAGAATCAGACTGCCCATTGCCGAGCTGACCGAAATCAACTCCAGACCTTTCGGCAGAAACGAGCCTTGGTTCCCCTGCGCCATCGGAGACTGGGTCATTCTCTCGGACGGCGTTCGCGGAAAAGTCATCAGCCAGTCCCCGGATATGGTTGAACTGGTCCAGCGCGGCGGAGCTTATGTGACCTACCCCACATCAAGTTTCCTCGGTAACAATCCGACCAACCTTTCCCGTAACTTCAGGCTCAAGTCCGTGTTCGGTATAGATTACGCCCTTCAGGCTGATGCAACGGCTTCCATCCCTGCACTTACCAAGGAATTCGTAACCGGCAGACTGGCGGAAGACGGATATGACAAGTATCTGCTCAACCTGAATGTGGAGTTCGAGTCAGCCGGAGCCTCTTCCCTGAATCTGGTTATCATCGCCGACTTCAACGGGGAGATCGCCGAACTGTACGGGCGAATTGTGAGGGCGCTGCAGCGTTACAGCGTTGATGCCTGCACAAAATACGGCTGGAACATCCCCTTCAACCAGCTAGTTGTCCACAGGGCCGACTGATCTTTATCAGCCTAGCGACCTGTGCCATGCCATAAAAACAGCCGACAAACATTCAACCAGCTTTGTCTTCCAAATGAAACAAGGCTCACCCCGTAATCGGAGTGAGCCTTGTTTCATTTGGACAGGTAATTCGCATAGTTCAATCGTTTTCAAAAAACCATGCCCCTTCCCCCAAACTGCCTGCTACCACTTTTCTTCATTCGTCTTTTTCAACTCATCATGGGGAGGATGGGCTTCACCGGATGGATGGGCCTCACCCTGTTTGATCTCCTGCCCGCCTGTGTCCGGACATGCTTCCCGAAGCGTTGTTCCCTGAGTCTCTTCCAACTCTACCTTCGGGGAAAAAATGTTGAGCTTGTCATACACATTGTTCCAGAAACCAGGTTCATCAGCCTGACGGGAGCAATACACACGGGTCGCGCTGCGCACCTCGACCTCCGGGCATTCATGGGAAATATATTCTATAAAAATACCGCCACCTGCTTTGGGAACAATCAGATCATTGTTGCGAACCGGCATATCCTGATAAAGGCTGCCAACAACCCTGCCGTCACGATGTAGTTCATATGCCTGTTCAGGAGAAAGGTCCCAACTGTCCACGTGTACGTAGCCGACAACTGATTTGGCATCTACCGGCAACGCATAAACGCAGCCAAGGGCAATCAGAAGAAAAGAAATCAGATATTTGAACATGAATCCTCCTTAGTCGAGAACCTTTCAATCAGATATTCGCTGACGTTGTTAAAATAATCAAAAAAGCTGATCCCGGCCAGCAGAAGCAGAAAGTTAAAGAACAGGCCGTATTTCATGAAAAGGAAGACACTTAAAGGTTGAAACGCAAAAAAAGCGATAACCAGAAGCAGCAGGTCGAATATGGCCGGAAGATGCGCCACGCCGAAGGAAACAATAATAACCGTCATTATCTTGATCACGTAGCTTATGGCTGCATCGGCGTGGACCTGATCACCGTTCAGGAACATGTTAACAGCGTTGGCTATGATGTAGACTCCGGGCATACGCCCCACCGGGGTAAGGTGCATATCCCCTATTTCCTCATAGTCGGACCCAATAATCACAACTTTTCCAGATAAGCTTGCCGGATCAGCAAACTTTATCCCGGTAGCGGAACGGGTGTGCCTGAGCAGTTCAGCACTGACAGTCCCGGCCTTGCGAATATAAATTTCCTTAGGCGCTAAGCTGAACTTAAGCCTTGCCTTGATATTGTCGCTGCCTTTGTCCTGCCTGAACAGTGTTATGTGGGCACCGTCAGATATCTCGACCCGCGCCTTCTCCACCCTGCCGCTCTCAATCTCGCGGATGGCCTGAACAATACGCTGACGCCGGGTAGCGCCCTCCTCCTCCCCGTCTGCGTAGATGCCGGCCAGCAGGGCCACGGAAAGCAGGATGTTCTTGCGCCCCCCGTCGTCATCCACGCGGTAGTAGCGCAGATGCCTGATCCTTTTGTCATCAGGGTTACGGATAATTCCGGCATCACCGACCTTGAGCACATCCGTGAATTCACCGGCCAGTTTCCAGAACTCCTTTGAGAATCCTGTTTCAGAGTGCACAGCCTGCCCGGCCAATTTTGGAATGATGATTACCGCTGCCTTGGTCCGGGCAAGCTCAAGGCTATGGCGGAAGGATTTAAGAAAGGCCGTGTTTTCAGCGTCAACCGGAACAGGCCGATCCATCCTGCAATCTATAAGCACGACCTTCGCCCCGGAACTCAGCGCGAAATCAATGGTTTCAGCGAGCCGTACCTTGGGAGTCCAGTAGCCCATTCCGGAACTGGTTTCATAAAAAGTACGGTCCAGCAGCAGAAGTTCGATGTCATCATGAGCAGCCCGTCCCTTCAAGGCATTTTCCTTGAATGATTCAGCGATGAGGAAATCATGGTTGTCATTGATCAGGTTCTGTCCGAATTTGCTCAGCGGCAGGAGTTCCAGAATGATCAGCAGCAGAAAACCAAACCCGATGTTCAACCAGAACAGCCTTCTGGTTCGCGCCGGCCAGAGACGGTAGAAGAACATCTCACGCAGGGAAAAACCGGAATTATCACTTCCCCCGGCTGAGCCGTCACAATGTTTGTGGGCAACCTTTCTGATAAGAGCTGGATGGACTATCTTCACCTGCATAGTTCCCGAAGATTAATTTAATAACACGACTGCACACACCTATACAGGGACACAGAAATGGTTGCAACCGCAACCGTTTTTTTTAACGGAAAAAGACAGCTACGCCCATGGCGGGCAGGGAGCAGGTTGCCTGAAACTGCATCAGAGACGGTAATAATCGGATACTGCCAGCCGAAGACCGGCAAAACCACCGGCAAAGTTACGGCACTGGGCCAGTGACGAGAATACGGCTGTCATTTCACAGGAATTCTGCTTCTCCGCAAATGAAATATCCCTGACAATACCAGCGTCATCAAAACCGCCAAGGACAGCAAAAACTTTTGTCCGGTCCCTGAATCCTGACATAGACAACCGGAACAACAGTTCTCCGGGCCAGGCGGTTTCAAAATCCCAGACAACATTTGAGAGGATATCGGAATCGCTCACCTTGCCGGCCAGCTCACTGCAGCTGGCCCGGTGCAGGGCCACGCCGCGCCCGCTAAGGGCCGCAACAAGGCCCTCTTCACCGGGAAACGGGTTGCAGCAGTTGGACATCTTGTGAATGCCGGGAATTATCTCACTCATTGTCAACGCATACGGCTGGTTGCAGGTCCGCTCTTTTGCCGCCAATTGGATTTTCCGTTCTCCCTGATACAGATCGAGCATGTAATAAATGACCAGTTGGGCTTTGAGCTTGTTCCGACCTATGAGCGAATGAAGCATCTGCATGGAATCGATATTGAGAATAGCTAGAATCTCTTCCTGAAAACTCCCTTCAAGGCAATCGACCGGCATCCCCACCCGTTGCATGGCCTGCTCCAGAATAGAGCTGCCCAGCACGGCAGCATAGTCGGCTATCTTTTTTTTCATCAGCCTTGCTACATGGGCCTTGGCTCTGTGGCTCCGGCACTGGCTTTCAAGGCGGGGTGAAGGATCAAAGGATTTATCGCTCTGAATGATCTGTACAGTGGCACCCTCACTTATCCTGTGAACCGGAGAAACCTTACGACCATCAACAATAGCGTGGCTGCATCGTTCTCCAAGACCGGTGTGAACCTTGAAAGCAAAATCAAGAACAGTGGAGTCCCTGGGCAGGTAAAAAACGTCGCCAGCCGGGGAGTAGGCGAAAATCTCCTCCACCTCGGAAATATGCAGCATAGCACTTTTTCCGGCCGATGTGCCGGAATACAGGGCCGTACTCTCCAGAAGGGTGCTCACTTCCTCCCAGTGTTCTTCGTTGAAAGGATGTTCCTCCCGCCACTGGTTGAACATGCCGAAGTTGGCCCAGTCGTCCATTTCCGAGCTTCTGACCTTGACCAGATAGTTGGACTTGTTGCCGCGTATGCGCACATGCAGGCTGCGGTAGCCGTTGGTCTTGGGGTTGGTAATAAAATCGCGCATGGTCCGCGGTACTACCTTGAACCCGGTATTGATGATGCCCAGCACCCGATAACAGTCGAGCATTGAATCCGTATCAAGCACTATGGTGAAGTCGGCCACGTCACGCGAATTTTCAAGGTCGAGCCGTTCTGAAACAGGATCATAGTAATTGGAAAGCCCTTTGGGGCGGAAACGCACGTCACTGCCGGGGAACTCGGCCCAGACCCTTTCCCTTATAGACTCACGCAGCTCAAGGGCCTCCTGCGATTCGGCAACGGACCTGATATGGCGCAGTATCTTCTTGCTCTTCTTGCTGAAAAAATGAATCAGGGACAACTCATACATCTGGCGTTTCAGGGGAAACATGTTCAGGGCCGTGGTCAGGGGGGCGTATACGTCTATGGTTTCCCGTGCTATGCGCTGCCGTTTGGCGGGGGGAAGATGGTGGAGAGTCCGCAGGTTGTGCAGTCGGTCGGCAAGCTTGATGGTCAGAACTCCGATGTTTCTACCGGACTTTAAAAAGATTTTGTCATGGGTCAGGGACTTGAGCTGCCGTTTGTCTATATTGGAGCTGCTCAGCTTGGTACATCCGTCCACCAGTTCGGCAACTGTATCTCCGAATTTACGCCTTATGTCCCCAAGGGTGATTCCATCCACATCTTCTACAACGTCATGCAGCAGGGCTGCTGTCAAAATATCAGGCACATGCACGTTGAACTCGTCGGCAAGGATCTGCAGAACAGCCACCGGATGCTCAATGTAGGGTTCCCCGGACCGCCTGCGCTGTGCCCTGTGCAGCTCGTAACCGAAAGCAAGCGCCTCACGCACCTTTACACGACCAGCTTTATCAATCTTTGACAGGCATCGCTCGATCTTTTTTTCGTATTCCGCAAGTTTCGGCAGATCTTTTCTGCATTGTGCCATAATTACTCTCCCCTGATTTCTGAAAATGGCTGGTCATTTCATATCCTTTATATTTCTCCAATGAAGTCAAGCAGAAATACGGAGGGAACATGCAACTAGCTGCGCCCTACAGAAATGGCGGACAGTTGTGCGGTTATTATTGCCGCAAAAGCCCAAATATGGCTAATATGAGTCCGAAGTTACATCTTGTGAAATCAAGCCAGCGACCGGAGGCTGAAATGTCATTACTTTTCAGACGAAAAGACAGGGTCAGAACACCCCTGTTATTCGTTACGGATGTGCGCAGGGAATTCCTGACAACCGACATAACCCGCAACTCGGCTCCAAGCGGCATGTACTACCTGCTGATGAGTGTTGCGGTATTCATCGCCTCTATCGGACTCATGGCAAACAGCCCTGCAGTCGTCATCGGTGCCATGCTTGTTTCCCCGCTCATGACCCCGATCTTCGGCTTTTCACTGGGGCTGGTCAGAGGAGAATTTCCGCTGATCAGGGACTCCATATTTTCAGTTTGCGCTGGTATCCTGCTGGGCATCTGCGGAGCGTACCTTATAGGGTCCTGTCCCATCTTTTTCGAAATTACCAATGAGATTCTTGCCCGCACCACCCCGAACCTGCTGGATCTGGGAGTTGCAGCATTTGCGGGCATTGCCGGAACGGTGGCCTTAATAGACGAAAAGGTCAGCCCGGTAATGCCCGGTATCGCCATTGCAACATCACTGGTCCCGCCGCTATGTGCCAGCGGCCTGTGCCTTGCCCTGGGGCAATATTCCGAGGCATGGGGAGCCTTTCTGCTGTTTTTCGCCAACTTTCTGGTAATTCTATCGGTCGCAAGCGTCCTTTTCATGATCACCGGGTTCATTCCCCACTCGGAAGACGAACCGCTGCCGCGCCTGATCAAACATTTCTCCATCACCACTATCGGACTCATCATCGTTGCCGGACTGCTCACAAAGGCTCTAATCGACGTTTCAATCTCCCGTAAAATCGACAAGGGACTGAGGACTGTCGCATCGCAGGCCATTGCCACCACCCCCAATACCATAATCAGAAACGTAAGCCACGAGCTGAATGACGGGATCGTGGACGGATTCATTTTCATGCAGGGTCCGCAGTCCATCAAAGCTGCAGAAGTTGAGAAAATGGAAAGAAGCGCCGCGAAGGACCTTAACATGCCCGTAAGGATTATCGTTCGCACCACAATAACCCAGAGTATTTCATCCAATGCCGACTCAAGCATCAATGCCCTGCTCAACGCGCACGCAAAACGGCAGAACATCAAACTTGAAAAAAGCGCCGTCATACTCGAACAGGCGGAAATCCTGCTGCGAACCCTCATTTCAGAATATCCCTGGTACACCCTTTCCGGCATCAATTACATGGATCTCAAGAGCGGCCCCGGCGTCATAGTTGAAATCAGCGGTCCCGAACGCCCACACCCGGATTCGGTCCACAACCTTGAAAACCTGATGCGCAAGAAGACAGGAGTGAAAGACCTGACCCTGATCATTCGCTACTACAAAAGCAGTGACATAACCCGCAGCGGCCGGAACCTGTTCGGGACCGGATACACCGGTCTGTATTCCAAAAACGGCAATAAGGTCGAAAAGTCGGCAACAGCCCTGTTGTCTGAAATTCGTAATATATTTCCTATTTATGTTGAGGCCCAAAAGGAAAAAGACGGATGGAAAGTCCTTGCAGATGTAACGGGTGAGAAGCTCATCACATCCAAGGAAGTAGTCAGAATTGAGGAAAAACTGTCCCAGGAGTTTAATTCGAAGGTCAAACTCTTCATATACTCCAAGACTGAAGCGATGGTTGACGACGAAGGAATGAAACCTGTTGAAATGTTCTCTGACAAGGACGGCATCAAGCGGTTCAGCGTCGAAAGCGGCAGACAAACGAAATAGACTTCATCCGGACGGGGATAAAGTTCTCGCCATTTTGCGGGGAGTTTGTCAAAACAGGTAACTGGCATCAATAAGAAAGGACTCCTGTAGAGGGTCGGTGCCAGCATTAAATGTTTGTTGATTTCAGGAGCAGGAATGGCTGAATATCTTGTCGCCGGGCTTGGCGAAATTTTATGGGATGTACTTGAGGATTCCGAGGAGATCGGAGGGGCACCAGTCAACTTTGCATACCATGCCGGTGCGCTTGGCGCCGAAGCCATTGCCGTGTCCACCATCGGCGCGGATGAGCGCGGCAGGCGGGCCGTGGCAGAACTAACGAAACGCGGCCTGAACCTGGAGGCTGTTAGCGTCGATGAAGACCACCCCACCGGCTATGTCGAGGCCAAGGTGGATGAAAATGGGGTGGCCAGTTACGTGTTTCCGGACAATATAGCATGGGATCACCTGACCCTCAATCCGATGGCCCTGAGCATGGCTCCCCTGCTGGATGCCGTATGCTTCGGAACTCTGGCCCAGAGGAGCGAAAAATCCCGCAACGCCATACACGCCTTTCTGGACGCAGCGCCGAGGGCACTCAAAGTCTACGACATGAACCTGCGCCAGAATTTCTACACCCCCAAAATCATCAGTTCCTCCCTTGAACGGGCCGATGTGCTCAAGCTTAATGATGATGAAATCAAAACTGTTGCCGCCATGTTCGAACTCAAAGGAACCGAGCAGGAAATGCTTCAGGCACTGCATGACCGGTTCAACCTCAAGCTTTCTGTTCTTACCCGAGGCGGAAAAGGCAGCCTGCTGACCGGCAGCGGAAGGGTTGTTGAAAGCAGCGGATCTACAGTTGAACATATGGTGGACACCATCGGTGCAGGCGACTCTTTCACTGCCGCAGTGATAATCGGCCTGTTGCTGGACCGCAGCCTCGAAGAAATAAGTGAACACGCCAACAGGCTCGCGGCCTACGTCTGTTCCTGCAAGGGAGCCATGCCCGCTGTGCCTGTAGAGTTCAAACTGATAAACTAGATTTCCCTTTCACGGAGCAATACAATGAAAAGAAGCGAAATAAACGCGCTTATAACCAAGGCCAAGGAATTTTACGCCCAGCACCGCTTCAATCTGCCCAAATGGGCCTTCTGGACTCCGGAAGACTGGAAAGGAAAAGGGGACAGTGAAGTTGTACGCAACATGCTCGGCTGGGATCTTACCGATTACGGCAAAGGAGACTTTGACAGTCTAGGATTGATTCTTTTCACAATCCGCAACGGCAATCTCCAGACCGGGGACCCCAAACCCTATGCGGAAAAAATCATGATCCTGCGTGAAGGGCAGCTCTGCCCCATGCATTTCCACTGGTCCAAGCGCGAAGATATCATCAACCGCGCAGGCGGCAATCTGGTCATCAAGCTGTACGGCTCGGATGAAAATGAAAATCTTTCAGACAAGCCGCTGGATGTAAGTGTTGACGGATTCGTGCGCACCATCGAACCGGGCGGCGAGATTGTGCTTGAACCGGGCGAGAGCATCTGCCTTGAACCGGGCATGTACCATTGTTTCTACTGCCAGAAAGGCACAGGCGATGTACTCGTGGGGGAAGTAAGTGCGGTGAATGACGACAACATAGACAACCGCTTTGAAGAACCCATGCCGCGCTTCCCGAAAGTGGATGAAGATGAAAAACCAATCCACCTGCTGGTCACCGATTACGCAAAGTTTGTATAGATGCCCCCGGCGGCCCTCCGGGGGCCAAAGGGAAAACTTTTATTAAGGCTTCGCCGCTTCGCATGACCAATTGTAATTGTATAATGTAAATCGCAACAAAATCAGCCCGCAGGGTGCCGGAAACATTCTCTGGTGAAATAGTCAGGCTTACCGCGCTACAGGCGAAACCCCGTTAAAAGTTTTTGAAGGGGGAGTCCAGAGGGGGAAACTTTTTACCAA
This sequence comes from Maridesulfovibrio sp. FT414, assembly GCF_050916235.1. Lineage (GTDB taxonomy): Bacteria > Desulfobacterota > Desulfovibrionia > Desulfovibrionales > Desulfovibrionaceae > Maridesulfovibrio. The sequence goes on from NZ_CP104854.1 coordinate 676,264, forward strand.
AAGTTTCCCCCTCTGGCCGCCGGAGGCATCCCCAAATTACTTCTTCGTCTTCCTGACGGTTGCCAGCTTTGAGCGAACCGGAATATTGGAAGATTCCAGACCGGGCTTCTGCCCGTGCAGGTCGAAATCAAGTTCCACTCCGGGACGGAAAATCAGTGTGTGGGTTGATCCGCCGAAATGGAACATTCCGAGCTGGTCGCCCTTCTCCACATGCTGCCCTTCGTAAACGGTTATCTCGTTGGACGAAACTTCAGCCATACCTACGTAGAGGATCGCCATCAGGCCGATGTCGGGATTGTCGGCTTCAATGCAGATGAGTCCCCGCGCCGCCACCTGTGTGATGTATCCCTGAGACTCGTTCGGTCCTGACGGGTCAAACCCCATACTCTGGGCCTCGGCATAGTACGAGCCGTCAAGAATCTGCGTTTTCACGATCTTTCCGCTTACCGGGCTGTGCCAACGGTGATAGCTGAGCGCACTCAGGAAGGCCTGATATACGGTTCCGCCTTCAAACTGCCGGGCCAGTTCCTCGTCGCCCAGCATATGGGTTAGGGAATACGGCTGGGCCTTGATCCAGAATTTGTCGCGCAGTTTGACATCGCGCACCAGTCTGTACGGCGCTGATTCACAGGAATTGGCTATAATTGAGTTGTCGCCGGGGGAAGCCACAGGACGACGCCCCTCGCGGAAAACGCGGGTGAAAAAGTCGTCCCAGGATTTAAATCCATAGTATGGCAGCTTGGGATCACAGACAAAATCATCCACGAAGGTAGGCATGGCAGCTTTGGCGTCGCGCCCGAACCAGCCGTTTTCGGGATCATCACTTAGCACGTAGCGCGAGTCAGCCGATCCGAGGAAGACAGCCCACTGGGTGAGAATCTTCTTCAACTGACGGTTTACCATGGGATTCAGGAAGGCAGCAGCTCCGGCAGGAGTTCCCATGGGCCAATCCAGAATGGCATTGATGGGGAAGCCCACAAGACCGGTCTTATTGAATTCCGGTGCCCTGGTAAGAATCGTATTCATGAGCTGAAGCATGTGCCGGTAATCCCTGACCTGCGTTTTACCGGTAGGGTCCTTGTCATAAGGAGGCTTATTGGGTACCTGCTTGAACATCTCGGTAAAAAGCATGAAGAGAACCGGATCATTCTCAATCATATCCTTGAATTCCTGAAGTACCGGCAGAAGCCGGACAGACCCTGCCGCATCACTCTCGCTGATCAGTTCAGACTTCCACTCATCCAATGTTTTCTGATCAGATGGAAGCCATTTACCTACCCTGTATGGAGCGGTCTTTCCTGAATCAGCCTGCGCCGACCATGCTCCAAACACAAGCCCTGCAGCCAGCAGCAAAACCAATACTCCCGTCAACAACACAGTCTTTTTCATATGATCCTCCACGGATTCGTCACTAACTGAACTTTCACACATCTCACTCCAATAAGGCTGTCACACTGCTGAGACAATAAATCATATGTATGTTTTTGAGGAGTTCTTTTTTATGATTTTGCCGAGATTCCAGCATCCGGAGATACAGGGCAATCATCCATCCGGACTTTAAATTCAGTAAATTCAGTCACAAGAGCCATCGTCATTTAGCAATGGCAAGATCCTGTTACCCTCAATCTTAAACAGTCCGCATTCCTTGCCTACAACTAGAATCCCGCCATCCCTATCTATCGTGATACCTGCAGGATGAAAATCCACCCTGACAATCTCTTTGGTCTGTCCCTTGGTAGTAATCATACTGACCACACCATCCTCGGTAACAACAAAGACGTTACGCATCCGGTCTACAGCCAGTGCAACAGGTCTGCCCTGAACCTGCCCGATCATCACCGGTGCAGATGCCGGGGAAAAGCTGTACACGGCACCATCCCGAACAGAGGCCGTATACAGATACCCTTTTCGATCCATGGACAGACCGACCACCCCCTTCAGATGAGACTGGACGGAACTCTGCAAGTTTGCAGTAACAGCGTCGGCAGGGATCACCAGCCCAACTGATGCCGAAACAGTTATGACAAAGACCAATACCAGATACTTCATATAATGGAAAACGGACATTTCAGCCCCCTATTTCATATATTAAATCGGGTGGAAGAAGCATGTTTCAGCATGCACATCCAATCGTGCTGTCGTCATTCACCGCCTTGAGTCCCTCGGTTGCGTAGCCATCTCTTTTCCACCAATCCAGACCTCCCAGCAGCTCCTTGACCTTAAAACCAAGGCGGGCTAGCTTGAGCGCTCCCTTGGTTGAAGCATTGCACCCTATTCCATCGCAGTAAGTGACATACAGACAATCCATCTTCAGATCGCACGTAGAGTTCTCATCCAATTGCCGATGCGGCATATTAATCGCGCCGGGAATATGTTCGCTCATAAATGCTTCACTTGTGCGTGCATCAACTACAACAACATTCATTCCATCGTTAATTGCCTGAAATAAATCGGCCGAGTCTATTTCATATTCAAGCTTTGCTTCGTAAAAATTGATTTGATCTTTCATACTGTCGTCCTCCATGGTTAGATTCATACAATTCCATATGAACAAAAATAACCATTCGACATTCAAAAGAAAAATGAGTTTATTACATGCAATGCATGCAAATAAATCATTATGCCCGGCAGGACCGCTCAGATTATAAGAAAGCTGGAGGATGACATGGAAATAAGACATTTGCGACTTGTAAAAGCAATTATGGAAGAAGGCGGAATAACCAAGGCTACCCGGAAATTACACCTGACCCAGTCGGCTTTAAGCCGTCAACTTCAGGAAGCGGAAATCCAGCTGGGCACAAAAATATTCCTCAGAATAAATCGAAAGCTGATTCCTACAGAAGCAGGTGAAAAACTTCTGAAACTTGCCGATGAGGTAATTGAAAAGATAGAGCAAACAGAACGCAGCATTCGCGAACTGGTCAAGGGCGAAGCAGGAGAAATCCGTATAAGCACGGAATGCTATACAAGCTACCATTGGCTGCCTTCAATCATGCGGCAATTCCAATTGCTATACCCGAATGTAAAACTGCGGATAGTGATGGAAGCCACCCACCAGCCATTGCAGAAGCTTCTCTCTGGAGAGCTGGACATTGCCATCACAACGGACCCGATTCAGGACAGCAATCTGCGCTACATCAAGCTGTTCCAAGATGAAATGTTCGCAATTGTGCCCGCCACTCATAAGCTTGCAAATAAAAAATATCTCACCGCCGAAGACTTTGCCGATCAGAATCTGGTCATACACTCGCTGCCTATGGAAACAGTCTCGGTTCACAGGTTCGTGCTCGCCCCGGCAAATGTAACTCCTGCCGATATTACAGTACTTCCGCTGACGGAAGCAGCCGTGGAAATGGTCCGGGCGGAAATGGGGATTGCCGTAATGTCAGGTTGGGCGCTTAAACCATATCTTAGAACTGAAGGGTTGAAAAAGATACGTCTGGGCACCAAAGGCTTGTTGCGTGACAACTTTGCAGCAGTTCTTAGTGCTAAAGAGTACCCCGGATATTTTGAGCATTTTATTGAATTTCTTAAAAATGAAATTACCATTGGAGACCGCGAAAAAGCGGCTTCATGACCTTCCATCTCCGCAATGCAGGCAGACAGGACTTTACAACCTGTTTTTCCGTCCATACATTCTGAACTTCCAGCTTACACACTAAAGGACCAGCCGCCATGCAAGCACATGATAAGATTCGCACACTTCTGATAGACGACGAAGCCCCTGCTCTAGATGAGCTTGGCTTCCTCCTTTCGGATTTCGACGACATCGAGATCGTTGGTACCGCCGGTTCTGCCAGCAGGGGAATAGAGCTGATCGCCGAGACGGGGCCGGACCTTGTTTTTCTGGATATTCAGATGCCCGGCAAAAACGGATTTCATGTGCTTCAGGAGCTGATGGAACTGCCCGAGCCTCCGCTAGTCATTTTTGCCACAGCGTATGACCAGTACGCTCTGCGTGCTTTTGAAGAGAATGCGGTGGATTACATTCTCAAGCCACTTTCCGCAGAAAGACTGGCCAAGAGCATTGCCCGGGTCCGCTGCCAGCTATACGCAAACTGCGAAGAAAAGGTGGAAATGCCTGACATGAACGCCCTGCTGAAACAGATGGGGCTGGGGCAGAAGGTCCTGCGCATTTCAGTTGAGGCCAATGGCCGCATACTGCTTCTTGAACCCTCCGACGTCATCCTGTGCCGCATGGAAGAACGCAAGATAATGATCCACACAGCAAAAGGAATATTTCCCTGCTACGGGGACAAGACTCTGGACGGGCTGGAGGAACGTCTTGCTGGACAACCGTTTTTCCGCACCAGCCGGGGCGAAATGATCAACCTTACCCATGTGCGGGATTTCGCACCGTGGTTCAACGGCAAATACGTGGTAAGCATGAAATATATCGGCGAGGAAGAGATCATCATCAGCAAAAGCAGGGTCAAATCGTTCCGGGACCGTCTGGGACTGGCCTAATCCGCAGATTGCTGCAAGGTATGCCTCCGGCGGCCCTGCGTGGCCAATTTTGATGCGCTTTGCGCTTTTGATAATCTGATTTCGCCGCCGGCGGCCAAAGGAGCAAGCCCCTTTGGAATCCCTATTGGTTTCAGAAATACATAAACCCTACATATAATATGAATCCAGAAACATTGATTATCACCCTTGCCGAACGGTTCGGTCTGATTGTGGCAGGTTCCTTCCTGCTGCTGACCATCACCCCCATCCACAGGATCGGCTTCCGGCAGGAATACCGGAAGACAAACACTGTCCTCCAGATCCTCATATTCGGAATATTCGGGATTCTGGGAACCTATGGCGGGAATTTCGTATTTCAGTCCGTAGCCAACCTGCGCGCCATGGCAGTCATTACCGGTGGGCTTTTCGGAGGTCCGCTGGTGGGGCTGGGAGCCGGTATCATTGCCGGAGGACACCGCATCCTGATAGACCTTGGAGGTTTCAGCGCAGTTCCCTGCGGACTGGCGACTATGCTTGAAGGTCTGGCGGCAGGTTTGATAGCAACGCGCCTCAGCAACCGCATGGACTGGCGGGCCGCGGCAAGTCTGGCCTTCGTCGGAGAAATCGTGCACATGATCATGGTCCTTTACCTGTCGCACCCCTATGACGAGGCAGTTAAGCTGGTAAAACTCATCGCCATGCCAATGATCATCCTCAACACTTTCGGCGCGGCAATCTTCGCTCAGGTCATCAACATAGTATTCAGGTACGGAACCAAGCAGGATTCGGTAAAGGCCCAACACATACTCGACATCGCCAACCTGACCGTGAGCCACCTGCGCTCAGGACTTACCCTCGACTCGGCGCAGGAAACGGCAAAGATCATCCATGCCCACCTTTCCGCTGCAGCCGTTGCCATCACCGATACCGTAAACGTGCTGGCCCACGTCGGAGCCGGGTCCGATCACCATCTGGCGGGCAAGAAAATCAGGACCGACTCGACCCTGCAGGTCCTTTCCGAGGGTGAACCGATTTTTCTGGATTCCAATAAAAAGATCGGATGCAACCACAAAGGCTGTCCCTTCACCTCGGCGGCAGTGGTTCCACTTCACAAGAACGGACAGGTTGTCGGAACGCTGAAACTGTACGGGACCAGAAGAAACCAGTTGGACCTGCTGTCCTTTGAAATGGCGAAAGGTCTGGCCAACCTGTGCTCCACCCAGCTTGAACTGGAGGAAATCCAGATCAAGGAACAGATGCTCGCCCATGCGGAAATCCGCCGCCTGCAGGCCCAGATCAACCCCCATTTCCTGTTCAACTCGCTTAACACAGTCACCTCCTTCTGCCGGACCAACCCGGACCGGGCCCGGGAACTGCTGCAGGAACTTTCCAAGTACATGCGCAAGAATCTGGACAGCAGCCGGGGTTATGTTCCGCTGCATGAAGAACTGGCCCAACTGCACAGCTACCTGGCCATTGAACAGGCCCGCTTCGGCGAGCGGATCAAGGTTGACCTGAAAGTGGAGGAAGAGTGTCTGGAATGGCCCATACCTCCGCTGATCATCCAGCCGCTGGTGGAAAACAGCGTGAAGCACGGCATTCTGGGCAAAGAAGACGGTGGGACAATCTCCATTGAAATCCACTGTGAAAAAGATGAAATGCATGTCAGCATCAGTGATGACGGTGTTGGAATGGACCAAAGCCGTATTGAACGAATCTATGAGCGCAAAAAAATCGACTCCCGCGAGAAAGGAATCGGGGTGCGTAACTGCGTAAGAAGGCTTGAACAGATTTACGGCCCGCAGTACCGGATGGAGATCACAAGTACTCCCGGAGTTGGAACGGTAATCAGATTCAGGATACCCAGACTCAGGGGAACATCACAGGTACAGGAACTGGCTGTAGATTATTGCTGAGACCTTGATTTAAACTTATGCCTGCCGTAAATTGTGGACAAAAATCCAACCTCCGGACATGAAACAATGAGCAACTGCAAACGATTCTGCCACACGCACATACTGGATTCCTTTGCCGCACGCATTCAGATCCTTTCGGAAACCGTCCACTCCAAATCTCCGACAGGCACCAACCTGCTCTCAACCATCAATACACTGTTTGTGATCAAGAGCCTAAGCAAGATCGTGATCATGAATTTTTCCACGGACTGGCAGGATGCCGCCTGTGACATAAACAGGGACGGGGACTGTGAGAGGGTGCTCGACAAGGCGGTCAGGTTAAGGGATCAGCTGGTGGAAACCCACATGACGCTATGCACACTGGCCTCGCCCTTCGCGCGCTGGGCCGGACGGAGGCTTACAGGTCCTGTTCTGGACTGGAATGATCTGGTCCTCGACCTCTCCATAGCGTCCGACCCGCACATTCAGAGCTCGCTTTCCCAGCTTGAGGAGGTGCTTTAGCCATGCTGCAGCTTCAGGAAACAGAGGCCTACCTGCGTTATGAAAAAAGCTTGCTCAAAAAATACCCACAGGCACAAAAAGACATTGCCAAAGCCAAAAAACTCATCCTCAAAAAACCGGGTAACGGGGTAGTATATCGGGGCCTCAACACTCTCGCCCTTCGCAAAATCAGGGTAGCCATCACCATGCTGCGCATTTCCGCCCGCAAGGGACTCAGGCTTTTCTACTTCTATTCGGAAAAAAAGAACAAGGCAGTTCCCATCTACATCTTCAAGAAAGGTCATCCCCAGACCGAAGGTCAGGTCATGAAACTTTTCAGCCGGGCAGTTGACGAGGTTGTGGCGGAATTGAAGAGTGTGAATTAAGCCCTTCAGCCCCAAAAGTCATTTCAAACACCGAAAACGACACTTCAGACACAAACCGTAGAATCCGGTCCTCATTCCGTGCAACAAGGGCTCATACTTTTTATCAGCTCTAGGAACGGAGGACCTTACAATGCTATTTTTCTTTGCCTGTGTGGCAGCACTTATCGTCGGTTATCTGATTTACGGTAAATTCGTGGACAACGTTTTTGCCCCGGACGCAAACCGCACCACCCCCGCATACGCCATGCGCGATGACGTGGACTACATGCCCATGCCCATGTGGAAGCTCATGTTCATCCAGGTGCTGGACATCGCCGGAATCGGCCCCATCTTCGGCCCCATCCTCGGTGCGCTTTACGGACCTGTGGCACTTATCTGGATCGTTATCGGCTGTATCTTCGCCGGTGCGGTTCACGACTATTTCAGCGGAATGCTCTCCCTGCGCAACAACGGGGCATCCGTACCCGAACTGGTCGGTGAATATCTCGGCATGTCCGCCCGTCAGGTTATGCGCGTGTTCGCTTTCGTACTGCTCATGCTGGTCGGTGTAGTATTCGTACTTTCCCCCGCCAAACTGCTCACCGGCCTGACCGGAATCAACACCGGCATCCTCGTGGCCTGCATCTTCGGATACTACTTCCTGGCAACAATTCTTCCCATCGATAAACTCATCGGCAAGCTCTACCCCCTGTTCGGCGCACTGCTGCTGGTCATGACCATCGCCCTTGCCGCCGCCCTGATGTTCAGCGGGCACCCGATTCTTCCCAACCTCGACTTCACTGTTAACACCAGCCCCACAGGCAAACCCATCTGGCCCCTGCTCTTCATCACCCTGTCCTGCGGCGCAATCAGCGGCTTCCACGCCACCCAGTCCCCGCTTATGGCCCGCTGCGTGAAAAACGAAAGAGAAGGACGCCCCGTATTCTACGGCGCAATGATCATCGAAGGCATCATCGGCCTGATCTGGTGTACCATCGGCCTTTCCTTCTACGATTCCCCTGAAGCCCTTAACGCAGTAATCGCTGCCGGTTCTCCTTCCGCAGTAGTTTCTGAAGTGGCAAACACCCTGCTCGGCCCCATCGGCGGCATATTCGCAATCATCGCAGTCGTAATCCTGCCCATCACCAGTGGCGACACCGCATTCCGCTCCACTCGCCTCATCGTTGCGGAAACATTCAAGATGGATCAGGGCCCCGCAATCAAGCGCCTCATGATCGCAGTTCCCTTGTTCGCCCTTGGTTACGTGATCTCCACCCAGAACTTCTCCGCAATCTGGAGATACTTCGGATTCTCCAACCAGTGCCTGTCCATGCTGGTTCTCTGGACCTCCGCAGTATACCTCGCTCAGAAAGGCAAGTTCCACTGGATTGCATCCATCCCCGCAACCTTCATGACCGCGGTTGTTGCAACCTTCATCAGCCAGGCTGAAATCGGTTTCGGACTCGATATGAACATCTCAATCCTGATCGGCATAGCCGCCGCAATTGCCGCAATTGCAATCTTCCTCGTGAAGTTCGTGCAGCCCAAGGCCGCTCAGGAAGTATAAATATCACTCCTAAAAAAGAATCACATACCACCCACAGCAAAAAGCCCGTCTGCGTCAGCAGGCGGGCTTTTTCGTTGAAAAAGACACATAAATCGTACTACCATGGCACCAATTATCAACAAACTCTGAAATCGACTTAGAAAACGCCAATCCTTAACGGCTGCGTCACCCCCCCACAACAGCCTCCACCCCGGCGACTATGTCCAGCAGTTCCCCGGTGATGGTCCCCTGACGGGTGTTGCGGTACTCGGACTCAAGCAACTCGACATGCTCGATGATATTCTTCTCGGCCACCTGCATGGCGGCAAGCCTTGCACTGTTTTCCGCGGCCAAAGACTGGACTATGGCCCCGTACACTGAAATATAAAGGTGTTCTCGAAAAAGGCTTGAAAAGAGACTTTCCGGCGGAACATTGATCATGGGCAGGGAACGCCCTTCCCATGCGGAATTACTGCTCCGTTTTTCTAGGGGAAACACATGGTTCACTGAGACCTTATCGCCATCGGTCACATGCAGGTTGCCGACAATGCTGAAACCGGTCATCCCGTGCCCGGCCCTCCAAGCCTCAAGCTTGCGCTCTATTTCATCAACAACCGTATCAACGCCTCGCAGGCTTCCGGGCACACGAAAATTCTGCTCAACCGTCACGCCAGCATCCTCGAGTGCCCCCTGTATGCGCTCCCCGCAGGTCCAGCAGGAAACAATGCGGCCACCCGCGGAAAGTTCCTCAATGGCACGCAGAGTCCGGTTTCTGGCGGCCTCATTGAACTGCCCGCACATGCCCTGATCCGAGCCAATGGCAAGCACCACAGCCGTCCCTGTACGCGGACCGCGCGGCAGAATACCGGCATTGCGGAAAAAGACCGTCCAGCCCTGCTCGACCACCTCGGCGTACTCTCCGACTCCCTTTGCAGCATTCTCAAAATGCCGGATATTGACCGCGGCAAGGGCCTTCATGGTCTTGACCACCGACAGCAGATCGCCGGTTGTTGCTATCTTTCGGCGTACGGCCTCAAGCTGCTGCATTTGCCTCCCTCCACAAGGACATGTGGTGAACTATGGCCTTTTCCAACTCCGCCCAGACTCCGTCCTTCGGTCCGGCTTGAGGCAGTCTTTCCATGGATTCAAAGCCCTCCTCAAGCTTTGTGATCAAATATTCCTGAACCTCACTGATCCGTTCAAGCGGGATGTCATCCAGCAGTCCAAGTGACACGGTCCAGAGTATGACCACCTGCTCAGCTGCGTTCAGCGGAGAAAAACGGTCCTGCTTGAGCAGTTCCCGCACCCGCAGACCGTGTTCAATGCGCTTGCGGGTATCCTGATCAAGCCGGGTTCCGAATCTGGCAAAAGCCTCCAGCTCCTGAAACTGAGAGTAGGTCAGCCGCAGGTCTCCGGAAACCTTTCGGTAAGCCGGGGCCTGTGCCCTTCCGCCCACTCTGGATACGGACTTACCCACATCTATAGCTGGGAGCATGCCTTTCTGAAACAGAACCGGCGACAGGTAAATCTGCCCGTCTGTGATGGAAATAAGGTTGGTAGGAATATAGGCCGAAATGTTCTGGGCCTCGGTCTCCACTATGGGCAGGGCGGTCAGTGTTCCGCCGCCGTGCTCCGGCTTGAGCCTTGTGGAACGTTCCAGCAACCTTGAATGGATGTAAAAAATATCGCCGGGAAAAGCCTCGCGTCCGGGAGGACGGCGCATGAGCAGACTGAGCTGCCGATATGCCTGAGCATGGCGGGTCAGGTCATCGTAAACAATCAGGACATCCTTGCCCTGTTCCATAAAATATTCCGCCATGCTGGTGGCAGCATAAGGAGCAATGTACTGCATCCCCGAAGGAGCATCGCCTTCTACAACCACCACGAACGTATAACTCATGGCCCCGTGAGAACGCAGGGTGTCGATTACCCGCGCAACCGAAGCACTGCGCTGACCGATGGCACAATACACGCAGACCACATCCCCCTTCTTCTGGTTCAGGATGATATCAAGCGCAATGGCGGTCTTACCGGTCTGCCGGTCCCCTAGGATGAGTTCACGCTGTCCGCGGCCGATGGGAATCAGGGTATCGATCACCTTGATCCCGCTTGCCATGGGAGTATCAACCGGGGCACGCATAAGAATCGGCGGGGCCTCGGACTCCACAACACGGGTTTCAAATGTCTCAGGATGCGGCCCACCGTCCAAAGGGTTGCCGAGAGGATCAACGATGCGACCCAGCAGGGATTCCCCGACAGGGACACTGAGAACCTGTCCCGACGGAACAGCCTCGTCACCAGCCCTAAGCCCGGTATTGGAGCCGAGAAGCGCCACCCCGATGGAGTCCTCCAACAAGTCCAGTGCCATACCCGGTACTCCGACCCCGAGGGTAATCAACTCCTCTGAACGCACCGAGCCCAGACCCTCTATGCGCGCCACGCCGCGCGCCACGGAAAGAACCCTGCCCACCTCGCGGGATTGCGGGCTGTAGTCCATGTTTTCACGACCTTTTTCCACTGCGCCGAGCGCCTTATCTATATTCTCTGATATGAATCCCATACCGGTCTGCCTCCGGCGGCCCTGAAGGGCTGATTATGATGCGCTTTGCGCTTTAGACGATTTGATTTCGCCTCCGGCGGCCAAAGGAGCTAAGCCCCTTTGGAATCCCTGATACTTTTCATCTTTTCCTTGCATGGACACCGTCTGACAATCACATTTTGACGCATAAATACAGGAGTTCTCTTAATGAGAACATGCTGTTCAAACGAAACACTTCACCAATTACACCCAGTTTACTCAACACGGATCTCATCCAGAATCTTCCGTTCAAGTTCCTCCGTGTAGGAGGCCAGATTCCACTCCCATTTACGGTCCCCGGCGATCAGTTCCATTCCAAGGCCGAGCTTGGGAACATGAAGGAAAACCAGTTCATTCCCCGACGGAAAAAGATCTGCAAGGATTGTTTCCAGCTTATGCCTATGTGCCGGGGTCTGCTCGAATCCCGTGCGGACCAGAATTTCACAGCTTCCGCAATCCATCCCGCTGGCCTCGGTCGCTATTTTGCGGATGAATCCGCCAAGCACAAACTCCTCCAATTCGCTGTCTGCAAGATCCCTGACCATGCGGGCAGCTGTCTTCGCAACCTCATGGACAAGCCGCTTGCGCAGATTCAGGGCTACGGCTTCCTTTTCACGCCCAAGCGCAGCAAGCCACTCGTCACGCATGGTTTCGATTTCGGCACGGGCTGATTCCTCAGCCTGCCTGCGCCACTCCTCAGACTCGGCATGAATGCGGGCCATGACTTCCGCAGCCCGTTCATCCAGCTCTTCGCGCTCGGAATCAAGCCTTACCGATAAGGCCTCGGCTTCGGCACGGGCCGCACGGACCCCGGCCATCTCCGCAGCAACCTGCTCCTTCCGTGCCTGCATGGCATTGACTATCGGGCCGTAAAGAAACAGCTTCAGCAACACCATAAGGACGAAGAAGTTCAGGATCTGAGCAAAGATCGTGAACCAGTCCAACAGCATTATCAGCCTCCGGCCTTTTCAAGGAAATAGGCCCAGAAAGGATTGGCGAAAAGCAATATCATGGCCAGCACGAAGCAGTAGATGGCTGTTGATTCGACCATCGCCATTCCCACAAACAGAAACTTGACGATCGTATTGGTCTCATCCGGCTGCTGGGCAATTGAACTCAATGCCCGCGCGAGAGCCATACCCTCACCAATAGCCGGACCGATGGCCCCGATGCCCATACATATCCCGGCCGAAATTATCGACCCGAAAGCAATCCAACCAAGAGTTTCCATCTTATTCCTCCTTGAAGTTATACGCACTGTTCAAACTGAATCAGGTGGCTCAACCGAGTAAAGCCCGTTAGTAGAACCTTATGAATGAACTTCCAGTCCGGCCGCAATAAAGACCGCAGCCAGCACAGTAAAAATATATGCCTGAACCACACCTATAAGCAGCCCGAGCAACTGCATGATCACAGGTACGAAAAGGGGCATTATCACAAGAAGAATAGCTCCCATCATGGTTCCGCTTAAAATGTTGCCGAACAGGCGGACCGCCAGCGCAAATGTGCGGCTGATTTCGCCGATTATGTTGAACGGCAGCATAAATGGGGAAGGTCTGATGTACCCCTTCAAATAATTGCGCAATCCATTTTCCTTGATGCCGTAGTACGGCACAGAGAAAAACACGATAAGGCTGAAGGCAGTAGTTGTTGAAAGGGATCCCGTAGGAGGCTGGAATCCCGGTATGGCAGAAAGGAGATTGGACAGCAGGATAAATATAAACAATGTCCCCAGAAGGGGCAGGAATTTTTCCGGCCGCTGATTGGTGGCATCCCGTATCTGCGAAAGCAATCCGCCGACCAGAACTTCCAGAATGTTCTGGCTGTCGGGAACGATAGAAGCCGATGTTACGCGCCTTGTCACCAGCCATGAGAACATCACAAGCAGCAACATTACCGCCCATGTAAACAGGATGGTGGCATTCAGCATGATGAATCCGGAGCTGAAATAGATGATATGGTCAGGACTTATTTCCATGTCATCCTCTTCATGGTCAGAAAATCACACATTCCCGCCCCGCTCACCCGAGAAAGCAGGTAAGCCCGCATCAGGTAGAAGCCGACAAACGAAACCATCCAGGCCGGTCCGCCATACTCCATAACCAGTGCGAATCCCCAAAGGGTAACAGCTATACGGCCCAGATAGCTGGCCCAGAAAAACAGCCGGGGGCGTCTGCAATAAGGCAGCACCCGGAGCGTCATCCAGAGTCCGCCGAAGTGCAATCCCGAAAACAGCATCCCAAATCCGAAAGAGGAAAACGCCTTCAGGACGCTATCTGCCGGTATCATCTCGATCTCCCTTGGGTTTCGGGTCCTCGCTTTCCCATTCTTCACGTTCCCTGATGATGCGATTCTTTTCACGGTTCATCCAGATTGCCGCAAAAACACACCCGGTAAACAGGCCGACCCCGAGCATGGTCAGGGTCCAGTTCAACGGTGACGGCCAGCGGCGATCCAGCCAGACCCCGAACAGGCTGCCGAGCACTGTGGGCAGGGCGACAAACCAGCCGACAGATCCCATGTGACCGAACGCGGACCATGTACCGACATCTCCTTTCTGTTCAGCCCTCAGCCTGCGCCGTTCCTTGGAGCCGACAGTCCTGCGGAACTCTTCCGAACCGGATTCGCGTTGACGTCGTTCTGCTGTCACCTCGTTTCCACCTCTATCAGGCTGCGCACGAATCCTGCTTCAAGTCTTGCAACCGCGCTTCTGGCCGACTTGTCTGCCTCCACGGCCTCATCCTGCATACGCTCGACCTCATTCTGCAGCTCCCCCAGCTCACCGGCAACCGCTCCCCGGGAAGAGATGCGTACAGCGTCTCCCTGCTTGACCAGAACCCCGCCGTTAACTGCAAGATAGTTTGGTTCGCCTTCTTCAAAATAGGTCAATATTCCGGGAGCAAGGGTCGAGGCCATATCTATGTGTTTCGGCAGCAGGCAGAAACCGCCTACACTGCTCTCGGCAAGAACCTTGTCCACAATCCGGTCCAGAAACAGCCCCGTGGGCAGCAGGATTTTCAACCTCATTTCCCTACCTCTTCAATAGAACCGATCATGTAGAAGTCACGTTCGGAAGCATCCGGAAACTCATCATTCAGGATACGTTCACATCCGGTAACAGTCTCCTCAAGGGAAACAATGCGCCCGTCCATGCCCGTGAAGTGGCGGGTCGTGTTGAACGGCTGGGTCATAAACCTTTCAAGCTTGCGTGCTCGGGACACGATACTGCGGTCCTCGCGGGAAAGTTCCTCCAGCCCCAGCATGGCAATAATATCCTTGAGATCCTCGTACTGGGCCAGCGTGCGCCTTACCTCGCGGGCCACATCGTAATGCCTCTGCCCCACAATGGCAGGGGAAAGCATCATGGACCGGGATTCCAGCGGATCTACGGCGGGGTAGAAACCTTCCCCAGCGCGTTTGCGGGAAAGGACTATTGATGATGAAAGATGTGAAAAAGTATGGGTTGCCGCAGGGTCAGTGAGGTCGTCGGCAGGAACATAGACAGCCTGAATGGAGGTGATGGCCCCGGAACGGCTAGTGGAAATGCGCTCTTCAAGCTCGGCAAGATCTGATCCCAGCGTCGGCTGATAGCCCATGCGCGAGGGCAGCCGCCCCAGCAATCCCGAGAGTTCCATCCCAGCCTGAATGAAACGGAAGATATTGTCGATCAGCAGCAGGACATCCTTGCCTCTGTCATCGCGAAAATATTCGGCCATGGTAAGTGCTGTGTGCCCGGTACGGAACCTTGCCCCCGGAGGCTCGTTCATCTGGCCGAAAACCATGACCGTGTTTTCCAGAACCCCGGCATCCCCCATCTCACGGTAAAGCTCTTCGCCTTCACGGCAACGTTCGCCGATACCGCAGAAGATGCTTATGCCGCTGTGTGCGCCGACCATGTTGTTGATGAGCTCGGTGATCAGAACGGTCTTGCCGACCCCGGCTCCGCCGAAAAGTCCGGCCTTGCCGCCTTTTTCCAGCGGCATGAGCAGGTCGATGACCTTGATGCCGGTCATGAAAATTTCTTCGGAAACAACGCGCTGCGAGAGTTCAATAGGCTGGTTGTGAATGGAGCGGTATTCCAGCTCCGAAGGCAGCTCACGGCCATCCACAGGTTCCCCGAACACATTGAGAACACGGCCGAGCAGCTCTTCACCCACCGGTGTCTTCAGGGTTTCGCCATCGGAGACAACCTTGTCGCCGCGGGCCAGCCCGCCTGTGGGAGTCATGGCAATAGCGCGCACAGAATTCATGTCCAGATGATCGGCAACCTCCATGGTGACCCTGCGCTCGTTCTGCGAATACATGACTGCAAGCAAGGGTGGTACCTCTTCTTGAAAACGGACATCCACCACACTTCCGCGCACAGAAACAACTTCACCACCATATTTATGTTCCATCAGGCACCACCGCAGGCTCAACAGGTTAACCAGCCACTGAAACAGACCTTATTTAACTTATAGAATACGCAAATGGATATTTTAGTCCAGAAATTTTGAATTGCCCGGATTCAAGGTCCTTTAGTGAGCGCACGCATTCGTGCGCAGGGAATTCACACTACTATTTACCCTCGCTTAACATTCACGCAGGGAATAAATCTTAATCATGGATAAATACCAATGTAGACAATGCGGGTCCGAAATTCCAATGCCCCCCTCAAAGTGTCCGGAATGCGGTCACGCAAACGGCTGTTGCCTAACCGGGGAGACTGGAGGGATCAGCTCCCTTGCCCCCCTGCTCCATACATTGTGGATCAGCATGTGTTCATTCCTGAAGGGTCTGCTGCTGGGGCCGATAATTCTCTTCATCCTGTTCAAGCTTTTTTTCTGAGTGAAACAGCAATCCAGACATATTCCAGTCGGGCTGTTATCGGGTTGACATCCCCACCCTAAATAGTATCCCTAGTCCTTCACGAAACAACTATACGGAGTCCCGATAAATGATCCTGAAAAACAGCAAGCAGATCGACCTCATGCGCGAGGCCGGCCTTCTGCTCTACAAAGCCCACATGATAGCCAGGGAAATGGCTGAACCGGGCGTAACCACAGAAGCAATCAACGCCGAAGTTGAAAAATTCATCATTTCCAACAATGCGGCTCCCCTCTTCAAAGGGGTTCCCGGAAAGGTTCCCTTCCCCGCCGGGTGCTGCATGTCAGTCAATGAAGCTGTTGTCCACGGAATACCCTCCGCACGGAAACTGGAAGATGGAGATATTTTGAGCATTGACATCGGAGTGAAACTCAACGGCTGGTGCTCCGACTGCGCCTGCACTCATGCCATCGGCACAATTGATGACGAGAAACAGAAGCTTCTGGACGTAACGGAAGAGTGCCTGCGCATCGCCATCCGGGATATTCAGCCCGGAGTTAAATGGAGTAAGATCGCTAAAAAAATGGCCACATACGCCCGCCATGAAGGATTCTCCGTTGTGGATACGCTTGTTGGGCACGGCATCGGCGAAGGCCTCTGGGAAGATCCGCAGGTGCCCAACTACCACAGCAAAGTTCTCAAGGATTTCAAACTGAAGCAGGGCCTTGTCATTGCAGTGGAACCCATGATCAATGCCGGAGGCAAATCAACGGAAACACTCAAGGACCACTGGACCATCGTTACCAGAGACCGCAAGCCCTCCGCACACTTCGAACACACCATCGCCGTTACCGCATCCGGAGCCCAGGTACTGACCTGCGGCCCTGACGGTGAAGGCTGGGCCATGTAGCCTGCCATGAGCTTTAACGGTATTGCCGCTGATTATCCGGCCATGAACGCGAACACGCGCACTCCGCTTGATGTCCTGAAACAGACCTACGGATATGATTCCTTCCGGGGCATTCAGGAGCAGGTGATCAGCCGTGTCATGGGTGGCGGCAATGCCGTGGTCTTCATGCCTACAGGCGGCGGCAAGTCTGCCTGTTACCAGATTCCGGCCATACTGCGCTCCGGGGTCGGGATAGTCATATCGCCGCTTATAGCCCTCATGCGCGATCAGGTGGCAGCTTTGCGGCAGATGGGTGTCCGGGCCGCCTGCCTGAACTCTTCGGTACAGCCTTCCGAGGCGAGCCTCATCATCCATGAGCTGCATGCCGGGGATATGGACCTGCTCTACGTAGCCCCGGAAAGGCTCGCTCAGCCCGGATTCATGGACATACTCTCGGGAATCAGGATTTCCCTTGTTGCCATTGACGAAGCCCACTGCGTGGCCCAATGGGGACATGATTTCCGCCCCGACTACATGCGCCTGTCAGAGTTTGCCGAGCGTTTTCCGGACATTCCCCGGCTGGCCCTTACCGCCACCGCTGACGGCCCGACCAGAAACGAGATTCTGCATCGCCTGGGATTCTGCACAGACGATATTTTCGCCACCGGTTTTGACCGTCCCAACATCCGTTATACTGTTGTACCCAAAGAAAACGAAAAGCGGCAGCTCCTGAACTTCATAAAGAACGAGCATTTTGCCCAGTGCGGAATTGTCTACCGCATGAGCCGCAAAAAAGTTGAATCAACAGCCGAATGGCTCTGCAAAAACGGAATCAACGCCCTGCCCTACCACGCCGGCCTGGACAATCAGACCCGGGAAAACAACCAGGCAAGATTCATGGCGGAGGACGGTCTGGTCATGGTCGCGACAATCGCCTTCGGCATGGGTATCGACAAGCCTGACGTGCGTTATGTGGCCCATCTTGACCTTCCCAAGACAATCGAGGCCTACTATCAGGAAACAGGACGCGCAGGCAGGGACGGACTGCCCGCCGAGGCCTGGATGTCCGTCGGTATTCAGGATATCGGCATGCTCAAACGCATGATCCTGTCCGGCAATGCCCCGGATGAACGCAAGGCCCTTGAACTTCGCAAACTGAACGCCCTGCTTGCCTACTGTGAATCTCCGGGATGCCTGCGGCAATCTCTGCTCTCCTACTTCGGAGAGGAACTCGATGACCCCTGCGGCAACTGCTTCACCTGCAGCAATCCGCCCTCTACCTTTGACGGAACCATTGCCGCCCAGAAAGCCCTGTCCAATATTTTTCGCACGGACCAGATGTTCGGTGCCAACTACCTTATCGACATACTTCTCGGCAAAGCGAGCAAGCGCATCTCAAGTTTCGGACACGATGCACTGAGCACATACGGCATAGGCAAGGATTTTACAGAAGATGAGTGGCTTTCCATCCATCGCCAACTTGTTTCGCAAGGGTTACTGGATGTGGACATGGAGGGCTACGGCTCCCTGAAACTTAATGCCAAAAGCTGGCAGGTACTGCGCAAGGAGCGCGCTGTAGCCTTCAGAAAGGACCCGGTGCTGGCAAAAACCAAAGGCAGCCGTACAGACAAAATACGGGCAAAGCTTGTAATTGGCGATGCAAACAGTCCGTCTTTGACTACTTCCGAGGCGCAGGAACTACTTGAAGGACTGCGCAACCTGCGAATGAATCTGGCTCAGGAACAGCATGTCCCGGCCTATGCCATCTTTGCCGACAAGACACTGCTTGAGCTAGCCTGCTACCGGCCCAAAACAACAGGAGAACTGTATGCCGTCAGCGGACTGGGTGATCAGAAAATTTTCCGCTACGGGGCTGCAATAGTTGATCTCCTCGAGAAACATGCAGAAAAATACGGCAGACCGGACGATCTGTTTCCCATCCCACAGGATAAAATCAAATCACCCCCGACAGCCCAGCCAGTTGTCACCGAAACAACCGTTTCAGCATCAGCCATTGAAACCCTCGAAATATTTGAAGACCTTCAGGATGTAGGTAAAGTTGCAAAAGAGCGGGGCATCAAGGAAGCGACCATATACAGCCATCTGACAGCCTGCGTTAAAGCCGGAAAGCTGGATGTTACTGACGTGCTTGATTTCAGCAATTCAGAACTGGAATGCCTGCAGGACACCATCCGCTTCTTTGAAGAAGAGGGCTTGCTTCAGCTGGCGCCTGTTTTCAGCGCCTTGTACGGGAACTATTCATTTGAAACATTGAGACTGATTAAAGCCGGAATCAAATAATAGTCACAGATTCATTGCAGTTGAATGGCTTCTAAAATTTCGCAAATAAAAAAGGCAGTACCGTAAGTACTGCCTTTAAAATGTAGATCAGAAAAGGTTGGCCTACACTATTCTGTACGACGGAGTATTATTCTTACTCGGATGAATCCTGCCCTGATGAGCCAGCTTACGAACGAATTCATCTGTAGCCCGCACAATGGATGCATCTCCCTTGATCAATGGGCGGTCTGCCCCCCAAGAATCAAGCATATCCGGATCCTTAACCGAAAGATGGACAACAGCAGAAAAGAACCTGCGCAGATTGATCAGCAGGGAAAACGGTTCCTGATCCCGCGAAAGATCAAGCTCTTCCATGGACTCGAAAGTGACTTCAAAAGGCTTCTGAATACGCGGATCAAATACAAGATCATCATTCCAGAGATAACGGGTATTCAAATTGCGGGTTTCATGCGCAAGGAAGTTCGCATACGCCCGGGCTGTCCCGACATGGACATTGAAAAGATTATCCAGAGCGTCACCAAAACAGATATTGAGATATTCAACCAACTCCTTGAAGTAGACGCCTCCGCCTTTCTCAACCAGATCGAATTCATAATGGATGTCCTTGTTTTCCGGCATGGAAAGAAGGGCCAGCATGGTCAGAATTTCTTCAATTGTGCCAGCGCCACCAGGGTGAACTTTCCCCCTGTGTGACGCACGAATGAAGGCCTCCATGCGTTCTTCAATGGTCGGGAAGGTCAGCAGCTGTGTAACAAGCTCATTGGGAGCTTCTGCGGCAAGAATCTGTTTTTCGGAAAACCCGATAAAATCGCGCCTGCCGAATCTTTCAAAAGTATTTTGCTTTGCATAGGCAACCTGTGCTCCTTTAAAGGGAGCTTTCATAATGCCTACGCCACACCCGGTTATATTTTCCATGTCGGGCATAAACAGAGCTGTCCAGTAACCGAGTTCTTTTGCAAAATCATATTCATCAAGAGGAACCTGATGCCCGCCCCATGTAAACATTACGAGACCGCGCTCACCACGATACATCAGTCCTGAATGCTCAACAAATTTTTTGATGTTTGAAGAGCGGCAACCATCCCCTTCGCAAGTAAGTTTAGGAGCAAAAATAATATCCCTGATGACCGCAGAAACATGTTCAATGGACTGCCAAATCACATGCCTGCCATCGTAAAGGCAATCCATTGGAACTCTGGAGCAGTACAGGTTTATATGACCATTGACCGGAGCCAGCTCTAGAGTCATATCCTTAAACTTTTCACGAATTTCCCGAGTATCATGAACATTGTTTTTATGAACATTTATGAGCGCGCCAACGATTTCTGTCATCCTGTTCTCAGGAGCATCCAGTCCGGCTGCAAGCTTGTTCAAATCGTCGTCACTAAACGCATTGGAAACTATTCTACGGGTAAGTATTGGAATTTTAAGTTCTGTTTTCATAGGATGGAATGTAATGCAGTCGCTGCAGTATGCAAGCACAAAAATTAGAAAATAATAAAAAGATCAGGTGACAAGAGCAAATGGACTAATATTCGGAAGAGCACACCAGGTTACGTCCACCTTTTTTTGCCTTGTACAGCATATCGTCAGCTATGGAGATCATTTCAGCAAGGGACTCGGACTGAGTACAACAAAGCCCTATACTGACAGTAATTTCGATTTCTTTCTTTCCAACATATATAGTGGATTGTTCTATTTCAGATCGAATCGACTCAAAAATACTTCCTGCCGCACAGAGATCAATGCCTGTACAGAGGATACAAAATTCTTCCCCTCCGTAACGGCAGACAATGTCAGACTTTCGAAATCTTTTTGACAAGGATCGCGCAACCTTCTGGATAACTTCATCCCCCACATTATGTCCATATGTATCATTACAAGATTTGAAGTGATCTATATCAATCATGGCAACGGCAAGATTCGATCCAGTACGACGCTGCTGTTCAAAAAGTTTTTCACCGTATTGGAAGAAAGAGCGTCGATTAAAAATGCCCGTCAGGTAATCGCGATCCGACAAACTTTTAATCATGCTTATATATTCGGCATTTTCAATATTATGTGTAACTCTACAATAAAATTCTTCCGTCAAAAAAGGCTTGTGAATATAGTCATTGGCACCGGCTTTCAAAAAATAGGCTGAGGTAGTGGCGCCGCCAACCCCGGAAAGGCCGATGATAGGCAGCCGTGATTTGGAATATTTTCGTCTTAGTTCTTTTACCAGGGTCAGGCCATCCATTTCGGGCATATAGTGATCGACAATTACAAGACTTACATTTTCATCGTTTTTAATGATAGTTAGAGCTTCACGGCCATGCTTCGCCTCGACTACCTCGAAATTCCACACTTCGAGCAGGCTTCGACACAGATGCCTGCTTGTACTTGAATCATCCACAATAAGTACCTTAGTGGAAATATTTTTTCTTAGCCGATCGACAAGACTAACGACATGATCAATATTACTGAGGTTTTCCTTTGGGACATAGTCAACAATACGCTTTGCCCACATGATGTCGCGTAGATCGTCGCTGACTTCTCCGGTAAAAACTATAGACGGAATATTGTGTGAAACCACAAGGTCAACGATTTCTCCATTCGGAGCATCCGGTAGGTTCAAATCAAGCAAGGCCGCAAAAAATTCGCAATGTGCATTTTCAAGATATTTTTCAGCTTCAGCGTAACTACCGAAAACATTGGACTCAATATCCAGAGATTCGCCTATACGCCGTTTAAGAATTCCTGAAAAAGTCAGACTGTCTTCAACAATTAAGACTTTCAGCGGCTGGGTATGACATTCAGTTATCTTTGCTCTCATATAAAAATCACACACATCTCAGGATGTTACATCAGTTATATTAAAAATGGATTAACGTGCAGCAAAGACATACTATAAATCAGACAAACAGTACACCCTTTCACAGGCAGGATGCCAACTACATCGCAAACAATACATTGTTCACTACATTGATTTGAGAAAATAATTTATAAATTAGGACACACACAAACTTTAGTATAATAACCGTTCATTCTAGAATTGATTTTCCAACATTCAAAACAAGGTTTATCACCGGTAAATTACATCATCTTTTTGTTCTTACAAGATAAAAAATACCAAGAGAGGCCCAATCCCCCAAAAAACAAAAGCCCGCACAACTCCATGAATTGTACGGGCTTTTAAAATTCGGTCGGGCAAACAAATCAGGCAAACAAAAAGGCCCTTGAATGGACAAGGGCCTTTTTTGGAAACAAAAAAGTCCTTGCGACGACCTACTTTCCCACCAGCTACCTGGCAGTATCATCGGCGATGGAGAGCTTAACTTCCGAGTTCGGAATGGGGTCGGGTGTGACCTCTCCTCAATGGTCGCAAGGACAAATATGTTGGTTGGATAATCCAACCGAAATATATGTCAGATAGGGGTCCTTATAACCTTAACCGTTGAGGTTAAAGTTATAGGGAAGAGAAGAAAGATAAGTCGCACGATTTATTAGTACCGGTCAGCTGAATGTGTCACCACACTTACACCTCCGGCCTATCAACCAGGTGGTCTACCTGGAATCTTCAGATGCTGATGCATAGGGAGAACTAATCTCAAGGCAGGCTTCCCGCTTAGATGCTTTCAGCGGTTATCCCTTCCGAACATAGCTACCCTGCTATGCCGCTGGCGCGACAACAGGAACACCAGAGGTTCGTCCACCCCGGTCCTCTCGTACTAGGGGCAGACCCTTTTCAATTCTCCTACGCCCACGGTAGATAGGGACCAAACTGTCTCACGACGTTTTAAACCCAGCTCGCGTACCACTTTAATCGGCGAACAGCCGAACCCTTGGGACCTGCTTCAGCCCCAGGATGTGATGAGCCGACATCGAGGTGCCAAACCGCATCGTCGATGTGAACTCTTGGATGCGATCAGCCTGTTATCCCCGGCGTACCTTTTATCCTATGAGCGATGGCCCTTCCATGCGGGACCACCGGATCACTAAGACCAACTTTCGTTCCTGCTCGACATGTCTGTCTTACAGTCAAGCTCCCTTATGCCTTTGCACTCGACGGCTGGTTTCCAATCAGCCTGAGGGAACCTTTGCAAGCCTCCGTTACTCTTTGGGAGGCGACCGCCCCAGTCAAACTACCCACCAGACACTGTCTCCAAGCCGGATAACGGCGTTGGATTAGAATTCAAGACTATCAAGGGTGGTATTTCAAGGTTGGCTCCACCGACACTGGCGTGCCGGCTTCAAAGCCTCCCACCTATCCTACACATGATAGCCCTAAACCCAATGTCAAGCTATAGTAAAGGTGCACAGGGTCTTTCCGTCTTACCGCGGGTAACCGGCATTTTCACCGGTAATTCAATTTCACTGAGTCTCTGGTTGAGACAGTGGGGAGATCGTTACGCCATTCGTGCAGGTCGG